>JAFYRT010000028.1 GCA_017546805.1 Muribaculaceae bacterium | reverse complement strand
TGTTGATTTTAGCCCTAAAAATTAAAAATTATAAGAAAATCAATACGACTTATCTTTGACAAAACTTTTTACGGAAACAATGGGCGGGATTATTGAATAAAAAGAGAGTGGCTAAAAAATCACTTTTTAGTCACCCTCTTTGTTTGATTAATGCTAATGCTTAATTATTTTACTTTGTCAGCAAGTTCAGCACCGGCTTTGAATTTAACTACTTTTTTAGCAGCGATTGTGATAGCCTCTTTAGTTTTAGGATTGATACCTGTTCTCTCTCCTTTTTCGTTGATTGAGAATGTTCCGAAACCTACCAAAGCAACTTTGTCACCTGCAACCAATGCCTCTTCTACAGCACCAGTGAATGCCTCTAATGCTTTTTTAGCATCTGCTTTTGACAAGCCTGCTTTCTCAGCAATAGCGTTGATTAATTCTGATTTGTTCATAAAGCTTTACTTTTTAAAAATAATTATTTATATTTTGGAGTATTATTTCTCCTTTAACAATTGCAAATATAGATATATAAAATTAATTAGCAATGTTTTAAGTGCTGTTTTTTAAAAAAAATTTTCTTTTTTTTCACTATGATAATATCGGCTTTTACGTTATAAGCAAAAAATTAGTTACTTTTGCGACTTGATTTATAATTTATATATAATATGTTCAAAGGAAATTCTTTCTTTTCTTCTATCCCTCCCGTAACAAAGAACTTGATTATTATCAATTTTTTGTTCTGGTTGGCAACTTTTGTATTACGAAATAAATTCGACATAGACTTAACTGATTATTTGGGACTTCACTATATAACCTCTGACGGTTTCAATGCAGCCCAACTCTTCTCTTACATGTTTATGCACGACCCCAATTCTATTGGGCACGTGTTCTTTAATATGTTTTCGGTCTTTATCTTTGGTCGAACTTTGGAGATGGTATGGGGAGCTAAAAGATTCTTGTTCTACTACCTTACCACAGGTATTGGCGCAGGTCTTATTCAGGAGCTTGTATGGTTTTTGTCAATGGTGGGAGAAACAAACATTCCTGCAGAGACTATCAACGGTGCAATCGTAAATATTCCTATCGAATACTACGCATCACTCCTTAACACAGTTGGTGCTTCGGGTGCTGTTTTTGGCATTTTGCTCGCATTTGGTATGTTATTCCCAAATGCAGAGATGTTCTTAATGTTTGTTCCTATTCCTATTAAAGCCAAATATTTTGTTGCTTTCTATGGTATTGTGGAACTATTCTTTGGTGTTGCAGGTGCTGCAGGAGACAATGTGGCTCACTTTGCTCACCTCGGAGGTATGTTGTTTGGACTTATACTTATCCTTTATTGGAGGAAAAAGGGTATAGGTGGTGGTCCTTACTTTTAATTAGTGGTACAAATTGAAATTCTTAAAACTCATATATAGCTACTTGGGTATTATCATAACCTCTTTTATCGGGGTCATGCTAATTCTGTCGGCATACAGCAACCATATATCGCCTAACGTTATTCACTATGCTGTATACCTCTCTTTGGCATTCCATGTATTGGTATGGCTAAATATTGCCATTCTTATCTTCTGGGCTGTTCAAAAGAGTAAAATTGCTTTTATCTCTATAGTGGCAATTGCTCTTACGTGGAACGCTACATACCGCTACTGCCCAATGAACTTTAAAGATAACGAATATAATGGTGGTGAGAAAGTGACGGTAATGTCGTACAACACATGCAGTCTTAATAAAATGCATAGACATACGAAGGATGACCCAAACCCTATTATAGAGTACATCAAAGAGGTGGATGCCGATATTGTCTGCCTACAGGAATATGCCATTGGGAAATCGAAAAATTCTCTTAAAGAAAGAGATGTAGAAAGGGCATTAAAAGAGCAATATCCTTATAAAAAGATTTTCTTGAGCAACAACAGATACTACGAATCGGGATTGGCATGCTTGTCGAAATACCCGATTGTTGAAGCTACTCCGATTATATATCCCAAAAACACAAATGGCTCTATAATGTATAGTATAGATGTTAAGGGGAAAATTATAAAAGTTGTGGTTAACCACTTAGAGTCAAACAGATTCTCTTCGGATGACAGGGGTCTGTTTAACTACGTCGCTACCCACTTGTCTGAATCGGATTCTCTTATGGGAGATGTTAAGCGTCAGATTGTTTGGAAACTCGCAAACGCATCTAAAAGAAGAGCAAAGCAAGCTGACGTTATTGCCGACTACATCAAGGATATTGCCGATTACATTATTGTGTGCGGCGATTTTAACGACACCCAACAATCATATGTATATGATAAGATAAAGGGAATTTTAAACGATGCTTATGTAGAGAACTGCTTTGGACCTGATATTACTTACCACGCAGATAAGTTTCTATTCAGAATAGACCATATCCTATATGGAAATGGTCTGAATCCTTTGAATACAAAAATTGATAAAAGCATAAAGGTTTCAGACCACTACCCTGTTATCACTACTTTTGAGATAAGATAATTGTTAAATAAGAGATACAAATCTACTTTTTAGCATCGTTCCCCAACAAAGTATTGTACTCCTCATCATTGGCAATTATCTCCAATGCTCTTTTGAGGGCTTCGTTTGCTTCTGTGTTAATCACTTTATAGTACGACGATTGTTCGTATAAATCTCGGGCTATAAGAGCCTTCATCTGCAAACTCATCAAATCTTTTGAGAGCTCATACTCGTCAGCTTTGTACTCTACACCCTCTTTAGTTGCCAAATTAACAAGTTGTAACATCAACGAGTCGCTCACTTGATACTCATCCACAAAGTTTTGCTCACGTCGGTATTGAGATAGTATCTCATTTTTATTCTTCTCTGAGTACTCAGCTGCCAATTGTGGCATTATACCCTTAGCAACAATGTTTCTGTGATATGGCGAGAAATTTGTTGTATCAAGCGGAATAAAACAGTCGGGCATTATTCCACCTCCGCCAAATACCGTTCTGTGATTTTTAAGAGTGGTATATTTTAACGAGTCCATAAAGTGGATGCTATCCGCACTTATCATCTCTCCACGTTTATATCGCTCTACAATATCGTTACGGTATGCATTATTATTACCCTTAACGTATGGACGTTGTATTGAACGACCTGTTGGTGTGTAGTAGTGTGCAACTGTTAAACGCAACATTGAGCCATCGGGCATTTGCAATGGACGTTGCACCAAACCTTTTCCAAAGGTGCGACGTCCTACAATCACTCCTCTGTCCCAATCTTGTACTGCACCTGATAAAATCTCTGAAGCCGAAGCCGAATACTCATCGACAAGAATTACAAGTTTACCATCACGGAATACTCCCTTTTCGCCACTACGCTCCTCTTGACGAGGTGATGTGCGTCCTTGGGTATATACGATAAGATTGCCTTCGTCCAACAACATATTACACAACCCTACCGCTGCAGAAAGATATCCTCCGCCATTTCCTTGAAGGTCGATTATAAGATTCTTCATGCGGTTCAATCTTATCATTGGAACTATTGCCTCAACAAATTCATCGAATGTTGTGGCTGCAAACCTGCTCAATTTTACATATCCCGTATTTTTTGCAACCATATAAGCAGCATCAACACTATGAACAGGTATTTGGTCACGTGTTATACGAAATGGCAACAGTCCTTGTTGCCCACTACGTTTAACCAATACATCTACGGTTGTTCCACGTAATCCACGCAAACGTTTTTTTATATCGTTTGCAGTCATCTTTACTCCGGCAACCACTGTATCGTTTATGAATATTATTCTGTCTCCTGCCAATATCCCCACCTTTTCACAAGGTCCTCCTGCTATTGTCTGTATTACATAACAAGTATCTTTTTGCATCATGAATTGTATGCCAACTCCATCGAAGTTTCCATTTAACTCCTCGTTGCTCTCCTGCACCTCTTCGGCTGTAAGATATGCCGAATGGGGGTCTAACTCCTCCAACATTGCGCGTATTCCCGCCTCAACTATTCGAGATTCGGTAACAGTATCAACATAGAGGTGATTTATCGCATAGTTTACCAACGATAGTTTTTTCGAACCTTCGGTTTGATTCAATTGTGCATACAAACCTTGTGCTATAAATAGCATTAATATGGGAAACAGTATCTTTTTCATATTTTTTGTTATGGTATATATTTAGATACATCGTGTCCGAAATGGTTTAATTCTCGAACCATCGATGAACTTATATGTGAAAGGGTTGGATGTGTAAACAACAGTATTGTTTCAACTCCCGATAGCTCTCTGTTTATATCGGCAATATTCTTCTCATACTCAAAATCTATTGTCGAACGCACACCTCTCACTATTGCATCGGCTCCAACCTCTTTTGCAATATCAACAGTCAGACCTGAATATGTAACAACCTCTACTTGCGGGTTTTCGGCATATACATTTTTTATCGCAACCTCAACCTCCTCTATGGCAAAGGTTCTCTTTTTATTCTCATTCACCCCTATTGCAATTACAACTCTGTCAGCAATAGCAAGTGCCTTATCAACAACCCATTTGTGTCCTATGGTAAAGGGGTCGAAACTGCCGGGAAATAGTAGTGTTTTACGAGAGTTCTTCATCGGTCACCAAATTATCTATAATAAAGTTTTGACGCTCCATTGTGTTTTTACCCATATAGAACTCCAACATTCCCGATACAGAGTCTTGTTTGTTTAACGAAACAGGGTCGAGTCTCATATCGGGGCCTATGAAGTTGGCAAACTCCGAAGCAGAAATCTCGCCAAGTCCTTTGAATCGGGTTATCTCGGGATGTGCTCCAACCTTCTCTATTGCCGCCAATCGCTCCTCTTCGGTATAGCAATAGTATGTCTCTTTTTTGTTACGCACGCGGAACAACGGGGTTTGCAATATATACACATGTCCTTTCTTTACAAGCTCGGGAAAGAATTGTAGGAAGAAGGTCAACAACAACATTCTTATGTGCATTCCGTCAACGTCGGCATCGGTTGCTATCACTATTCGGTTATAACGCAATCCTTCAAGTCCCTCCTCAATATCAAGCGCGGCTTGCAACAGGTTAAACTCCTCATTCTCATACACTACTTTTCTGGTTAAACCGTATGAGTTTAGAGGTTTTCCTCGTAAACTGAAGACAGCTTGTGTCTCTGCATTACGGCTCTTTGTAATTGAACCCGAAGCTGAGTCTCCCTCAGTAATAAAGAGAGTTGATTTATCTCTGTCTTCACCTTTGGCATCGCTTAAGTGAATACGGCAATCTCGCAATTTTTTATTATGCAGATTTGCCTTTTTTGAACGCTCTCGCGCAAGTTTGGTTACTCCTGCGATGGCTTTACGCTCCTTCTCCGACTCCTGAACCTTCTTCAACATGAGTTCTGCTGTTTCGGGTTGACGGTGAAGATAGTTATCCAACTCTTTCTTTAAAAAGTCATTTAAGAACTTTCCTATTGTAGGTCCATCGGGCCCCATATCTTTTGAACCCAACTTGGTTTTTGTTTGTGACTCAAATACAGGCTCCTCAACCTTGATGCTTACCGCAGCAACCATTCCGTTTCGGATATCTGAGAACTCGAAGTTTTTATTGAAGAACTCTTTTATTGTGCGTGTTGCAGCCTCGCGAAATGCCGAAAGGTGTGTTCCTCCTTGTGTTGTATGTTGCCCATTTACAAATGAGTAATACTCCTCTCCATATTGGTCGCAGTGTGTCAAAACAACCTCTATATCGTCTCCCTTTAGGTGAATTATAGGGTATAGTGGATCTGCAGTCATCTTATCGTTCAAAAGGTCCAATAATCCTCCTCTTGAATAGAACTTGCGTCCATTGAAGAATATAGATAAGCCACTGTTCAGATATGAGTAGTTCTTAAGAAGGTTCTCAACATACTCCTCGTTAAATGAGTAGTTCGCAAATATCTTTGCGTCGTTATCGGGGGTAAACTGAACCAATGTTCCGTTCTTCTCGTTTGTTTCAGTAATAGGAGCATCAAGAACCACAGAACCTTTTTCGTATACAACCTCTTTGCATTGTCCATCGCGGAATGCCACTATTCTGAAATTTGTTGACAAAGCATTAACCGCCTTGATACCCACGCCATTCAATCCAACTGATTTTTTGAAGGCTTTAGAGTCGTACTTTGCTCCTGTGTTCATCTTTGATGACACATCCTTAACCTTATCAAGAGGAACTCCTCGACCATAGTCGCGAACCTCCACGCTATTCTCGGAGATGTTCACCTCCACTTGAGAACCAAAGCCCATCATATACTCATCTATGGCATTGTCCATCACCTCTTTTAGGAGTACATATATTCCATCATCGGCATGTGAACCATCTCCTAATTTTCCGATATACATACCAGGGCGAAGACGTATATGCTCTTTCCAATCGAGAGTTTTTATATCTTCACCATCGTAATTTACCTCTTGCTTCTTAAGTTCTATATCTTCTGCCATATTCGAGTATAATTTAGCGTATCTGCGAAGATACAAATTTTTAATGAAAACCAGCTTATTTATTTTATTAAAATATCTCTATATAAACAATTTCGACCTACTCGATTCTCCCAAGTAAGCCGAAACGTTTTTTATGTTGGATTATACTGTTACTTTAGTTTTTAGGCGGATAATCTATTGTGTAGTGCAATCCCACACTCTCCTTGCGTGCCATGGCTTGTTTTATAATCAGATAGCCAACATTTATTTTATTACGTAACTCGCATATCTGACTTGTAACAACCGAACGTTGGAAGAGATTTTCGGTCTCTTTATAGAGTATATTCAGCCTGTCCAATGCTCGTTGCAAACGCAAATCGGAACGCACAATTCCTACGTATGCCGACATCAACTGTTCAACCTCTCGCAGACTTTGTGTTATCAAGACCATCTCCTCGGGTTGAGTTGTTCCTTCGTCGTTCCATGCAGGGATATCCTCGCGAAGTTCTATATCTTTTATTGCCTCCACAGCGTGTTTTGCTGCAGCATCGGCATAAACAACAGCCTCAATCAATGAGTTAGAAGCCAAGCGATTACCGCCATGCAATCCTGTACAAGCACACTCTCCAAAGGCATATAGATTCTTTATTGAAGAACACGCATTCAAATCAACTTTTATTCCCCCACATAGATAGTGTGCGGCCGGAGCTACCGGTATGTAATCTTTTGTTATGTCTATTCCTAACGACAGACACTTGCTGTATATATTTGGGAAGTGAGATTTTGTCTCCTCTGCATCCTTATGGGTTACATCGAGATATACGCACTCATCTCCTCGAGTTTTCATTTCATTGTCTATGGCACGAGCCACAATGTCGCGAGGTGCAAGAGATTTACGCTCGTCATACTTCTGCATAAACTCCTTGCCATCTTTTGTTCGCAACACTCCTCCATAACCGCGCATTGCCTCGGTTATCAAAAAGCTTGGACGCTCTCCCGGATTGTATAGAGCTGTTGGGTGAAATTGGATAAACTCCATATCACTAACCTCTCCTTTTGCTCGATACACCATTGCTATGCCATCGCCTGTTGCCACCGTTGGATTGGTTGTGGTTTTATAGACATTACCCACACCTCCTGTTGCAATGATTGTGGTTTTTGATAGGAAAGTATCTACTCTGTTTGTCTCTTGATTTAGAACATATACTCCATAGCATGTTATATCGGGAGTTTGACGTGTCACCTCAACGCCAAGATGGTGTTGAGTAATAAGTTCCACAGCAAAATTATTCTCGAACAGTTCTATTTTTGGATGACGTTTTATAGCCCTTATCAAACTATCCTGTATTTCCTGCCCCGTATTGTCTCTATGGTGTAAAATACGAAATTCGGAGTGTCCTCCCTCTCGATGAAGGTCGAAACGACCCTTCTCGTCTCGGTCAAAATTTACACCCCAATTTACCAACTCCTCAATTTGAGCGGGAGCTTCTCTCACAACTTTCTCAACGGCATCTCTGTTACACAGCCCTCCGCCGCAAATAAGTGTATCTTCAATATGTTTCTCAAAGTTATCGGTGGGCTTGGTTACTGATGCTATTCCTCCCTGTGCATAAAAGGTATTTGCCTCCGAAATCCCTGTTTTACATATTATTCCTACCCTGCCTTTTTCTGCTACTTTTAAGGCAAAACTCATTCCGGCTATTCCGGAACCTATCACCAAAAAATCATATTTGTAAACCATATCGCATATTTTATGCGGCAACCTTGCGTAACCATTATATGATTACTTTAGCCAACCATTCTCTTTATACCACGCTATACATTCGTTCACGCCCTTTTCAAGGTCATAATCTGCAACGTATCCAAGATCGTTTTTGGCTTTTGACGTGTCGCAGGTCCAATTTCGTTGTTTTAGTATTTGATATTTATCCCTGTTTAATACAGGTATTTTCTTGCTACTCGCAAATTTTTCGGATAGATTACACACTAATTCACACAGCCCAAGTGGCACTGTTATTGGCAATAACATCTTTTTGCCAAGTGCATTTGCCACCAACCGTCCAAAATCTTTTTGTGTATAACACTCTACTCCATCGGTAAGGAAGTATCCCTCGCCATCTCGTCCTTTTTCGAGGGCGAGGAATACTGCTTTTACCAAATCTTTTACATAAATAAATGTAAGATATTGAGGTTCAAACCCCACTGTTATATCCAATCCTTTCTTGATAAGTTTTACCATCTCGAAATAGTCCCTCTCTCTTGGCCCATACACCCCTGTGGGACGCAACGCAACAAAAGGAAAACCTTTTAGAGAACGCAAATAGAGTTCACCCCTGAATTTGCTTCTTCCATACGCCGATGATGGATATGGATGTTCCTTGTCGTTGATATCATAAAGCTCTTTTGTATCTGAACGCCATGCGCTCAAACTGCTCATATATATAAACTTCTCCGGAACATTCCCCGTTGAGATAAGAGTATCTACGAATATTCGTAAATAAGCATAGTTTATCTTGTCAAACATTGAATGGTTCAAAGCCTTTGTCACACCCATGTTGTGAACAATATAGTCCCACTTACCGTTTGTCTTGACAAACTCGTTTATCTCCTCTGCAAGTTTCTCTCTATTTGCAAAATCGAATGTTATAAAGTTAATTCTTTCGTCCTGCAAATATTCGAGACTTGTTGAAGAGCGCACACCTGCATAAACCTCAAATCCTCTATTGAGGGCCTCTTCAACCAAATAACTGCCTATAAATCCACCGGCTCCGGTAATTAAAATTTTTTTCCTCATCAATCAGAATCAAATAAATCCTTTGCCTATTGCCTTGCGATTATAGCAATGAATCGGGATTTAAGTTCTCTTTTTCAATATCTTTGAAATATTTGTATGTACCAACTGTCAATTCAGCTGTTGCATCTTCGTCACAAACGATAATGCTCTTCTCGTGTTGTTGCAATGCACTGATTGTCCACATTTGAGATACACTACCCTCTACTCCATGTTTAAGAGCGCGAGCTTTGTTGTGTCCGTTCACAATAATCAATACGCTTTTTGCAGACATGATTGTACCTACACCTACAGTCAACGCTGTTTTGGGAACTTTGTTTACGTCGTTCTCAAAGAAACGTGAGTTTGCAATGATTGTATCTGTTGTAAGGGTTTTGATTCTTGTGCGTGATGTCAAAGAAGAACCTGGCTCGTTGAATGCGATATGTCCGTCGGGGCCGATACCTCCCAAGAACAAATCAATACCTCCCAATTTTGCAATTTTCTCCTCGTAAGCTTTGCACTCTGCTTCAGGATCCTCTGCATTTCCGTTAAGAATGTTTACATTCTCAGGATTGATATCGATGTGGTTGAAGAAGTTGTTCCACATGAATGAGTGGTAGCTTTGTGGATGCTCTTTAGGAAGACCTATATACTCATCCATATTGAATGTGATTACGTTTTTGAACGACACAACACCTTTTTTGTTCAACTCAATAAGAGCTTTATACATTCCAAGAGGTGATGATCCTGTTGGCAATCCTAAAATAAATGGTTTCTCCGCTGTGGGGTTAAATGCATTGATACGAGATGCTACATAGTTTGCAGCCCAACGTGATACGTTCTCGTAATCGGGTTGAATAATAAGTCTCATAATCGTTTAATTTTTTATGGTTGTTTTTTAAATAGTTTATCCTAAATTAACTGAAGCAAACATGAGCATTCTCTTACACAAAAGCACACTTTGCCACTTAAAGTACAAAGGTATAAATTAAAATTATAAAGAGAGGGATATTTATAGCACTATTTTATGAATTTTGAGCCAAATTTTCAAGTTTTACATTTTTTACAATTGTACATCAAATTTTACACGAAAAAGTTTTGAATTCCTTTTTTTAACGTATAACTTTGCTAATTGCATATGATATTTTTTTGAAAAAAATTTTCTAACTAAATATTGAAAGAATTATGAAAACTAATTTGAGCTCTCAAATTAAATTAGACAGAGTTCCCAAAAGATATTATGCTCCGGATAATGTCATAGAGCTTACTGCTTTATCTCGATTTGAGAAAGTTTTTACAGAGGTGTTTGAGAGCGCTGAAGGCGGTGCTGCTCATGTAGCAAAAAAAATTGCGGCGATTATCGAAAAATGTAATAGCGAAAATCGCAAATGCGTTATGGCTTTGGGTTGGGGATTAGGAACCCACTCGGTCTACAACGAATTGGTTGAGATGCACAAAGCCAACGGATTTAGTTTTGCAAATACCGTTATATTCAATGTCAGCGACTTCTATTCTGCAGTTGAAGGTGAGAAAAGCACATTAAGTGTACTAAAAGAGAACTTTATCGACAAAGTCGATATTAATCCGGAAAATGTGTTTACACCTAAAACAGGCGATAACGTATTTGAATATTGCAAACAATATGAAGAGACTATCGCCAAATTTGGCGGATTGGATATTACTCTTCTTGAACTTGGACAAGCAGGTGCACTCTCTTTTAATGAACCGGGTTCTCAATTGAGTTCTACCACTCGTTTGATGCTATTGAGCAACGAATCTCAAAATCTTGTATCAAGAGTGTTCCAAACTAACGACAAACGCATTACAAGTGCGATAACAATGGGAGTCTCTACTCTATTGAATGCAAAAGAAACTTTTGTTGTAGCATGGGGCGAAGAGGTTGCATCGAGCCTTAAAAACGCGGTTGAAGGAGCTGTTTCGGATGCTGTTCCTGCAAGTTTCTTACAAACCGTGAAACGTGCACGTTTTGTTGTTGACCTTGCTGCTGCTGAAAAACTTACACGCATAAGTAAACCTTGGTTGGTTTCATCATGCGAATGGAACGACCAACTTATCCGCAGAGCCATTGTTTGGTTGTGCAACGAAACAAACAAACCTATTCTAAAACTTACAAATAAAGATTATAACGACCACGGATTGAGCGAATTGCTTGCTCTATACAAATCGGCGTACGAAGTTAACATAAAAATCTTCAACGATTTGCAACACACCATTACAGGATGGCCCGGAGGTAAACCCGACACTGACGACACTTATCGTCCCGAGCGTGCAAAACCATATCCCAAAAAGGTTATCGTATTCAGCCCTCACCCCGATGACGATGTTATCTCTATGGGAGGAACTCTTCAACGTTTGGTAAACCAAAAACATAACGTTCACGTTGCATACGAGACATCTGGTAATATTGCCGTTGGCGATGAAGATATGATGCGCTACGTTTTGCTTATGAACAGTATTGCAGAAGAGTTTGAGTTTGCGACACCGGGAATCAAAGAACGTCTTGATGCCATCACAGCTGCTGTTGCTGCTAAGAAAGATGGAGATATAGATATTCCTGAGGCTCGCTACATGAAAGGCATGATTCGTAGAGCAGAGGCTCGTACTGCATGCTCTTATGTTGGTGTTAAGCCTGAAAATGTTCACTTCCTTGCACTTCCTTTCTACGAAACAGGAACAATCAAAAAAGGAACATTAGGCAGAGCCGACGTTGACATCGTCAAAAAGCTTCTTCTTGACGTAAAACCCGATCAAATGTTCGTGGCAGGAGACCTTGCAGACCCACACGGAACCCACCGAGTTTGTTTGGATGCAGTTTTAGCCGCTATTGACGAGGTTAAAGACGAAGAGTGGATGAAGAACTGTAAAGTATGGATGTACCGCGGTGCTTGGGCAGAATGGGATATTGACTATATTGAAATGGCAGTGCCTATCAGCCCCGAGGAACTTCGTCAAAAACGCAACTCAATTCTTAAACACCAATCTCAAATGGAGAATGCTCCATTCCTTGGAAACGACGAGCGTTTGTTCTGGCAACGTGCCGAGGACAGAAACAAAGCAACTGCCGAACTATATTCTAAATTAGGCTTGGCTTCGTACGAGGCTATTGAGGCATTTGTTGAGTATCACCCTATACGATAATAGGATAATTAATATAAGAGGGGTTGTCTTTATATACTATCGGCAACCCCTTTTCAATTCAAAAAGAATATGGAATTCTCTGTTAAAGGAAAACTTGTTGATATTGTTAAAGAGGAGATATACCCCGCCGAAATAGAAATAGCAGGGGATAAAATAGCATCTATAAAAAGAATAGATGAAAGCGAACTAAATGGCAACGAAAAATATATTATGCCCGGCTTTGTAGACTCACATTGCCATATTGAAAGCTCTATGCTTAACCCCATTGAATTTGGGCGCAACGCATTAAAACATGGCACATTGGCATCGGTAAGCGACCCTCATGAGATTGCCAACGTTTGCGGTAAGGATGGGTTGGATTTTATGTGCAAGTGTGCCGAAAAGAGCCCAATGAAAATATTCTACACTCTACCCTCGTGCGTACCTGCTGTTGATTTTGAGATTGCAGGAGGAGTGATTGATGCTGCAACCACAAGTGAACTAATCAAAAGCGACAAATACATTGGATTGAGCGAAATGATGAATGTTCCCGGAGTTCTGTATAAAAACCGCGAGGTTATAGCTAAATTGGAAGCGGCAAAGAGTGCCGGCAAACCTATTGACGGACATGCCCCCGGATTATCGGGTGAAGCACTTAAACACTACGTCGGAATGGGCATCTCCACCGACCATGAAGAGACTTCAATCAAAGGGGCGGAGGCAAAAATTGCCACAGGAATGATGATACAAATCCGCGAAGGAAGCTCGGCAAAATCACTAGACACATTTATACCTCTTATAGACAAATACCCTAAATCTGTTCTGCTATGTACCGACGACTACAAAGCTTACGACTTGAAGAAGGGATATATCAACAGAATGGTTAAAGAGGCAGTAAAAGAGGGATGCAATATATATAATGTATTGAGAGCCGCAACACTCAATGCCGTAGAACACTACAATCTTCCACTCGGAGTGTTAAGAGAGGGCGATGATGCAGACTTCATAATAGTAAACAACCTATCGGATTTCGAGGTTGAGGCTTCATATATTAAAGGAGAAGAGGTATCACACCTTGAATACTCACATATTGAGGATAGTGTAAACAATTTTGAAGCAGAGAGCATAACGGCTTCTGATATACCCGAACCTGACTTTAATCACATTATAGGTATTGTACAGGACTCACTATACACAAGACACCTGACCATAAATGATGTCTCTGAGAGATTAAACAAAATAATCTGCTATAACAGATATCATAAGGGAGCAAAACCAGCCTCTGCTCTTATAGAGGGACTGAATTTAAGACACGGAGCATTTGGTTCGACCGTAGGTCACGACAGCCACAATATAACCGTGGCAGGATATGATGATGAGTCTATTGCAAAGGTTGTGGATGCTATTGTTGAGATGAAGGGAGGTATGGCTGTTTGGGACGGAAAACAGATATACACCCTACCTCTTCCTGTCGGAGGACTGATGTCAAACGGTTCTATTGATGAGGTTTCGGAAGAGTACCTTGTTCTACATAATAAGATTAAGGAATTGGGATGCCCACTAACATCTCCACTTATGACTTTGGCATTTATGTCATTGCCCGTAATACCTGCGCTCAAATTAACCGCAAGCGGACTAT
The DNA here is from genome assembly GCA_017546805.1 of Muribaculaceae bacterium. GTDB lineage: Bacteria > Bacteroidota > Bacteroidia > Bacteroidales > G3-4614 > Caccoplasma_A. The sequence continues at coordinate 52,510 of JAFYRT010000028.1, read as the reverse complement.
TTGATGTAGATAAATTCGAGTTTGTAAAGTAAACTTAAATCAATGTAAATCTTAAGAGGCTGTGTCAAAATGCAAATTTTGACACAGCCTCTTAAGATTTGTAAGAATTGATAAAATACAAGGCGTTGAAATTTAGAGCGAAAGGAGTGTACATATGTACATGACTGAGCCCTAATATTGAAAACAACACAGTAGTTTGTCAATTATGACACATCGCCTTTTCTCGTTATATGTTGTTTGAATTATGCATCGATATTTGCGTATGTTGCATTTTGCTCGATAAACTCTTTACGAGGTGGAACATCCTCTCCCATCAACATTGAGAAGATTCTATCAGCCTCAGCGGCGTTCTCAATTGTTACTTGGCGAAGTGTACGGTTTTCGGGATCCATTGTTGTCTCCCAAAGTTGTGTCGCATCCATCTCTCCAAGACCTTTGTAACGTTGAGTGGTAATATCTCCGTTATATTTCATTGAGAATTGCTCACGTTGATACTCGTTCCAGCAATACTCTTGAGCTTTTCCTCCTTTTGCTTTACACAAGTATAGTGGAGGTGTGGCAATATACAAGTATCCGTTCTCAATCAAAGGACGCATATGGCGGAAGAAGAAGGTCATAATCAATGTTGCAATGTGGCTACCGTCAACGTCGGCATCGGTCATGATTATAATCTTGTGATAACGCAATTTACTGATGTTTGCCTCTTTTGAGTCCTCCTCAGTTCCAATTGTCACTCCAAGCGCAGTGTATATGTTGCGAATCTCTTGACTCTCCAATACTTTGTGGTGCATTGCCTTCTCAACGTTCAAAATTTTACCGCGCAAAGGCAAAATTGCTTGGAAGTTTCTGTCGCGTCCGCTCTTTGCAGTACCACCCGCAGAGTCTCCCTCGACAAGAAATATCTCACAAAGTTCAGGGTCGCGTTTTGAACAGTCAGCCAATTTACCCGGCAAACCTCCTCCTGAAAGTGGCGATTTACGTTGCACCATCTCTCTTGCGTGACGCGCTGCATGACGTGCTGTTGCGGCAAGAACAACTTTATCCACAATCATTTTTGCTTGTTTTGGATTCTCCTCCAAGAAGTTACCCAATGCCTCCGCTACAGCAACCTCAACTGCTCCCGAAACCTCACTGTTTCCAAGTTTTGTTTTTGTTTGTCCCTCGAATTGGGGCTCCATTACCTTAACAGAGATTACAGCTGTCAATCCCTCACGGAAGTCCTCTGCACTGATTTCCACTTTTACCTTATCCAACATTTTTGAATCTTCGGCATATTTCTTAAGTGTACGAGTCAATGCACGGCGGAATCCTGCAACGTGTGTTCCTCCCTCTATTGTATTGATGTTATTTACATAAGAGAATAGGTTTTCGTTATAAGAAGTGTTATATGTCATAGCCACTTCTACAGGTACTCCTTGACGCTCTGTGCTGATGTGGATTATATCTTCAAAAAGGTGCTCTTTTGAACTGTCAACATATTTAACAAACTCTTTCAATCCCTCTGCCGAGTAGTAGTGTTCGCTGTGAGGAGCAGGATTTCCCTCTGAATCTTTAACGCGTTTGTCGGTCAATGTCAAATGTATTCCGGCGTTAAGGAATGCCAAGTCTCTCAAACGACCAGACAATGTTTGGAATTGATATACTGTCTCGGTAAAGATTGTATCATCGGGCAAGAATGTCACAATAGTACCTGTTCTATCAGTATCTCCAACAACTTTCACCTCTGTTTGGGGATGTCCTTTAGAATACTCTTGGACATGGATTTTTCCGTTACGATGAACCTCTGCACGCAAGTATGATGATAGCGCGTTCACACACGATACACCCACACCGTGCAAACCTCCTGACACTTTATAAGAGTCTTTGTTAAATTTACCTCCGGCGTGCAACACTGTCAATACAACTTCAAGAGCCGATTTACCCTCTTTCTCGTGCATATCAACAGGGATACCACGTCCGTCATCCTCTACTGTAATAGAGTTGTCCTCGTTAATTGTTACATATATGTTGTTTGCATATCCGGCAAGAGCCTCATCAATTGAGTTGTCCACTACCTCATAAACAAGGTGGTGCAATCCCTTTATGCTTATATCTCCGATATACATTGCAGGGCGCTTACGCACAGCCTCCAATCCTTCAAGCACTTGAATACTGCTCGCCGAATAGCTTTCGTTGTTATCAAATTTTTCCTCTGACATTTTATATATTTTTTTTAGTTTTTTACTCTGAACACACAGCCTAAAGCCATGTTTAACGTCTATGACTCATCCCTTACATAAGGGACAATACACACAAATACAAAGATAGTTATTTTATTACAAAATAGCAAGAAAAAAGGTGTCGTTTTTTAACAAAAACCAACACCTTTTCTGTCTTATATCTATATTCACATACTACATTTTTGAAGCATGTGTAATTTTACATTGAAGTATGAGTTTACATATTAGAAACCAAATGAATAGCGAACCAACAAACCTATTGCAAAAGTCCTTATCTTATCTCCTGTTACAGCCGTTCTCTCATTGCCATTCTGCACATTTGCGTTCCATATCGGGGTATAATCGAATTCTCCTCCTCTATATTGCAATTGGGGAGCCAATTCAGAACGTTTATAGAGCGGACCAAATCCATACTCGCCATGAAGACCAAGGTATAGTACATATTGTTCGCTCCATTCCCATGTCCAACCCAATTCAGCACAAAGCGAAGTGTTAAACTCCATTTTGTATTTCTTGTCAACCTCTGTATTGTAGTATGCCCCGAAACCATGTTGTGGCAAGTTGGAGTATGTTATATTTTCAAGAGGGAAATATCCCTTGGTTGTAAGCTCCTCAAAATATATTTCGCTTCGCGCTTTCACCGGAACACCGAACTTGGCTCCTGCCCTTATATAAAAGCCACTATCAAACTTATATTGGGCATATATTGGAACGTTTACATAGAGAGCTCTTTGACGCTCCTCGAGGTTTTTATAAGCGTAAGAAAATGTCATCACATCGGCATTGCCCGACATTAACGAATTTGCCTCGGTCTGGTATGAATCCGAGTAGCTGTCGAACCTTAGAGAGGATTGGTACAATTTTAACTCTCCACCAATTCCAACACTCCAATTCCAATCGATGTTATATTGATATTTTATTGCAGCAGAAGTTCCTGCCATAACTCTATAATCACCTAAATTGACTTTGTAGTTAAAGGCCGATGCTCCACCTGTCAATTCCAAGGTAATATTATTGCGAATATTTTGGGCTACACTCCCAGAAACAGAGAGCATAAGAATCGCGATATATGTAAATAACCTTTTCATATTATCTAACAATAAATTTCAGACTCTTTGCTGTTCCGCTTGAGAGAACAACATTGATTATATATGTACCTGACACCTGCGGAGCCGTTATTATATTATCTCCCAAAATAAGATTTAAGGGTTGAATCTGACCCGACAGATGAGAAAGTGTTGCTGATACTGTTATTGACTGAGGAGCTGTTATATTTAACGTAATCTTCTCTCCTCGTTCAACAATGTTCGGATATATCAATATACTGCTATCGATTACATCGAAGTTCATATCACAACTTCTCAACTCTACCCCCTCTTCCGTAACAACCTTTACAGAAATAAAGTCGTTGGTATCAACTCCGCTCGGGATTGTTATGTAGGGTTCGTTACCCTCCAACTCCTCTCCATTGAGATACCAAGTGTATTCGACAAAGTTCATTGCTCCATTATTATCGGGATTGTTATTTACGGCAAGTACATCATCCCAACGCCTTACCAATATCTCCGAAGAGAGCTTATACATAGCCAATTCATACTCGTTTCGACTCTCTCCGCTCTCCGAAATTACGGTAATGGGCAATATATACTTACCTCCATGCGATATATCCTCAACATATTCATTACTCTCTACCCCATTTATAACAATCACTCCGTTATTATTAGCTGTAACAACAACCTCGGCAATATCGTTTGAACAGGAAGCCGAATAGATAAATTTTCCTCCTCGTTCTTCATTTAGTTTTACTCCGTTAACCACAACCTCCTCTATCTGCGAAGAGAAACCCTTATCACTTAAATGGAATGAATACGGCATACTTGAGCAAATCTCTCCATCCTTATACTCTGCCTCCAAGCGGTATTCGTAGGTTGTTCCTTTGATGAGGTTTCGGTCGATATGCTTACTTGTCAAACCCGACAAGGTTGCCAATAGTTCTTCATTGCGGTAGAGTCTGTATCTCTCCGGACGCACATATGCAACAGGTACGGAAGAATAGACTGACATATCGCCAAACTCACTGACCGTCTCAACTCCCCTATATCCTTCAGAAGGAGGAGAGAGTATGACCTTAATGGCAATATTACCCTTTGTATCCAAGCTATGCCATTCGTACCCATCGGTAGAGACTATATTCCCCTTTCCTTCCACTATTTTATCACTATCCGTTGCCACCAAGTAGCCATTACCACTATTAACCCTTAATGTGCAATACAGAGGGGCTTTGTCGTTTACCACAAACTCCTTATCAAGAGTTATCGACACCTTTTTGTCAACCGAGTAAATTGGGATGGATTGTGTGTATATGTTTGTTCCCTGCCTGATATAGAGGGTGTAATTTACATTTGCCAAACAGGTTGTTTCAACTCTTTTTATCACATAGCCCGCTAATCCCGACAAATCAGAATCGCTCCACATCTGCCCGAAATAGACAGGATACGAAGTGTTTGCCTTCAGTCTGTAATTGGATTCCCCCGTACCCCAGAATATAGTCTGCTCACTTTGCGGAAGAGTCCAATTCAAAGCAATGCTGTTTTCAGAAGTTCTTACAACCTCCTCAATTTCTGGAGTTACCGCGGGAGACTTAACAACTATGCTTTGATTACTTTTTTCGGTCTCCTGTTTTACATCGGCATAATATGCCGAGACCTGATATGTGTGCTTTCCTGTATATATACCCTCATCCGTAAAATTGTTTGAGACAGGATGCCCCACTATCATGCCATTACGATATACCACATAATTTGTAGGTGCATTACTCAACGGCAACCACGACAACTCAACTTTGGTGGCATTATCTGTTAGTTTTGCATTTAAACCTTTAGGGGAGTCTATGACCTCGCCCTTTCGCTTGCCTTGTAGTGTATATGCTCCACTATTCACAGGGTCGAGATACTTTGAAACATGAGTCCAAAATCGTTGAAGCTTTCCATAATAATTTGTACCCAAAGTATTTAAACAAGAGGAATTTCCTCCTGTCAATGACCCGGTTACCAATTTTACTTGATTAAATAGCGGAGACCCGGATGAACCTCCCTCTGTTACAGAAAATCCGTTTGCCGTACGGGTAAATCTTACAACCCAATGAGCATTTACTCCACCTGATGACATCGAGGGCCAAGTATCGCTTACTGCAGGGGTGATGTATGTTGATATTTTCTTTACCGCACCCTTAGGATGGTGAATAGATACTCCTGTCTGCGGAGGATTTGTCCCTCTGTCCCAACCATTAAAATAGGGTATGATTGATTTGGGCATTTCGGAAGATAGCAACAAAAGAGCTTGATCCAACCCCTCATCGCTACTCAAACTTTTTCCTTCAAGTAAATTGCAACCCACAAGAGATGAGCTCTCCTTTACATTATCACTTCCGCACTCTGTTGCTTCGTAATTGAAATAGAAGATTGTCTTTTTTAAGTCAATAGCAGATGCCGTATGGCCATCACCCTCTAAACAGTGAAATGCAGTATAAATATATGGAGTGAAATCCTCCGCGGTATTGTTCAAAAGTGTGGCTGTACACATATATGAGTAGTTGCCTATTGTGGTTACCATCTTCACCACTCCATCCTTCTCATCTATCCAATCCTCCCCCTCGCTACACACAACATCTACCATACAACTCAACTTTGCATCGGATGACACTTTTAGATTTTTGTAGCCATAACATATCTTCTCCAACTCAATTTGTGGCATATCTGACAAGGAGGCTGCCACATACTCCAAAATAAGGTTGTCTCCCGCAACAAACTCTGTTGCAAAGGCCCCTCCTTCGGGGTTTGTCTCAAAGGTATATGCTCCCAATAAATGCGAATGATCGGTGTTGTAGATATATAGTTTTGCTCCTTGCGGTATCTCAAATTTGGAGTAGTAAAGAGATATTGCCAAAGCTCCCGAAGACTCTATCTTCAAACGGCATATCTTTTCGCCTGACGGCAACTGACACCACTCTCCGTCCTCGGCAAGAGATAGTTTTGTTGCAAGGTTTATTCCCACCCTCTCGGGCATATCATTGCTCTCCTCCTCATCTTTGAGAAGTTGCTCTACGGTAAAGGGATTTGATATAGCATGAGTTTTTAACTCATTCGCCGACTTCATCTTTGTCTTTTGCAGATTCCAGCTTGGTGGAGTCCCTCCAAAACCGGTTTGTGCCATCAAAGGCAAAACAGAGGAGACAATAAGCAGTATAAGAAGGTATTTTATATGTTCTCGCATGTATTCAATATTATTATAATTCACCTGCTCGAGATGATTTAAAAAGAGATGTCAGATATTTCTTTATGCGATTTATGTATGCGTGATTTTGATGTACGGTTATTGATAGAGGATCGCTGAAATATGTGACATCACCCACCTCTCCAAATTGCTCGGGATATAATATCACGAGGTTATTATTGGCAAAGTATTTAGAAAGGAATGATGGCAATTTATCCAGGTTGGCGGTATAAGAAACCGATGCCTGACGCGCAGATACAATTATAAAAAGGTCGTCCTCCAAAACCACACCTGTAAGCATCAATATATCGTTCCATTTATCCATTATGTGATACTCGGCACGGATGTTTCGTTTTTCACGAATAAGTCGGCCTTTTATCTGTCCCAATGTATCGCGATGTCCGTAAAAAATCGTCTTGCAACCTAATTGCGCCGCCATATTAGCCACTCTGCTTACCCAAGTTCCAAAACCTGTCTCATACTCCGCCTTCTCGGGAATATAGACAATTATTCGAGTCAGGGTATTGGCAGGAATAATGCTCTTTGCAATAAATATGGTTTTGTTAGTTCCTCTTAATATGGCATCGGCTGTTGAACCAAAGAAAGAGTCTGCAATATTTGCTTTGTGATGAATACCTATAAGAAGTTCCGAAATACCCTTCTCCTTCATCGTATGTATAATTCCACTTGCCACGTTCATCGAAAAACGGGTTATTGTCTCAACCTGAATATCTGCAGCTGCAGCTATTTTTGATGCATGAGTCAACAGATTGCTTGAGATTTTTGCCGAAGCAGGATTATCATGGCGTGCCTCATTTACAACATTCAAGAAATAGAGAGGATTCTTTACTTTGGGGTTTTTCATAACCATGGCCATGTTTACCAACAACTCGGCAGTCATGGGGTTTGAAACCGACACCAATATCTTCTGTGGCAACTTCTCGGTTTTTTGAGGCTCCTCGTCATTCATAGAGGATAGTGCGATCTCTTTTGCGGCTCTTTCGGTAAACAAAGCGCTGACTGTACAAGATATCAATATCATAAGAATGGCACCGTTAAGAATGGTGCTGTCAAAAAGTCCCATTTCATAACCTATAAGCACAACCGCCAATGTTGCCGCAGCCTTTGCAGTACTCAATCCAAAGAGCATACGCCCCTCAGAAGATGTCATTCTGAACGATTTCTGCATGACATATGCCGACAACCATTTTGAGGCTATTGCCACAGCCGTCATAATCAAGGCAACATATATGCTATACCACGAAGTGAAACCTCGTAGATTTATCATCATTCCAACCCCTATAAGGAAGTATGGAATAAACAAGGCATTCCCCACAAACTCCAATCGGTTCATAAGAGGAGACACAGCTGGTATATAACGAGTCAATATAATTCCTGCAAAGAATGCACCTATAATACCAACCAAGCCCACCAATTCGGCAAAATAGGCTGCGGCAAAAACCAACGATAATATAAAGATGAACTGCGAAACATTATCGTTATATTTCTTAAAGAACCAACGTGTGATACGAGGATAGGTGTATATTATAACCGCTCCATATAGGATAACTCCAATTGCAAATTTTATCCAATATAGAGTGCCCACTCCACCTTCGGCAATACCAATCGCCACTGCCATTGTTGTCAATGCAACAACCACAGCAATAACAGTTCCTGCAATGGCGGTTGAGACCGAACGCGATTTTACCACACCATATCGCGATACTATCGGAAACGATATAAGTGTATGCGACGCATATATTGTAGAGAGCAATGCCGATGCCACCCAACTCAGTTTCAACGCATAGTGAGATACCGCCAATCCTGCTGACAGAGGGATAATAAAGGTTATAAGTCCAAAACTTATACCCCGTTTCTTGTTTTTGTTAAAATCGGAGATACTCATCTCCAAACCCACAAGGAACATCAGGTAGAGCAGTCCCACATTTCCGAATATCTCAAAACTTGCATCGTATTCGAGTATATTGAAACCATAAGGACCGATTAACATTCCCGAAAAGATTAATCCTATTATATGGGGAATGTGCAATCGGTCCAATATTATTGGAGCAAAAAGGATAATGGTCAACACTATAAAAAATATAAGTGCCGAGTTGGTTAGGGGAAGTTGTGATGTTATAAAACTCCAATCCATATCCTTCTTTTTGCTTTAGCAAAGTTATTAATAAAGATAAAACTTTTATCTTACCGACGCGACAGGCTGCGTCACTGCTTTTATTTTATATCAAATGCTTGTTTGATTTTCTCTACATAATCGAGTTTCTCCCAAGTGAAAAGTTCCACCTCTTTTACAATTTCGGGAGTGTAACGAGAAGAGAATTTTTTGATGATTGTCTTAGGCTCTCGTCCCATGTGTCCGTATGCCGCAGTCTCCTCATAAATTGGATTACGCAATTTCAAACGCTCTTCGATAGCATATGGGCGAAGGTCGAAAATCTCGTTAACCTTTTCTGCAATTTCAGAATCTTTCAATCCGTTTTTAGCAGTTCCGTAAGTATTTACATATACGCTGATAGGTTCTGCAACACCAATTGCATACGACAACTGTATCAAAGCCTCATCTGCCACGCCGGCGGCAACAAGGTTTTTTGCAATATGACGTGCTGCATATGCTGCCGAACGGTCAACTTTTGAGGGGTCTTTACCTGAGAATGCACCACCTCCGTGCGCACCTTTACCTCCGTATGTGTCAACAATTATTTTACGTCCTGTCAAACCTGTATCTCCATGAGGACCACCAATTACGAATTTTCCTGTTGGATTTACATAAAGTTTGTAATCGCCTTTGAACAAAAGCTTAATTCTTTCGGGCAACGAAGCCACTACGCGAGGAATCAAAATCTCGGCAACATCTTTACGAATTTGAGCCAACATCTCTGTATCTGCTTGCTCTTGAGTAATTGTTTGTCCGGGTTTTACAAAATCATCGTGTTGAGTAGATACCACAATAGTATCAATTCTCAAAGGAGTATTGTTGTCGTCATACTCAATTGTAACTTGGCTCTTTGCATCAGGGCGAAGATATTTCATCTCTTTGCCCTCTCGACGTATTGCAGCCAACTCAATCAACAATTTGTGCGATAACTCCAAAGACAAAGGCATATAATTGTCGGTCTCCGACGAAGCATAACCAAACATCATTCCTTGGTCTCCAGCTCCTTGTTCCATTTCGCTGCTTCGCTCAACTCCACGATTTATATCGGCACTTTGTTCGTGAATTGCAGAGAAGACTCCACATGAATCGCCATCGAAGTTATACTCACTTTTAGTATAACCAATGCGATTGATAACACGACGTGCAACATCCATCAAATCGATATAAGCATTCGATTTAACCTCTCCCGCAATTACAACTTGTCCTGTTGTAACCAATGTCTCACAAGCAACTTTTGAATTTTTATCTTGAGCCAAAAACTCATCGAGAAGCGCATCCGATATTTGATCTGCAACTTTATCGGGATGTCCCTCTGACACCGATTCTGATGTAAATAGATAACCCATTTGTTTATTTTTTTAATAGGGAAATTCTCGGTCTTGCAGCAATATCCTTTTTTAGCATTTTTTCGGGTGGTTGCAAGCAGTCAAATCTCTCCACGTTATACATTATTCTCTTTAAAAAACAGCAACTCGAGCCGAGCTGTTGTTTATTGGCAACAAAGTTAGTTATTTTTTGGGAATTTCACCTACTCTAATTACTTAAAAATATTGAATTTATATCCGTTATGGGTAGGCGAAATCATAAAATTCACGAATTTTAGCCAAAGATGAAGCCTATTTTTTGCATCCATTGCATTTTTTATCTATGTTTGTAAAACATTAACTTATTGATGAGATATGAAAGCAAAGTTATTGACATTGACAATATTAGTGATGTGTTGCTTTACATCAAGAGGCGAAACATTAAACGAAAGCAACTACTTCAATCGTTTGGCTGACGACGGAAAAAACATATGGGTGGCAACAAGCAAAGGAGTTATAAGATACGACAAAACAGAGAAAGTGGCTTATAATGCAAATGAACTTCTTGGAATTGACGAAAACTCCATTGTCAAGTGCATTAAGGCAGACAAAAGCGGCAGAGTATGGTATTCGGTTGATGGAGAGGGAGTATATTTTTTCGATGGAGAAAAGAGTGAGGCCCATTTCGATTACTACAAGGAGGACCTTTTGAGATTGGCTTTTGCCTTTGATACAAACGATTCGATATGGGTATCGGCAGGTGGATACTACATATCCCCCATGATTGAAGATACTCAAATAGGACACACAACTCCCGACAACTACTCAAGCACTCAAAAAGCCTATATCATGGATATGGAGTTTGACAGCAAAGGCAATTTATGGATATCGATATTCGGGGAGTTCAATTCGCTACTATGCCACAAAAGAGGCAACAACTATTGCGAAAGCGTCATTGCAGAAGGGAATACCGTATTACCCTCATTAACAATAGATGAACACGACAATATTTGGTACACCATAGAGAGAGGATTGATATATTACAACACAACCACAGGCATAAAAACAAAATATTGGAACGATACTGACAGCAGTATTCCCGCCGCCCACTTTTTTGCAAGCGACATAGATAACGAGGGTAATGTATGGTTTACATCATCGCACTACCTTTTACGATACGATGGCGCACATTTCAAATGGTGGAACAGCTATGGATACCACGATACACGAGCAATCCTTTGCGACGAAAACGCAGTTTGGATATTGATGTCAAATGATGTTTTGTTCCGCTTTGAGAACGATAAGTTTGACAAGATTGATTTAGCCCCCGAAGTGACAGGCATAGAGGAGAGTATAAACGATGTTGAGAACATCAAAGCATATGCCTCGAACGGAGTTTTATATATCGAAAGCTCGGAAGAGATAACAAATATTTCGGTTTACGACATGATGGGGAGAGTTATAACTTCAACTAACGCAAATGGTGCAACATCTACCCAAATTACCCTTCCTTCAAACACGAAAGGGGTATTGATTGTAAAAGTAAACGATGAGGCTATAAAGATAATTTGTGATTAAGGCATTATTGTGTAAATGCAACTAAAAATGGCGGGGAGATTTATCAATATTCACTCACTCCTAGAATGTATATTGTTGCGGTAATAATAGATGGAAATATAAATGCACAAAAAATTATAGTAAAATAGATAAATCATGAAAACATTTAAATTACATTTACTAATATCTTTAATGATATTTCCTATATTATCAGTTAGAGCAAATAATGAACAACCCCAAGGAATAGACCTCGGAGAGTATGCCTTTGGAATACCTGTTGAGCAACTTAATTTTAATAATCAATCACCATTTACTCTTTCATTTTGGTTAAATATCAAAGAGTTTAATCACCGCGAACTCGGTACTCAATTTATTAATATTCGCAATCCTAACGGCAATTGGATTTGGTGTGATTTCCCATATATTCATTCAACTATAGGAGAAGCATACGATATGTATGACAATAAATTGGGTGATGATATGATGACTTTCTATGTTTTTGAGAATATTGGCTCTTGGTTTACTTATTTAAAGCATATTGAAGAATATAAATTTTATCCTGGGGAATGGGTTCATATTTCATTTCAATACTACATTACCAATAAAGCACAACTGTTTGTATATGTAAATGGGAAACAGACTCTAAAATTTGAATCTTTGTATGGCGATACTTTTTTGATGCCAAGACCAGCAGGTTCAATAATTATGATAGGTGGACCTGCATATAATCGTTCTCCATTAAATGCATATATTGACAAAGTTCAATTATATAACAAAGCTTTATCTCAAGCACAGGTTATTAAGAGTATGAGCGCTCCTTTGATAAGAGATGCATCACTACTTGGCTATTGGGATTTTGAAGATGGATGTATGACTGATGCAGATGGTTTTATGAAGGCAGATAAAGGAACAATTAAAGCCACTATGTATAAAATATTAAGCAATAGTTATGAAGAATCAATAGGTACTGAAGTTCAACCATTCACTTTTGGGATGGGGGTAAATCCTGAATCAGTTATACAGGGAGTTGAGGAGAACAATATTACTGAAAGCAAAACCAAAGCATTTGTACAAAACAAAATATTGAACATCGAAAATGCAGAGGGCATAGATTCAGTAGTAGTGTATGATGCAATGGGTAAAGTTATGACTTCAACTAACGCAAATGGCGCAACTTCTACTCAAATTACCCTTCCTTCAAACACGAAAGGGGTATTGATTGCAAAAGTAAACGATGAGGTTATAAAGGTAATTTGTGATTAAATTAGGATATATATTTAGTCTTTAGGTAATGAGCAGGGCTCAGCTCATTATCTTACCTCCATATGTTAAAAAATGCTAAATATATGGGAATGTGTTTGAATTTCAATGTATTAAATTTATCTTTAATGCAAAATTAATTTTCTTTATAAAAAAGGAGGGTATTATGAAAAAATTTTACACATTATTAGCAATGCTACTATCTCTGATTTTTACATTAGAGATATATGCATCAAACAATCAAGTAACCTCTAAGTATGTAGGCTGTACTTCTATTAGTGGAAGAGGAGTCGCAACATTTATTGTAACATCTCCTGAGCCTCAAATGTGTTATTTGTCTTTTTTAATAATGCCGGGAGAATATCCAGATGGGACGTTTACGACATTAACAATTAGTGTAAATGGAATTCGGAGAGTAGAACCTATTTTTTTCAGTACTTATGGGTGGCAATTTATCTCTTTAAGAGGAGATTTTGTAAATCTTAATGCAGGAGATAATATCGTTCAATTTATATCAGGAAGAGATGATGTTCCACAAATAAAAGAAGTAAATATATTGGACGACAATACAACAAATCCTTTTATTCATAATTTAATGAGCACAACTTCAAATGTGGAAGAGGTAATTAATGAGAATGAGCACGAATATAATTTAAATTATATTGATTCTAATAGATATATTTACATAGATCCAAATGAACCATTATATCGTCCTGGAATTGAAAGCTTAATAAAATATGTATATACGCCAATTATAGATTTATATATTACCCATAAGATAGATCCAAACACAGGGGAGAGATTGCCATTAATTGTAGATCTGATCGCTCCGATTTCATCGAATTTAAACGACCAATATGAAAGTACAATAGATTATAATGCATATTTATTTTATAAATCAGATCCGTCGGTTTATTCAAAAAGTTTTTATACAGAAAATCATCACTTTTTTTGTTTAGATAATAGATTGCCAACAGAAGGAGAATATTGTTTAATATTAGAGCCAAAATCTTCATATATGAGTGGATTCGCAACTATTATAGTAAATGATGTTATTTATCAACATTGTTACATGTATCCTAATATGACAGTAGAAGTAAAAAGAAAAGATGAAGCAAATAATATATTTATCTCTTCTCAAGATAGTATTTTTAACATGTTTACAACTAATCATCTGTATACTGATACAATTACTCATACTCCAGACCCTATTTTGTATTTAAAGCAAAGAGTTATTACGGGACAAGATACAAGTAGTATTATAGTTGCTTATAATGATGACAACAATGTAGAAACAACTTTTGATTGGAAGAAGAATGCACGCATAAGAACGAAGTTGGATTCAACAAAGCAATATTTTATTACAACTTGTTCTTCTCTGCCTTATATTCATCGCACAAATGTTGACGCATGTGTATTATATCATTCATATTGGAATAATATTGATACTTTGGTTTATTCAGGCTTTAAGGATAGATTCCCTAAATTAAAATATGAAGATGCGATAGAATCAGGGAAATGCAATATGTCTTATAATTGTTATGCATGGAGTGCAGGAATTATGTATAATCATTTAGCTGGATTGAGCATAGAAGACTTCGATTTATTGTATAGAAATAGGGATTTTTATAATATGTATGGTAAAACAAGAAGACCTCCTAGATCTCCTGTTTATATCAGAGATGGTGCTACATATGAAAATGCAGTTATTGATTTATGGGGAGATATAACAGAAGATAATGATACAATCATAAGACATGCATCTGTAAGAAATCCATATAGCGGAATACCTAATGGATATGATTGGGAAAGTAAAGATGCATACTTTTATAGGTTTTTTCATCCTAGAGATGCATTAGAAGGACCTACATATGGGAAAATCTTATATCATTATAGGTTAGCTCCAGGGCAAGAGAATGTTGAATATTCGTACGAGGGAATGCTTTATTCATCTATTGCAGAAGGAGAAATGATAATTGAAGATACACAACTTACAGCAGAAGAAAAAACAATTCTTTCTCAAAGTATAATTACAACATATAGACAAGATAAATTTGAACAATATTATAGTCAATGGAAAAAATATATAAAAGAAAATTCATATTATAGCAATATTGAATTTTATAAAGACTCAATTGTTTATCCTTGTTTAGTAGATTATATATTGTCAAATCCTGGAGAGGAATATAAGGTATATAAAAAATTTGATGAGGGAGACTATTTTGCAGCTGTATTGATAAAAGATATATCATCAGTTGAAGGAACAAGAGCAAAAGAAGTATGGGATAAAATAATGAATGCTCCATTAGAGGGGAATATTGTAAGAACATCTTGGGGAAATGTTCGCCTATTTATTAAGACTATGCTACAAGATGAAAGTATAGAAACTTTACCTCAAACAGGTAAAATACGAAGTAATGAAGATAAAGTTAAGATATATACAAACAATGGTGGTATAACGGTGGCAGTGGGAATAGACAAAACAAGTACATACTGCATAAAAGCTGTAAATTTGCAAACAGCGCAAGACTTATTATTATTGCCAGAATCTTTTCATCAAGCAGGCGAAGAAATTTATCGATATTCGCTTACTCCTGGAATGTATATTATTGCAGTAATAATAGATGGAAATATAAATGCACAAAAAATTATAGTAAAATAGATAAATCATGAAAACATTTAAATTACATTTACTAATATCCTTAATGATATTTCCTATATTATCAGTTAGAGCAGATGATAATCAACCCCAAGGAATAGACCTTGGAGAGTATGCCTTTGGAATACCTGTTGAGCAACTTAATTTTAATAATCAATCACCATTTACTCTTTCATTTTGGGTAAAAGTAAAAGAGTTTGACCATTCAGATTATGGTACCCTATTTGTGAGTATTCGCAATCCGGAGGACCCTTATGTAATGAGTGATTACGGTTGGATGTGGGCATTTGTAGAACCTAACGATTCTAAAAATATTCTTAATATGACTGTTAGGTCGTCTGGATCATCAGGATTTAATGCAGAAAAGTTATCATCATTCGATTTTACAAAAGAAGAGTGGCTTAACTTCTCTTTTGTGTTTGATTATGATGAAAATAGGAAGCTTACGTTATATATGAATGGATCTCCTGTATATGAGGTAAAAGGAACGTATGATACATACTCATGGACCGAAAAAAATATCATTATGATAGGAGGAATATCATCGTTACGTTCTCCATTAAGTGCATATATTGATAAGGTCCAATTATATAAAAAGGCCTTATCTCAAGCAAGTATTATTAAGATTATGACAGCACCTTTGTTAAGAGATGCATCACTGCTTGGATATTGGAATTTTGAAGATGGATGCACTACCGATGCAGATGGTTTTATGAAGGCAGATAAAGGCTCAGTAAAGGCTACCATGTATAAAATTTTAACAAGTAGTATAGTTTCCATAGGTACAGAAGTTCAACCCTTTGTTTTTGGAGAGGGTGTAGACCCCGAATCAGTTATACAGGGAGTTGAGGAGAACAATATTACAGAAAGCAAAACCAAAGCATTTGTTTCGAATGAAAGGTTAAACATTGAAAATACAGAAGGCATAAATTCGGTAGTAGTTTACGATGCAATGGGTAGAGTAATAACCACAGATAATGCAAATGGTGCAACATCTGCTCAAATTACACTTCCTTCAAATACGAAAGGAGTACTAATTTTGAAAGTAAACGATGACGTTATAAAGGTAATTTGTGATTAAGGCATTATTGTGTAAATGCAACTAAAAATGGCGGAGAGATTTATCAATATTCGCTTACTCCTGGAATGTATATTATTGCGGTCATTATTAATGAAAATATAAATGCACAAAAAATTATAGTAAAATAGATAAATCATGAAAACATTTAAATTACATTTACTAATATCTTTAATGATATTTTCTATATTATCAGTTAGAGCAAATGATAATCAACCCCAAGGAATTGACTTAAATAAGAATTCCTTTGTTATCCCAATGAATCAATTACAATTTACAGCTCATCAAAAGTTTTCAATATCTTTTTGGATAAATGTTAAAGAGTTCAAACATTCAGAAATTGCTACTTCTTTATTGGATATTAGGGATATTAACGAAGGATGGCCTTTGTGCGATAGGGGATGGATGACCTCAACTGTAGATCCGGGAGAAATTCTTTATGCCCAAATTAGAAACTCATCGGGAACACCTGATTTTGCATATTTAATACAGGACTCATTTACTCTTAAGTCGAATGAATGGGTATATTTTACATATGTTTTCGATTATTCTTCAGATAGAGTAATGTTTATTTATGTGGACGGTGTGCCAATGTATAAACTTGATGGTTGGCACACATATGTATTAAAGAGTAATTACAATATTATGATAGGAGGTGATGTATGGCTTTTCGCTCCATTAAATGCGTATATTGATAAAGTTCAGATATATAATAAGGCTTTATCGCAAGCACAGGTTATTAAGAGTATGACCTCACCCTTGTTAAGAGATGCATCACTACTTGGCTATTGGGATTTTAAAGAGGGTTGCACGGTTGATGCAGATGGCTTTATGAAGGCAGATAAAGGAACAATAAAAGCCACAATGCATAAGGTGATTCAATTGCAAGAGGAGGGATATTACAACGGAATGTCGATAGGTACAGAAATTCAACCCTTTGTCTTTGGAGAGGGTGTTGACCCTGAATCAGTTATACAGGGAGTTGAGGAGAACAATATTACTGAAAGCAAAACCAAAGCATTTGTACAAAACAAAATATTGAACATCGAAAACACAGAGGGCATAGATTCAGTAGTAGTGTATGATGCAATGGGTAAAGTTATAACTTCAACTAACGCAAATGGTGCAACATCTACCCAAATTACCCTTCCTTCAAACACGAAAGGGGTATTGATTGTAAAAGTAAACGATGAGGTTATAAAGGTAATTTGTGATTAATTTACTGCTGAAGATAAAATAGTAAGAGGGTGCTCCAAAAGGGAAACGGGGCACCCTCTCTTGTTTAAGGGTTGAATAAAAAGAGCTATTTTAGGCCTGCGAAGACTCAAAAACCGCAGTTTACTAATCGTAAATGAGGATTTTGGAGACAAGCATAACGACAAAAGAGCTTTTTTGTCAGCCTCTTTATTGCTTAAAACCAAGTGGACGGTTTAATTTTATTCGATTATTTTGAAGAAAAAACGCAATTATTTTCTATTTTTGCAAAAGATTTGGGTAAGTATGCCCTATCGCGTAATTTATTTCTATTATAGTCAAAAATGGGACAAGAAAACAACAAGCAACATATCTCGTTCTTAAACGCCAGAGTAACATCAATTATCAGTATTTCGCTCGTACTGTTTTTATTGGGAATTGTTGTATCGCTATCGATATTGGGAACTCAACTTACAAAACATATTAAAGAGAACATGGGCTTTACCATTGTAATAAAAGATTCTGCTTCGAAACGTGGCATTGAATCGGTAAAGAAGGAGTTGGATAAAGCGCCATATGTTAAAGCCGTACAGTTTATTTCAAAAGAGGATGCTCTTAAAGAGCTGGAACTCGAACTCGGAGAGAGCCCCAAAGATTTATTAGGTTTTAATCCTTTGCAATCGTCCATAGAGATTAAACTTTTGGCAGAATATGCTTCGACCGATTCGCTTGCTTGGATTGAGGCTAAAATAAAAGAACACAGAGAGGTTGTTTCGGAGGTTATCTGCCAAAAAGATGTTATACAGGTTATTAACGACAACCTTCGCAAGGCTGAGATAATATTGCTCTCGATATCGGTAATTCTAATGATTATCTCATTTGCCCTCATTAGCAATACCATTCGATTAATGGCATATTCAAGACGCTTCCTTATTCACACAATGAAGCTTGTGGGTGCTACCCCCGGATTTATCAGACGTCCGTTTATTGTCCGTAATGTTGTTGAGGGAATTGTTGCTGCCATAATTGCAATTGCTCTCCTATCGGGTTGTGCATACTACTTGGTTAGCGAGTTTGAAAATCTTGCGATTTTGATAAATTTCTTCACCCTCATTCAAATTTTTGGTGTGGTTCTGATTTTAGGTGTGATTCTTACATCCATATCGGCATTCTTTGCCATTAACCGATATATCTCTATGGATAGGGATGATCTTTATTATATGTAAAAACAAATTTAAAACAATATGATAAATAAAAACAGTGAAAATAACGATGTAAGCACTTTTGCTTTGGGGAAGATAAACTACATTCTTATTGCCATTGCATTTGGTCTTGTTATCATAGGATTCGCCCTTATGGCGGGCGGAAGTTCTACCCCCGACAGCTACAACCCTGATATTTTCAGTTGGAGACGTATAGTTTTTGGTCCCACAATATCTTTTATTGGTTTTGTGGCTATTGTATTTGCAATAATGTATAAAGGAAAAAAGGAGGTTAAATAATGGAATGGTTAGAGGCTTTAATTTTAGGATTATTACAAGGATTCACCGAGTATCTGCCCATAAGCAGTAGCGGGCACTTGACTATTGCGTCAAATTTTGTTGGAATCACAGACCCTGAAGAGATTCTTCCCTTTACGGTTTTGCTTCACGTTGCAACCGTATTGAGCACAATAGTTATATTATACAAAGAGATTATATGGATTTTTAAGGGGTTGTTTCAATGCCCTTGCAATTCAACCTGCGAGACTACTAAATGTTGCGGATTAAAACTCAACACTCAACAACAATATACCCTTGCCATTATAATATCAATGATTCCTGTTGGTATTGTAGGTGTATTCTTTAAAGATGTGGTTGAAGCTGCTTTTGAGGGTTTGACTGTTGTTGGTTGCTGTTTGTTGGTCACCGCTGCCCTTTTGGCATTTTCGTACTACGCAAAACCTCGCCAAAAAGATAGAATTTCATTGAAAGACGCATTTATCATAGGTCTGGGACAAGCCGCTGCAGTTCTTCCGGGGTTATCTCGCTCGGGCACAACCATTGCAACAGGTCTTATTTTGGGCAATAAAAAGGAGAATATGGCTCAATTCTCATTCCTAATGGTTATACCTCCGATTTTAGGTGAGGCTCTTTTAGAGAGCATTGACATGGTGAAAGAGGGCGTTGCCGCTGCTTTTGGCAGCATAAGTGCCACTGCTCTTATAGTAGGTTTTTTGGCAGCATTCATATCGGGTTGCATTGCTTGCAAATGGATGATTTCCATTGTAAGAAAAGGTAAACTTATATACTTTGCATACTACTGCCTTGCAGCAGGAGTATTTACTTTGATTTATTCATTTATTTAATATACCCATAAAGTGGCACAGGAGATTGATAGAGATTTTGACTTTATAGGCGGAGAGGTTCTTCATTTTAACAAACCTCTTCATTGGACTTCGTTCAAGCTTGTAAAGAAACTAAGAGGACATATACACCAACATTACGGAATTAAGAAATTCAAAGTGGGACATGCCGGCACTCTCGACCCTCTTGCCACAGGGGTGATGACTATTTGCACAGGCAAAGCCACCAAACTTATTGAAAGTTTACAAGGCGAGGACAAAGAGTATATTACAACTATTGCCTTGGGTGCAACCACCCCATCGTTTGACTTGGAGACAGAGGTTGATCAAACATTCCCAACCGAGCATATCACTCGAGAGAGAGTTGAAGAGGTATTGGCTTCGTTTGTTGGAGATATCGAACAAGTTCCACCAATATTCTCGGCAGTTAAAATTGATGGAGAAAGAGCATACAAACTTGCGCGAAAGGGAGATGAGGTTGAACTTAAAGCTAAGGTCATAAGAATTGACGAGATTGAGCTTTTGGAGTTCTCTCAAACAGCCATAAGAATAAGAGTGGCTTGCGGAAAAGGCACATATATCCGCTCGCTTGCAAGAGATATTGGAATGGCTTTGGATAGCGGAGGACACCTTACTGAATTGATAAGAACCCGTATAGGAAAGGTGAGATTGGAAGATTGCTTCTCGGTTGAACAGATAGCCGATATTGTTTCAAGAGGCATAGCTCCAAAGGATAACAACATTAAGAAATAATTATTAATCGATATAGACATGAAACTTTCAAAATTCAAATTCAAATTACCAGAAGAGTTAATAGCTCAATACCCTACCGAGCATCGTGACGAAGCTCGCATGTTGGTGCTTCACCGTAAAACCGGAGAGATTGAGCATCTTGTTTTTAAAGATATTATTAAATTCTTTGACGAGGGCGATTTGTTTGTTTTCAATGACACTCAAGTATTCCCAGCTCGTCTTTATGGAAACAAGGAGAAAACAGGCGCTCAAATTGAGGTATTCCTTCTTCGTGAGCTAAACAGAACTAACCGTCTTTGGGATGTTTTGGTTGACCCTGCTCGTAAAATAAGAATTGGTAACAAGTTGTATTTTGGAGAGGATGACTCGGTTGTTGCTGAGGTTATCGACAACACTACTTCTCGCGGAAGAACTTTGCGATTCTTGTACGACGGAGAGCATGAGGAGTTCAAAAGCTCGCTTCTTGCTCTTGGAGAGACTCCACTACCCGATTACATCAAACGTAAACCCGAACCTGAAGATGTTGAAAGATACCAAACCATCTTTGCTAAAAACGAGGGTGCTGTGGTTGCTCCTGCAGCAGGACTACACTTCAGCCGCGAGATGATGAAAAGATTGGAGATTCGCGGTATAGATACAGCTTTCTTGACTCTTCACATTGGATTGGGAAGCTTCAAAGATATTGATGTTGAGGATTTGACCAAACACAAAATGGACTCTGAGCCAATGATTATCACTGACGAGTTTGCAAAAACAGTCAATGCTGTAAAAGATGCTGAGCGTAAAGTTTGTGTTGTTGGTACTTCAACCATGCGTGCAATAGAAACAGCTGTTTGCACAGGAACTCATATCAACGAGTTTGAGGGATGGACAAATAAATTCATCTTCCCTCCTTACGATTTCTCAATCGCAAATGCCATGTTGACCAACTTCCACTTACCGCTTTCAACAATGCTTATGATGACTGCATCGTTTGGAGGTTACGAGCAAACTATGGAGGCATACAAAGAGGCTGTTAAAGAGGAGTACAGATTTGGTGCTTACGGAGACGCAATGTTGATTGTTGACTAAAAACCAACATATAATAAAATATGAGTGTAGTTTATCTGTCGTTAGGCTCAAACATGGGCAACAGAGAGAATGTTTTGGCTCTCTCAATAGAAGAGATAGGTAAACGCATTGGCACTGTTACAAAAGTTTCAAGTAAACACGAAACTGAACCTTGGGGTTTTATCTCTACCAATAAGTTTATAAACATGGCAATAGAGGTCGATACCGAACTATCGTCCCAAGAGGTATCGGAACGAGTCCACAAGATTGAGGATGATTTAGGAAGAACCCGAAGTAACAACGCCGCAGGTTATGAGGATAGAGTTATAGATATTGACATTCTGATGATTGACAATATAATCTCGGATGAGAGCGATTTGACTCTTCCTCATCCTAAAATGCATCTGAGGGAATTTGTGATATTTCCCTTGTGCGAAATTGCACCCAATATTATTCATCCAATATTGGGGTGTTCAATCAAAGATATAAAAACAGACATGACAAAAACCTTATGAAAGAGTTTAAACCATATCAAAGACTACTCCGATTTATTAAAAAACATGCTCCCGAAAAATTTTGGAAGGATTTAGGTAGTGCAAGAACCAATGGCTTTGTAGGACTTATTCTGTTCTTTGCAATATTCGGGTTGGTTCGTATCATGTGGTGGGGCGGAAGTGACAACTTTGCCATATACACCGGTTGGGATGGAGTTTATGACCCCGAACCAATAATGGAGTTTGTTGATTTCTCGGAATATAACCAATGGATATCTCTTCGCACCGCCGACGGAGTTGAGTTTTTCAACAGAAACATCTTTATGCAGAATATTGACAGAAACAATGAATCTGTTGTAATTCGTAGCGACGAAGGAGAGTATTTAGGAGGTGTGAGAATATTCCCTACATGTGCAGGCAACAGGGAGATGATGATTATTTTATTGCTTATGCTCCTTATTCCCGGCCCTACAAAACCAAAACTTTGGTATATTCCTTCGGCACTGATACTCTTTTACATTATAAATTGTTTCAGATTGGCTTTGGTAAACATCTCAACCATGGCAGAAAACAAAGAAATATTTAATGCAGCACACGACTATTCAGGAATGGCAATGAGTGTATTCGTATTCTTTATATGGCTTTTATGGGAGAGAAAATATGCTGAAAACTACCGTCTTGAGGCTTGGAAAAATGTAGATAAACTAGAGAAATAGTTGTGACAACTAACAACTAAAAACTAACAACTAATGACAATATACCTAATAGGCTACATGTGTTCGGGGAAAACAACACTCGGAACTTTGTTAAAAGAGATTGCCGATGTTACGTTTACCGACCTTGACCAATACATAGAGGAGCGTGAGGGGCAAACAATAAACGAAATTTTTGCTCAAAAAGGTGAGGATGAATTTCGTAATATGGAACGCAAGGCACTGAAAGATGTTACCGAAACAATTGGTGGCGTTATTGCTACAGGAGGTGGCACTCCTTGTTTCTTTGACAATATGGAGTATATGAAAGAGAACGGAAACGTTGTATACCTAAATTGCAGTAGAGAGGAGTTGTTTGAACGTTTAAAGATATATAAAGCCACCCGTCCTCTGTTAAAAGACAAAAACGACGAGGAGATAAAAGAGTTTATCGAAAACTCCTTACCAAAACGCGAGCCTTTCTACAACAACGCATCAATTATAATAGATGCCGACCCTCTATCAACCGAAGAGGGTGCTATTGAGACTGCAAAAAAGATTCTTGAACTAATATCAGAGGATAAATAAAAATTATCTAATTGCAACTAAAAACATCTAAAAAATGGCGGAGAGTTACATCTTTCCGCTATTTTAGTATCAAAATATCGCTAAAAGATGAAATTTTTTAACAGATTCTTACATACAAGAGTTGGTTATTATTCTATTTTTTTATTACTTTGCAACTTCGACAAAACAAATTTGAATAAATTTAATATTGGGACATATCGCATAGCAGTAATTAACTATTTATGCGATTTCATTATGAAATAAAAA
Source organism: Muribaculaceae bacterium (assembly GCA_017546805.1). Classification (GTDB taxonomy): domain Bacteria; phylum Bacteroidota; class Bacteroidia; order Bacteroidales; family G3-4614; genus Caccoplasma_A. The sequence continues at coordinate 28,624 of JAFYRT010000028.1, read as the reverse complement.
ACTGAATATTATGTCAGAACTAACAAAAGTAAAAGCAGTGGATAAGGTGGTTGTCCGTTTCTCCGGAGACTCAGGAGATGGAATGCAACTTGCCGGTAATATCTTCTCGAATATTTCTGCCGCAATAGGTAACGAAATATCAACATTCCCTGACTATCCTGCCGAAATTCGTGCTCCACAAGGAACATTGGGCGGTGTCTCGGGATTTCAAGTTCATATAGGAAACGGTGTTTACACCCCAGGTGATAAAGCAGATGTTTTGGTTGCAATGAACCCTGCCGCTCTTAAAACAAACTTTAAGTTTGTGAAAAGCGACGGTGTTGTTATCTACGACACAGACTCTTTTGCAAAGAGCGACTTGGATAAAGCAGCATTCGCTACCGACGACCCATTTGCTGAAATAGGTGCTCCTGCAACTGTGCAAATTGTTCCGGTTGCCATTTCATCAATGGTTGCTGCAGCTCTTGCTGACAGTGGTATGGACAACAAATCAATTATGAGATGTAAAAACATGTTTGCTCTCGGTTTGATTTGCTGGTTGTTTGACCGCCCTATTGATCAAGCTCAAAAACTTCTTACCAACAAATTCGGTAAAAAACCTACCGTTCTTGAGGCCAACCTTAAGGTTATGGCTGCAGGATACGACTATGGCAACAATATACATGCTACAGTATCTACATACCGTATTGAGAGCAAAGCTCAAAAACCAGGTGTATACACAGACATCAATGGTAACAGAGCCACTGCTTTGGGATTGATTATGGCATCAGAGAAATCGGGCTTGCCTCTATTCTTGGGTAGCTATCCTATTACTCCTGCCACTGATATTTTACACGAACTTGCAAAACGTAAAGATTTGGGTGTTAAGGTGGTTCAAGCCGAAGATGAAATCGCAGGTGTTTGTACTGCGATTGGTGCATCGTTTGCAGGTAACTTAGCTGCTACATCTACTTCAGGACCCGGTTTGGCTCTAAAGAGCGAGGCTATCGGCTTGGCTGTTATGGCTGAGATTCCTTTGGTGGTAATCGATGTTCAACGTGGCGGACCTTCAACAGGTTTGCCTACTAAAACAGAGCAAACAGACCTTCTTCAAGCTCTATACGGACGTAATGGAGAGTCTCCTGCTGTTGTTGTAGCTGCCGCTACTCCAACCGATTGCTTTGATATGGCTTTCAACGCTGCAAAAATTGCAGTTGAGCATATGACTCCTGTTATTTTGCTTACCGATGCGTTTATCGCCAACGGTTCGGCTGCATGGCGTATTCCAGAGGATAGCGACTTCCCCGAGATTAAACCCAACTTCGTTAAACCCGAAATGTTGGAAGAGGGATGGAAACCTTACAAACGCGATGCTGAAACTTTGGTTCGCTATTGGGCTATCCCTGGAACTGAAGGATTTATGCACCGTTTGGGTGGTTTGGAAAAAGATGCTGTTACAAGCGCTATCTCAACAGACCCTGTTAACCACCAAAAAATGGTCGATATCCGTAAAAACAAAATCGAATATATTGCAAACTGCGTAGAACCTCTTAAGGTTGAAGGTGACGAGAGTGCAGACACTTTGGTTATCGGCTGGGGAGGTACTTACGGACACCTTGTTTCGGCAGTTGAGGAGATGAATGCAATGGGTAAAAAAACTGCTCTTGCTCACTTCCGTTACATCAACCCATTACCGGCTAACACCGAAGAGGTTATCAAACGATACAAAAATGTTGTCGTTTGCGAGTTGAATAACGGTCAATTTGCAACTCACCTTGTATCTAAAATAGAGGGATTGCAAGTTAAGAAATTTAATAAAGTACAAGGTCAACCATTCATGGTTAGCGAACTTGTTGATTTTCTTAAAAGTTTATAGGAGGATATAACTATGGAATATACAGCAAAAGATTTTAAGAGCGACCAATATGTGCGTTGGTGTCCCGGTTGTGGAGACCATGCTGTGGTAAACACTCTACAAAAAGCAATGGCAGAGGTGGGTATTCCTCCTCATAAAGTTGCAGTTATTTCGGGTATCGGATGTTCATCTCGTCTACCCTACTATATGGGAACATACGGATTCCACACTATTCACGGACGTTCAGGTGCTATTGCAACAGGTGTTAAAACTGCTAACCCCGACTTGACAGTATGGCAAGTTTCGGGAGACGGTGACTGTCTTGCTATTGGTGGTAACCACTTTATCCACGAAATACGTCGCAACGTAAACCTAAACATTCTTCTTTTGAATAATAAGATTTACGGTTTAACAAAAGGTCAATACTCTCCTACCAGCGACAGGGGTGCTGTAACGAAATCTTCGCCTTACGGTACTGTTGAAGATCCATTCATCCCTGCAGAGCTTACTTTTGGAGCAAGAGGTAACTTCTTTGCTCGTACAATTGATGTTGACCTTGTTACTTCAAAAGAGGTTATGGTTGCCGCAGCAAAACACAAAGGTGCATCGGTGGTTGAAGTCTTGCAAAACTGCGTAATCTTTAACGACCAAATACATAAATATGTTGCCGATAAGGAGTTCAGAGCAGAGCGTACTATCCATCTTAAACATGGCGAGAAAATGTTATTCGGCAAAGATATGGACAAAGGTCTTGTTCTTGACGGACTAAATCTTAAAGTGGTTAAAATTGGCGAGAACGGCGTTACATTGGACGATATCTTGGTTCACGATGCCACAACTCAAGATAGTTTCCTTCACCTACGTCTTGCAATGATGGACGGTCACGAGCTTCCTCTTGCTGTGGGCGTTATCCGTTCGGCAGAGGCTCTTTGCTACGACGAAGAGGTTAAACGTCAAATGGAAGAGGTGAGAAATAAGAAACCAGGAAAAACTCTTCGCGACCTTCTATTAAGCGAGGAGACTTGGGAGGTGAAATAGGAATTTTTCCCTATAAATATTTTAACAGGAGACAGGTGCTGCAGATAAACAGCTCCTGTCTCTTTTTTTGAAAAGTGGCAAAAAATAAGGTAAACGTCGAATATACTCCCGCTCGCTCAAAAAATATTCAAGTAAACTTGATATTTTGCTCGCTTATTTTAAGATATTTGACGTAAACGTCGAATATACTCTCGCTCGCTGTAAAATATTCAAGTAAACTTGATATTTTGCTCGCTTATTCGTATATTTGCAATAATTAGGGGATGGTATGCATTATGCAGTATTTTACCTATAATCTAAAATAGATTTTCTTTACGGTTTTAGATAGATGAACACAGAGGAAGAGAAAAATAAAGGTCAGAGTCTCAGCGCCTTTTATATGAAAGACGCGTCGTTTGCAAACCTTATGCAAAAGCGCGTGTTTAACGTTTTGCTTATAGCAAGCCGATACGACGCATTTATTTTGGAAGAAGATGGTCGTATTGAAGAGCATATATTCTTGGAATATATGTCTCTAAACTTAAGTTCGCCTCCTCGCGTAACCGAGGCTTACACCTTTGAACAAGCCGAAAAAGAGCTACAAGAGAAGAGCTACGACCTTATAATTGTCATGCCTGCCATGCAGGATGCCGACGTGTTCAACAATATTAACCGCCTAAAAGCAAATTACAAGAGCATTCCTCTTGTACTGCTTACCCCTTTCTCTCACGAAGTGTCTCGTAGATTGGCAAAAGAGGATTTGAGTGCTGTCGACTATACTTTCAGCTGGCTCGGTAATGCCGACCTTTTGCTTGCCATCGTTAAATTGATGGAGGATAACATGAACCTTGAAGAGGATGTTGCCTCTGTTGGCGTACAGGTTATTATTGTTGTGGAAGACTCTATTCGCTTCTACTCTTCTATGTTGCCTATTCTCTACAAGGTGGTGCTTAAACAATCGCAAATATTCTCAACCGAGGCACTTAATAGACACGAACAGATGTTGCGCATGCGTGGTCGTCCAAAAATTGTGTTGGCTCGTACTTACGAAGAGGCTGTTAAGATGTATGACAAATACAGTAGCAACGTGCTGGGTGTGGTCACAGATGTCTCTTTTACCCGTAAGGGGAAAAAGGATAGTAAAGCAGGTTTGAAATTCTGCGAATATTTGCGAAAGGATAATGAGGATTTACCAATCATCATTGACTCTTCGGATATTGAGAATAGCACAGAAGCTTCGAAATATAACGCCGCATTTTTGTTTAAAAATTCAAAAACTCTGCCTATTGACTTGAAGTATGCCGTTTTACGCAACTTCGGATATGGCGATTTTGAGTTTATAAATCCTTCAACCGGTGAGGTTATTGCTACGGTTAAAGACCTCAAAGAGTTGCAAGACATAATTTTTGAGATTCCAAACGAATCGGTTTTATTTCACGCAAGTCGCAACCACATTTCAAGTTGGCTCTACTCGCGTGCTATGTTCCCTCTTGCCGAACTTTTGAGACAAAAGCCTGTTCGCTCATGTGATAATGGCGACGAAATTAAGAATATTATTTTCGAGGCCATTGTAGAGTACCGAAAGATGAAAAACAGCGGTGTTGTTGCAATTTTTGAACGTACCCGCTTTGATAAATATTCAAACTTTGCCCGAATAGGACAAGGCTCGTTGGGTGGTAAAGGTAGAGGTTTGGCCTTTGTCGATGCCATCATAAAACGACATCCCGAACTTGCCAATTGTAACGGTGTGAGAGTTGCCGTACCTAAAACAGTTGTTTTGAGTACCGACATCTTCGATGAGTTTATGGAAGAGAATGTTCTATACTCTGTGGCAATGAGCGATATTCCTGACGAGGAGATTCTAAACAACTTCCTCAAGGCAAAGCTTCCAGAGCATCTCGACAACGACTTCTTGGCTCTGTTTGACGTTATCAAAGGCCCTATAGCCATTCGCTCATCAAGTTTGTTGGAAGATTCGCACTATCAACCTTTTGCAGGAATATATTCGACATACATGATTCCTTATATTGAGGATAAGATGGTTATGCTTAACCTCTTGAAGGATGCAATAAAAGGAGTGTATGCTTCGGTCTACTACTCCGACAGTAAAGCCTATATGGAGGCAACCTCAAACATTATTGACCAAGAGAAGATGGCCATTATATTGCAAGAGGTTGTCGGCAATATGTACGACAAGCGTTTTTACCCATCATTCTCGGGAGTTGGACGCTCGTTGAACTACTACCCCATAAACAACGAAAAGCCAGAAGACGGAGTATGCGATATTGCTGTGGGATTGGGTAAATATATTGTTGACGGTGGCAGAAGTTTACGTTTCTCGCCCAAACATCCAAACTCTATATTGCAAACAAGTACAATGGAGATGGCCCTAAGCGATACTCAAACTCGCTTCTATGCCCTCGACATGGAGAATGTAAATCAGAATTTCTCGATAGACGATAGCTTCAATATCAAAAAACTCTCTATTGCCGATGCCGATGAGGATAAATCGTTGCATGGCATGGTCTCTACTTTTGACCACATTGACCAAGTAATACGCGACGGTTATTATGAAGAGGGTCGAAAAGTTGTAACCTTTGCCAACATTCTTAAGCACGAAATGTTCCCTCTTGCCAAAATTCTGGACATGATGCTGAATTATGGTAAAGATGAGATGGGTCGCCCTGTTGAGATTGAGTTTGCGGGCAACCTAAAGGGTGGCGAAAACAATATGGGCGAGGTATATTGGCTACAGATACGTCCGATTGTGGATATGAAAGAGATGCGCGAAGATGAGATTGATAATGTCCGAGATGAGGATATATTGGTTAAGAGTTCGTCAGCATTGGGCCATGGTATACATGAAGGGGTTAAGGATGTTGTTTACGTTAAAGATGGTGTCTTTGGATATTTTGCCAACTCCTTTATTGCTCGAGAAATTGAGAAGATTAACAAACAATATTTGGCAGAGAAAAAGAACTATGTTCTTATTGGTCCCGGACGTTGGGGCTCAAGCGACACAGCGCTTGGTATTCCCATAAAATGGCCACACATATCTGCCGCCAAAGTTATAGTTGAGACTGCCATTAAAGATTTTTGGATTGAGCCAAGTCAAGGTACTCACTTCTTCCAAAACCTCACTTCGTTCGGAGTCGGATATTTCACCATCGACCCAACAAGTTGCAGCAGTTCATACGACAAGGAGTTCCTCGATAACCTCCCTGCCAAACACGAAAGCCAATACATAAGAGTTGTTGAACTTCCAAGTCAGATGGTTATTAAAATAAACGGTAAAAAGAATGTGGGAATTGTAATTAAGCCACAAACAGAAGAGTAATATAATAACAGATAATTAAATAGTAAGAATGAAACTAAACTTCAAAAAATCACTGCTTTCAATATTCTCGTCTGAGCAAGATGCTCAAAACAAGAGTACAGAAAAGGTTGCACACAAGAAAGCAAATATTGATTTTGAGAATAAAGATTTTGATAGAGCCCTCAACGATTGCGATATCCCCGATACGTTGCTGGAGGCGATAACAGATATCGTTAACAAACCTCTGCCCGAAGTAATTCTAAAAACAATAGACAGAGAGGCTGAAAAAGTTGAGATAAGGGAGAGTTTACGCCCTGCCTTCTGTGATTATATCAAATATCTTCTGCTTAAGGCCGAAAAAGCAGGAGGAGAGCCTCTTTTCATTGAGGGAGATGACAACATTGAGCTTGTTGGGGAGCTTGAAGAAAAGCTTAAACTTGCCCTTCAACGCGAGGAGGATTACAAAAACAGATACTTAAGTGCCGAACGCCAAAAAAGAGCTTTAAGCGACAAGGTTCGAGACTTTGAGGAGAAATTCTCAAAACAAGAGAAAGAGCTGACAAAATCGGAGACTTTCCGCATTGAATCAAATAACAACATTCGCCAACTTAACAAGGAGAAGTGTCAACTTGAGGAGAACGTAGAGCAACTTAAATTGGAGGTTGACCACTACAAACAATTAGAGGTTAACAACAATCTTATGGGGCAAAGCGAAGGTTTTACCGAGAGCGAATTTATTGAATCTCTTAAAAACAAAATCATTGCTCTTGAAACTGAAAACGGCGAAATGGAACATCGTTTGAACGACAACGAAGAGCACATAAAGGAGGTTGTAGAATCGTTTGAAACGGCTCTTCACCTCAAAGAGGAACTTGTTATTCAAGCCGTTGAGCGAGAAAAAACTCTTCAAGCACGCATTGAAAGTCTTCAAAGCTCTTTGGAGGAGAAAGAGGCTATTCCCGAAGGTGGGGATGAGGTTCTTACCGCCCGATTGATTGATGTAACAAGAAAATATCAGGCACTACAATCGGAATTGGCAAATTATAAAAATAAGATTTACGAGGAGTCTGAAGGAGAACTAAACAAGCGCATTGAACAACTTAATGCTGATCTTGCCTTGGCTAATGCCAAATTGGAGGCGGCAAATAAAAACAGTAACGAACCCTCTGATGGTTTAGCTGCCCAAATGGAGGATTTGAGAGAAAAACTTGAAGTTGCAGACAGTAAATATTCTGAATTGGAGACAAAACTCAAAGAGACAGAAGTAGCTCTCGAAGAGAAAGACAAGGAGATTCTCTCCCTAAAAGAGCTACCCACTGATGCAAATAACGAGATTGATGAATTAAAGGCTCAAATAACCGAACTTCAGATTGAAATTCAAAACAGAGACAACGCTATTGCCGAGGCTAACGATAAGATTGAAAAAATTCAGATAAAACGCGAAAGGATTGCCGAAAACAAGAGAGCAGCCAAACAGATTGAAGAGCTGACCGCAAAACTTGAAGAGGCTGAAAAGAGAAGCGAAAAGGCTCGTAAAGATGCTGAAATCGCTCGCATGAATGTTGTTGCATTAACCAACGAAGTGGAGAGCTTACGCAATGCAATGCCCAAGCAAGATGAAGGATTGTTTGAGGTGATTGAAGAGGATTGGTTGGTTGTTATGGAGCCTGAAAGTGAAGCCGAAATCAGAGAACGCGCCAAACGAGAAAAAGAGAAAGAGCAAAGAAGCGAGGAGGAGAAAAATGTTATAGATATTCCTTTCGAAGATCCTGCACAAATGAAACTTTGGGATTAACTTCTCCTTTTTCATCACTAATATTCAACACTATGCAAGAGATTACAGTTGATAAGTTTAATGAGAATGTTATAAACCTTATAGGCAAAGACTGGTGTTTAATTACCGCAGGTAAGATTGACCACTTTAACACCATGACGGCAAGCTGGGGCAGCATGGGTTTTCTTTGGGGGAAACCTGTTGTTACAATATTTATTCGCCCACAACGCTACACTTATGGTTTTATTGAGGAGGCAGAATCGTTTACTCTATCTTTCTTTAAAGAGGAGTATCGTAAAGCCCTTACACTGTGTGGTACAAAATCGGGGAAGGATGTAGACAAAGCCAAAGAGGCAGGCATAACTCCTTTTTCTCCAACAGAAGATTGCGTCGCTTTTAAAGAGGCAAGATTGGTAATGAAGTGCAAGAAATTATATAAATCACTTTTAACCGAGGAGAGTTTTATAGATAAGAGTATCATCCCTGCTTGGTATAAAGATGGCGATTTCCACTATATGTATGTTGCCGAGATAGAGAATATTTGGGAAAAGTAACAATATCTTCTGTCAGATAAACAACAAAAGGGAAAGAGAGTCACTCTTTCCCTTTTGTTGTACTTATGATGCTGTTATTGCATGCTATTTTACTTTCTGTGCCGAATATATGGCACAAGCTCCAAAGGTCATGTAGGTGTAGCTGCAATCGGTCATTCCGACATTTGCCATAAGGTCAAGCATGGCTTTTCCCTGTGGCACCACGGCTATTGACTTGCGTAAGTAGTCATATGCACTTCTCTCACCTGTTATAAGCTTTCCTAACGTAGGAATAACAAGTTTTGTATATATGGTATAGAAAAACTTATAAAACCTGTTCTCGGGCACAGAAAGCTCCAAAATTACCAATTTACCTCCGGGAGTTAACACTCTGTTTATTTCTGACAAACCGCGCTCTATATCCTCGACATTGCGAATACCGAACGATATTGTTACGGCATTGAAACTGTTATCGGAAAAAGGTAGCGATATACAATCGCCTGCTGTAAAGGCAATCTCCTGAGACAATCCCATATTTGCCACTTTTTTACGAGCAACCTCCATCATTCCCTCTGATATGTCGCAACCTGTCACTTGACAAGGAGCAAGCATAGAGTGTATCTTTATTGCCATATCCCCCGTCCCCGTCGCAATATCGAGGATTGTTTTGGGAGAATTGGGTTTAAGTACGGATATTGCTTTACGTCGCCAACGTTTATCCTGTCCAAGGGAGATAAGACGGTTCATTATGTCATAACGAAATGCTATGGCATTAAACATCTTTGCTATCTGCTTACCCTTGTTCTCTCCGCTGTTATATGGGGTTAGCTTTTCAACACTCTTCTGCGACATAACTCAATATCTGTTTTTATATATTTAAAGAGTGAGAGGTACGCCTCTCACTCTTTGATGTTAATTATCTTATTTACGCTCTTTCAAGTATTCCGAGATGTTTTTCTCGATACGGGCATTAATATCGTCACACTCTGAACGAGAGAACTTCTCGCCTACGATATGCTCATAAAGCTCGATATAACGGTCAGATACGCTGTTTACATACTCCTCTGTCATTTCGGGTACTGTTTGTCCCTCTTTACCCATAAATCCGTTTTCAATCAACCATTGACGAACAAACTCTTTTGACAACTGTTTTTGAGGCTCACCTTTTTCGAAACGCTCCTCATATCCTTCGGCATAGAAGTAACGAGATGAATCGGGAGTATGAATCTCGTCGATTAGATATACTTTACCGTCGCGTTTACCAAATTCATATTTTGTGTCAACAAGAATAAGACCTTTCTCTTGTGCCATTTGAGTTCCTCTCTCAAATAGAGCATAGGTGTATTTCTCCATCAACTCGTAATCCTCTTTGCTTACGATACCTTGAGCAATAATCTCCTCTTTTGAGATATTCTCATCGTGTCCCTCATCAGCTTTTGTAGTTGGAGTGATTATCGGAGTTGGGAATTTCTCATTCTCTCTCATTCCTTCAGGAAGTTTTACACCGCAAATCTCACGACATCCTGCAGCATACTCTCTCCAAGCACTTCCTGTCAAATAGCCACGGATAATCATCTCTACTCTGAATCCTTCGCATTGTAAACCTACTGTAACCATTGGGTCGGGAGTAGCAAGTTTCCAGTTGGGAACTATATCTGATGTTGCATCCAAAAATTTTGCTGCAATCTTATTCAATACCTCTCCTTTAAAAGGAATTCCTTTGGGTAGAATTACATCAAATGCAGATATACGGTCGGTAGCGACCATAATCAACAACTCATCGTTGATGTTATAAACATCACGAACTTTTCCGTGATACACACTCTTTTGTCCTTCGAACTCAAAATCGGTTCTTACCAAAGCTTTTTCCATTGTTTTTATATGTTTTTTATCAATTATCTTTCTATTTTTTTATTCTCTTGTCTCTTTGCTTTTTATCATATGCCTCATACGCCTCAACAATTGCTTGTACCAAACGGTGACGAACTATATCACTCTTGTCGAAACGTACCAGCCCTATACCCTTTATATCGCGCAAAATATCTATTGCTTGAACCAATCCTGATGTTTGACTCTGAGGTAGGTCAATCTGACTCATATCTCCTGTAATTATCATCTTGGCATTACTGCCTAAACGAGTTAAAAACATCTTTATTTGGGGCACTGTGGTGTTTTGAGCTTCATCCAATATCACAACAGCATCATTCAGGGTTCTACCACGCATAAATGCCAAAGGCGCAATCTGGATTGTGTTGTTCTCCATCATCTCGCGAAGTTTTACGGCAGGAATCATATCCTGCAAAGCGTCATAAAGCGGTTGAAGATAGGGATCGATTTTCTCTTTCATATCTCCTGGTAAGAATCCAAGTTTCTCGCCTGCCTCAACAGCCGGACGACTCAATATAATCTTCCTTACTTCCTTATTCTTCAATGCTCTTACGGCAAGTGCTATTGCAACATATGTTTTACCTGTTCCTGCAGGACCAAGAGCAAAAACCAAATCGTTTTTTTCAAAACTCTTTACGAGCTTTTGTTGATTTTCGGTACGACCAACAATCTGTTTGCCGTTGATACCATGTATTATCAAATGCTCTTGTTTTATTTCAAGAGGAGTACCTCCATTAACTATGGCTCCAATTATTGTTCCATCAAGACGATTATACTCCGAACAATACTTTATTATCAAAGATATACTCTTTTCAAACTGCACAATATCCTTCTCCTCTCCTATTACCTTCATAACGTTACCTCTGGCTATGATATGAAGTTTAGGATAGAGTGTTTTTATAAAGTGCAAATTATCGTTATTTGTCCCATAGAACACCACGAGATCAACATCTTCGATTATTATATTTTTCTCTATCATTATACGCTATTGAGATTGTCGGATTTTACAAAACAAAGATAGATACTTTTATATAAAATCTCAATTTTTTAAAGATAAAAAAAAGAGATTATTTCTAATCTCTTCTTCTTTGGCTCTATTTTTACAAATAACCTATCTAACTCTTAAAACGCTACCCACTTTTAACACCTTGTTTGATTTTATTCCATTCAAACGACACAATTGAGTGACCGATGTTCTATACTTTTTAGCAATTGAAGATAGAGTCTCTCCTGATTTTATACGGTGAGTTGCGTAGCTGTTAACCGCACTGTTTTGTTGTTTCTTTTTATAGAACATATATGTGTCGGTGTGTGCTACCTGATTTTTAAAGTCGAATATCTCGGCAGGGTTTATGGTCATACCCATTATTTTGGTCTCGAAGTGCAAGTGAGGACCTGTTGAACGACCTGTGTTTCCGCCCAATGCAATAACATCTCCTGCCTTAACAACTTGGTTGGGTTTAACAAGAATCTTTGACAAGTGGCCGTATACAGTTTCAAAACCATTGGTATGGCGTATCTTCACATAATAACCATATCCTTTAGCCTGATATGCAGTTGCGCTGATTTTTCCGGTAAAAGCCGCACGAACAGAATCTCCTGTATATAGCTTAAGGTCAATACCTTTGTGCATACGTCCCCAACGCCATCCGTAAGCAGAAGTTACATGTCCGGGAACAGGAATACAGTGATCTTTTACATCAATCGCCAAAGTATCTTTTGTATTCTTGGTTGAGAAAGTCTCAAGCCACTGTTCATCCCATCCATCTTCCAACATCGCATCAAAATCGTTCTCTTCCATCACATATTGATTCAATATCAAAGTTGAATCAACAACGTTCATTATTTTGGGAAGGATTTTGTTATAGGCAATCATGTTTTGTTGTGTCATAGCATGGTATTGTTGTGCATTAATGCGAGTAGGTTGAGCATACGCCAAACCCGATTGCATCACTGCAAACAAAAGAATAAGTACCGCTATTTTAACACTTTTAATCATGTTTACCTCAATGTTTTTATGTGATTTATAGGGAGATAATTTCCCAAAGTCGCATCAAAGATAAGTATTTTCTTTTGATTATTAGCAAGTTGCAATCATAAAATTTGTTTATTGAGAACGAAAGAAGCATCTACAATAATGATACATTGCTGATAATCTGATATTTACAATAGAATATGTTTAAAAACATATAAAAAGACAAAGGAGGTCATATACAACCTCCTTTACCTGAATTATATAACAAACAAATTTGTGCTATTAGTAAGAGCGAGCAAACAATACTCTGCGTGCCGATGGTTTTCCTGTTACCATACATACACCGGGAGTAGCATCCATATCCTCAGGAATACAACGGATAGTAGCTTTTGTCTCCTCTTTAATCAACTCCTCAGTCTCTGCTGTTCCATCCCAGTGAGCATATATAAATCCACCTTTTTCAATCTCCTTTTTGAACTCCTCGTATGTATCAACCTCACGGATGCTCTCATCGCGGAATTTACGAGCTTTCTCGAAGATGTTGTTTTGGATGTCTGCAAGTAGTTGCTCAACGTACTCAACAATTCCGTCGCATGTACGAGTCTCTTTTTCAAGAGTATCGCGACGCATAACCTCAATTGTGTTGTTTTCAAGGTCTCTTCCACCCATTACCAAGCGAACAGGTACACCTTTCAACTCATAGTCAGCAAATTTAAATCCTGGACGTTTGTTATCTGCGTTATCGTATTTAACAGAAATTCCTTTTGCTTTAAGAGCAGAAACAATACCTGCAACTTTCTCATCGATTTGAGCAAGTTGCTCCTCTCCACGATAGATAGGAACAATTACAACTTGAATTGGAGCCAATGCAGGAGGAAGTACAAGACCATTGTCGTCAGAGTGAGACATAATCAAAGCACCCATCAAACGAGTTGAAACTCCCCAAGATGTTGCCCATACGTATGACAATTTATTCTCTTTATCCAAGAACTGAACATCAAATGCTTTAGCAAAGTTTTGTCCAAGGAAGTGTGATGTTCCCGATTGCAAAGCTTTACCATCTTGCATCAATGCCTCAATTGTGTAAGTGTTTACTGCACCTGCAAACTTCTCGCTCTCTGATTTTACACCTTTTATAACAGGCATAGCCATATATTTCTCGGCAAATGTAGAATATACATTCAACATTTTTACTGCTTCTGCCTCAGCCTCCTCTTTAGTTGCGTGAGCAGTATGTCCCTCTTGCCACAAGAACTCTGCAGTACGAAGGAACAAACGAGTACGCATCTCCCAACGCATTACATTAGCCCATTGGTTGCAAAGGATTGGAAGGTCGCGGTAAGATTGTATCCAGTTTTTATATGTATTCCAAATAATAGTCTCCGATGTTGGACGAATAATCAACTCCTCCTCCAATCTAGCAGCAGGGTCAACAGTTACACCTCCAAACTCTGAGTTTTTCAAGCGATAGTGAGTTACAACAGCACACTCTTTAGCAAATCCCTCAACGTGTTCAGCCTCTTTGCTCAAGAAAGATTTTGGAATCAACAATGGGAAGTATGCGTTTACGTGTCCTGTCTCTTTAAACATATCGTCCAATTGACGTTGCATTTTCTCCCAAATTGCGTATCCGTAAGGTTTAATAACCATACAACCACGAACTGCCGATTGCTCAGCCAAGTCGGCTTTAACAACAAGTTCGTTGTACCATTGCGAATAGTTCTCGCCTCTTTTTGTTAGATTTTTTAATTCTGCCATAATTATATTGTGAATTTTCTATTCTATAAGAAGTTGTTTAAATTTTATTTCGCATTTATTTTAGAGCTGTTTTTGATTAGATTTTCTTTCGCATCTTGCTGGGAATAGCGGGCTATTTTCAAAAGATAAGAAAGAAAAGATGGCGAAAACAGACTAAAAGAAACCGAAACTAATTCGTTATGTAAAAATTTTTACAATAAAATTTAAAGAGCTTCTAAAATTACAAAGTGCAAAATTACAACAATCTACTCATATTACGTTAATAAGCGGTTTAAAAATTAATCTATTTTTTATATAAATCCAAAAACAATTATATCAATTGTTTGAAACAACCTTTATAACATCATTGTTTACCTTAATAACCAACACTCCTTTGATTGTTGAAGGCAATGCAATTTGAGTGGAAGTTGCCGCATTAGCATTAACCGTGGTTATTACTTTGCCTGTTGCATCATAAACTACTACAGAGTTTATACCCTCTGCATTTTCGATGTTCAATATTTCGTTTGACACAAATGCTTTGGTTTTGCTTTCTGTAATATTGTTCTCCTCAACTCCCTGTACAACTGATTCAGGGTCTACGCCCTCCCCAAACACAAATGGTTGAATTTCTGTGCCTGTTGAATATCCTGAACTATTGCTTAAGATTTTATACATTATGGCTTTAATTGTTCCTTTATCTGCTTGCATAAAACCATCGGCATCAGTCACACAATCATCTTCAAAATCCCAATAACCAAGTAGTGATTCATCGTTTAGTAATGGAGAGGTCATGCACCCTTTAACCTCTGCTTGAGACAATGTCTTATTATAGAATTGTACTTTATCAATTGATGCATTTAATGGAGCACGAAATACAGAAGGTCCACCAATTGCAATAATATTAGCCTTTTTCCAATCATACGAATATATAGAAAGATTTATTTCATGTACAGAAACTCCATTTACATATAAAGTAAGTTTCCTGTATGATTCATAATCAAAGACAAAACTTAAATGTACCCATTCTAATATTTCTAATTTAGCAGTCGTTAGCTCTTTTGAACTTTGAAAACTACCACCAGCTCTAATGGCAGACTCAAGACTATTATCGTTAATAATACATGTCCACATCCAACCCCAATCATTTAAAGGGTAAAGATCTTCAGGATTTCTAATACTTAAAAGAAGGGTCCCTTGATCCTTATGTGCAAACTCTTTTATGTTTAACCAAAAAGATAGAGTAAATGGAGATTTATTATTGAAATTTAGTTGCTCAGCAGGTATTCCAAAGGCATATTCTCCCAAGTCAATGCCTCGAGGTTGTTGAGCTCTAACTATTGATAATGAAAATATTATTAAGATTAACAATATGAGATTCTTTTTCATAGCAAGTTTTTTTATTTCCCCAAAAGTAAAAAAAAAAATTAATTTTCAAATACTTATATAAGTATATATTTGATATGGAATAAAAAAATAGCGGAAAGATTCTCTATCTCTCCGCTACTCTTATGCTAATGTTTCTTATGGTTATTTCTTTACCAATACAAACTTAATCTCTTTTGCATTTACTATCTGCTCGTGAGTTAGTTTGCGACCGCATATTTTTTTGCCGTCAATTTTAATGCAGCTGATAGTGTTTGCATCGGGTGTGCATTTTTCGGTTGTGATAACCACTTTGTCGTTGTTGTAATACTTTTTATCCAAAGTAAGTGTTATCTTATCGAATATTGGTGCTACGGCTGTATATTCTGCTTTTGCAGGACAATCGGGATAGAATCCCATCATATTGAATACTGCCCATGCCGACATTGTTCCTGTATCATCGTTACCGGGTATTCCGTCAGGAGTGTTGGTAAAGTGTGTTGCAAGAAGTCTTCTCACCTCTTTATCTGTTCTCCAACCCTCTCCATTAAATGCTGAGAAGATATATGGATATGCTATGTTTGGTTCATTTGCAGGATCATATAGTTTCTCATCGAATACCATTTGCAACTTCTCCACAAATTTCTTTTTGCCTCCCATAAGTTTTGCCAATCCCTCAATGTCGTGTGGCACATAGAAGGTGTAGTTCCATGCTGTTCCTTCGTGGAAACCTGGTGATGGTTCAAAGTTTTCTCCTTGTTTTGGGTTGAATGGAGATAGAAATTTGCCATCCTCAGTTACAGGTCGTAATGTTCCGTACTCTTTGCAATAGTATTTTTTATATCCCAACGAACGGTTGTAGTAGAACTTGGCATCTTCCTCTTTGCCTAAATCTTTTGCAAGTTGCGACAAAGCATAGTCTGCTACATAGTACTCCAATGAACGAGATACCGAGTTGTCGCCCGATAGGTCTGCCGCAAATATTCCGTAAGGGATATATCCTTTTTCGTTGTAGGGATCGCTGTCAGGGCGTAATAGATTATCTTTACCTGGTGTGGTTGCAGATTTTATCATTGCCTCGTATGCTGTCTCTACATCAAAATCTTTTAGTCCTCTCAACCATGTATCCACAATTACAGGTATTGCAGGGTCGCCCGACATTACGTATGTCTCGCGTCCGTACAACTCCCAACGTGGCAACCATCCACTCTCTTTGTACATATCAACCATACTGCGAACCATATCCAACTGACGCTCGGGATAGAGCAACGATTGCAATTGGTGTACATTACGGAAGGTATCCCATAATGAGTATACTGTGTAACGGTTTGTTGAGGTTTTAAGGTTTTCGCCACTCTCCATTGCTGGATACTCTCCGTTAACATCTTGAAGGATGTTGGGATGTATCAATGAGTGGTATAGTGCTGTGTAGAAGACTGTCTTTTCATCTTCTGTTCCACCCTCTACTGTTGCTGCCGATAGGTACTCGTTCCAAGTGTTATATGCATCGGCGCGAACTTTGTCGAAATTGAATCCTTGTTGTTCTGCGTCAAGGTTCTCACGAGCATTCTCGCAACTTACGAACGAAATTCCTATTTGCACCTCAATTTGCTCTCCCTCTGTAGTGTTGAAGATATACCAATTACCGATATCATCACCAGACATTACTCGAGAGTACTTGGGGTATAGTTTATATTTTCCATTATCAACATCCCACTCTCCCTCTACGCCTGTTTTGTTGCGTTGCATTTTCCAGAAACCGTAATTTTGAGGTGCTTTGCTGACACGCATCACAAAGTATATCGGGAATACAGCTTGGGGTGTGTAACAGAATGTTCCCATCAATTTGCTTCCCTCTATCTCTGTAGCGCTTACGCGACGAACGGTAGCTCCCGATTCATTTGTCAATCCCTCACCCAAGTTCATAAGAATGTTACTTTGTCCTTCGGGAAAAGTGAATCGAGCAATACTTGTACGGGGAGTTGCCGATACTTCGCACTTAATGCCATACTTGGTTAGCTCGTTTGAGTAGTAACCTGGAGTGGCATTTTCGTTTTTATAGGTACTGCCATACTCTTTATAATCGACAGAGAGATCGCCTGTTGTAGGCATCAACAAAAGAGAACCTAACTCGGGGCATCCTACTCCGCTCAAGTTTACGTGCGAAAAGCCTGTAAAGAATGAGTTGTGATATTCGTATGGTGTTGACCACCAACGAGCATCTTTATCGAATTTATTATCTGCCGAGCCCATTACATTGAAGGGGACAACAGACATAAACCCTCCGGGAGATACTGCTCCGGGATTGGTTGTTCCAAAGTTTGTTGTTCCGATAAACGGATTTACGTAGTCGGCCGCTGTTTTAGCCTCTACGGTCACCAATGCAAAGAGCATCAATGCGGCACACAGATAACGATATATTTTCATACCTTTTACTTAATAGCGGATAATTCCGTAAATCAGGCAGAACTATCGGCCTAATTTACGGAATACACCTATAGAAATATTATAATATGTTTGTTTTTTTAACGAACTCTATTACCTCGCTGATTTTACCGAATGCCATTCCTGTAACAGTATCGGCACATCCGTAATAAACTGCAACTTGGTCTTTCTCTTTATCGAACAATGCTGCACAAGGGAATACTACGTTAGGCACATCGCCTTGCATTTCGTAAGGTGCTGCAGGAGCCAAAATGTAGTCGCGTGTACGATATAGAACTTTTGTTGGGTCCTCTTTGTCAAGGATAGCTGCTCCCATTGAGTAGCGGAATCCGTTACAAGTTGTGATAACTCCGTGGTAGAACATCAACCATCCCTCATCTGTCAAGAAAGGAACTGATCCTGCTCCAATTTTTGTACATTGCCATGCACTCTCGGGGAATGGAGTTACTTTCATTACACAACGGTGCTCGCCCCAATATTTCATGTCGGGAGAGAAGCTGATATAGATATCACCAAATGGAGTGTGTCCGTTATCACTTGGACGGCTCAACATAGCATACTTACCATTGATTTTCTCGGGGAACAATACTCCGTTACGGTTGAAGGGCAAGAATGCGTTTTCGCATTGATAGAACTCTTTGAAATCGAATGTATAACCGATTCCGATTGTTGGTCCGTGATAACCGTTACACCAAGTAATCCAATATCTATCCTCAATCCAAGTAACACGTGGGTCGTATTTGTACTCCGACTCAATCATCTCAGTGTTTCCTGCTTTGAATTTGATTGGCTCGTGGTTGATTTCCCAATTGATACCGTCTTTACTGAATCCTGCAAAGATGTTCATTTGAACAGCTTTGTTATCGCAACGGAATACTCCTGCAAATCCATCGCCAAAAGGCACTACTGCACTATTAAAGATACTGTTTGATGAGGGGATATGATAACGGTCGATAACCGGATTTTTTGAATATCTCCACATTACATCTTTACATCCTTCGGGACGATCTTCCCATGGCATTTCTACTTTTCCCATAATTTTATTATCTAAATTGGTTAATATTTTGTGTTATTCTTCTACTTTTTCAATCTCTTTGTCGGGGTGCGAGAATGGCACAACCCACGCCAATATAAATGCAGGTATCGATACCAACAATGCAATAAAGAAGAATTGTTCGTATCCTACTTGCTCATAAATCCAACCGCTAACCATACCCGGTATCATAAATCCGAGGTTCATGATTCCCGAAGCAAAGGCATAGTGTGCCATAGTGTGTTTGCCCGGTGCAACTTGTTGCATCATAAAGAGTGTCAATCCAACAAATCCAAATCCGTAACAGAAGTACTCAAGTACCAATCCGCTACCAATCAAATATATATTCTCGGGTTGGAATAGTGCAAATATATAATAAATTACAAATGGTATGTTAAAGATGCAGACCAATGAGAACAACACCTTTTTAAGACCAAATGCCGCAATATAGTAACCTCCTGCAATTGAACCGATGATAAAGGCAATTGTTCCGAGTGTTCCGTAAATCAAACCTATTGCCTCGTTGCTCAACGCCAAACCTCCATCAGCCATAGTTGCCTTCAAGAATAAAGGAACCATCTTAACTGCAAATCCCTCTGTCAAACGATAGCATATGATAAACAATATGTATAACCAGATATATTTCTTTTGGAAGAAGGTTTGGAACACATCAATAAATGACGACATTGCTTCATATGCAGATGTTGGAGCATCGGCTGCTTTTGATCCTTTGGGTAGTACAAAGTAGTGATAAATTGATAATCCGCATAGCAGAACAGCGATCAATCCCATTATTATCATCCAAGCATACATAGGTGCATTTTCGGGGTTGGTCTCTTTGAAATGGTTCATAAGAATACCTGCCAATCCCACCATTCCTCCGTTTGCAAGAACCTTTGCAAGGTTAAAGAATGCTCCTTGCCAACCGATGTAACGAGCCTGTGTATCTTTATCAAGCGCTGTAAGATAGATTCCGTCGGTTGCAATATCGTGAGTTGAACCACTAAATGCAATCACTCCCATCATTGCTATTGCAAATGCAAAGAAGTTTGGAATGGGGAGCATAAAGGCTATGAATCCAAAGCACAATCCCGATAGCATTTGAGTTGCCACAACCACTCCTTTTTTAGTTCCCCAAATCTCAAGCAAGGGGCTCCAAATTGGTTTTAGCGAATAGGGTAATATTATCAACGATGTCCAGAATGTAATTGATTTTGCATCTATTCCAAGGTCGGCAAACATGATTACCGATACCAACGATAGAGCAACAAACGGCATACCCATCGCGAAATATACCGAGGGAACCCATGTTATGGGATTTTTTACTTTTACGTCTTTCATCTCTCTTCCTCTATAAATTAGCAGGGAGAACCTCTTAAAAAAAGCGATTCTCCTCCTTTATGTTATTTTATTTTTATCTCGTCAATAAACATATATGCACCCTCTTTGGGCAATTGATGTGCTGTATAGCGAATGTAACGACAGTTTTCGTCTCCATTGAAACCAAAGTTTTGAATTAACAAACCTTCTGTATCGCGTGGAACATCGTTGTCGATGTGTTTAACGTTGCGCCAATTCTCGCCATCCTCCGACATATATATATCGACATACTCGGGGAACCAAATCCATGGTCCTGCTTGTTGCATAAAGTTAACCTCAATTGCTTTAATTTCGGTTACTTCGCCCATATCAAGCACCACATCAACATCTTTGTTAAAGCCTTGCCAACTGCCATCGCCATAAGATGCACCTCCGTTATAACCGTCGGTTAGAGTTGCCTCTCCTTTTGCTACATAGTGGCTGCAGTGAGGTATGTTATACGATACCTTTTTGCCAATTGCTTTATGGTATAGGGGTGTGAATGTTTGCACCTCGGTTATACGCTCATCGTTTTGGAATATTGCAACCTTTATTGTTGCAGAATCTTTAATTGAGATGGGCAATTTGTATAGTGTAGAAGCCTTTGTTGGCTCTGTTCCGTCTTCGGTATATCGAATATCAACAGGCATTTTATCGCAACGGAACGACAGCTCAATCTTTTGATTTTCAACATCAACAACCTCTGTTGCTATTACACTGTTTGATATTTGATGTGCGTTTATGCCTTTTGCTTTTAATATTTCAAGGTGTTTGTTTGCCGCAGGCAAGAAACGCGCCCAATCTTTTGCATCTGCCATGCACCAACCCAACTCTGAAAGAGCCAACAAGCGAGGATATATCATATACTCGGCATGCTCTTCGGTTTGAATGTACTCTGTCCAGATGTTTGCTTGAACTCCTTTAATATGTGATTTCTCCTCTAACGACAACGAATCGGGTACAGGCTCGTAGCTGTAAACTCGGCTCAAAGGAAGGTATCCTCCAATTGCCTCAGGTTCAGTTGCGGGGTTATCTTGATAAGCGTCAAAATATAACCAGTTTCCAGGAGTCATTATGGCATCGTGTCCCAATTGAGCTGCTTTTATACCGCCTGCTTCACCACGCCAAGCCATTACTGTTGCGTATGGTGACAGACCACCTTCGATTATCTCATCCCAACCAATCAACTTTTTGCCTTTTGTGCTTAAGAAGTTCTCGATACGTTGTATAAGATAACTTTGTAGCTCATGCTCGTTTTTAAGCCCTTTTGTGCGAATGATGTTTTGACATTTCGAACACTCCTTCCAATTTTTGTGATCTGCCTCATCGCCACCAATGTGGATATACTCCGATGGGAACAACTCACATACCTCTGAAAGAACATCAGTAAGGAATTTGTATGTATCCTCGTTACCGATGCATACCTCACCACTTGTGTAAGGTTTCCCTTTACAAGAAAGGTTTGGATATGCTGCCAACACCTCATCGCTGTGTCCTGGCATCTCAATTTCGGGGATTACTGTGATATTCAATTTTTGTGCATACGCAACAACCTCTTTTACATCCTCTTGTGTATAGTAACCACCTTTTGCTTTGGGGTCGTTTTGGTCGCAATACAATCTCTCGCCAAACCAGAACTCTTTCCAATTATTGTATGGACGCCATGCTGCAAAATTTGTAAGACGTGGATATTTCTTTATCTCAATTCTCCAACCTGCTCCATCGGTCAAGTGCCAGTGGAAACGGTTCATTTTGTAGAACGACATTACGTCCAACTGTTTTTTAAGGAACTCAACACTATAGAAATGACGAGATACATCCAAGTGCAATCCGCGATACTCAAAACGTGGAGTATCGTTTATAATCAAACAGGGAATTCTATCTCCCTCGGTCAGATAGTTCAATTGTGCCACTGTTTGAATACCATATATCAAACCTGCAGGAGTACGCGCATCAATATCTATTGAACTGCGAGATACGCACAAGTCATAGCTCTCGGTTGCATTGTTTGAAAATGGAAGTTGATTTACTCGTATCACTCCGCGAGCTGTGCTGTCCTCAGTCTCTGTGGCTGAGGGGAAGACTCCCTTAATCAACTCCATTAAGTTCTCTTTATCTGCTTCAGCGACATTAGAGAAATAGACCACAGGGGTCTCACACGAGAAGTTTCCCGATTTTATTATGGTTTTGGCAGGTTGCGGAATAAGCATATCCACCACCTTATCATTCCCGCTCTTGCAGCTAAACAACATAGCTGCAACAGCAAGGGAAAGTATGATTCTTTTTATATACGCCATACTGTGTAACTACTATTTTACAACAATCTCATCAACAAATAGGAATAGAGGAAGATTTTTTCCGTCGTGCCACTCAGGACCAACCTTCACGCTCTCTGCTTTTATTTTTATGTATTGAGCTTTAACAGGCTCGAATTTAGCCTCAAGCATTTGACGCTCTTGTTTGTATCCCTCGTATCCTGTGGGAAGAGGGAATGTTTGATCGCTTACGGTTGTAAACTCTTTTCCATCGGCAGAAACCTCTACTTTGTAGCTTGCTGCAGGGAAAATCCAGTTTGCAAGGTCACAAAGTTGACCAACAGATACCTCTGAAATCTCCTCTACTTTACCAAGGTCGAGATTTGCAACAAGGTCTTTAGTCTCAAATGCAATCCAACGACCTGTGTTGAATGCGTGAGTACCGGTCAAGCCGTCAACCAAAGTTCTTGCTCCATCGTAAACATATTTTACACAGATAGGCTCATCCAATGTGATTTTGCTTGCTGTTGCTTTGTTGAAATCGAAAGTACACTCATAAACACTCTTCTCCAATCCTGGTCTGTCTGAGAAAGTTTTAAGAGTAGCTGTCTCGTTCAATTTAATTATATCTTGGTAAACTGCACTCTCGGTGGTTGGCTCTGTTCCGTCCAAAGTATAGTAAATAGGTGCGTTACCTTGTGTGCGAAGTGTAATGTCAATTGTGTTGTCTTGCATATTCACATCGTAAGACATTGCAACCTCCAAAATATGTTTTGCAAAGTTGTTTCCGTTTTGAACGTAAACTTGAACGTTTTTATCCAAACGCTTCAAGAAGCTTGCCCAATCTTTGTTTTCGATATTTGTCCATGCAACCTCACTTAAAGCATCCAAACGAGGAAGAAGCATATATTGAACATAGTCAAAATCTTTGATATACTCTGTCCAGATGTTTGCTTGGACACCAATGATACGAGCACCCTCTTCAGCTGTTAATGAAGTATCAACTGGGTTGTAGTTGTAAACCATCTCAACAGGAATGTTACCACCAATTGCAAGAGGCTCACGCTCTGTATCCAAAGTTTGGTAGTAGTCGAAGTATAAGTGAGTGTTGGGAGTCATAATAACATCGTGTCCTTTGCGAGCAGCCTCAATACCACCTGCAACACCACGCCATGACATAACTGTTGCACTTTGAGAAAGTTCTCCCTCTAAAATCTCATCCCAACCAATCATCTTACGACCATTCTCGTTCAAGAATTTCTCAACACGTTTGTTGAAGTATGATTGTAGATATACCTCTGCCGCGTGGATTGAATCGCCAACGATTCCCTCTGCTTTGATTCTTGCTTGACAACGAGGACATTTTGCCCACGCCTCTTTTGGACACTCATCGCCACCAATGTGGATGTACTCTGATGGGAATAATTCCATAACCTCTTTCAAAATATTCTCAACAAACTCGAAAGTACTCTCTTTACCCATACACAAAACATCGCGGCTGATACCCCATGTTTTCATAACCTCGCATTGCTTGTTGAAACATCCAAGGTGAGGATAAGAGGCAACTGCAGCAACCATGTGTCCGGGCATATCCACCTCGGGAATGATTGTGATTTGACGCTCTGCTGCGTAGTTGATGATATCTTTCATCTCCTCACGAGTGTAGAAACCTCCGTAAGGGATGTTGTCATATTCGTTTGTATCGGGACGACCGATGATTGTTCCGCTACGGTATGCACCAACCTCTGTTAAACGAGGATAGATAGCACTCTCCATACGCCAACCTTGGTCATCGGTGATATGCCAGTGGAATACGTTCATTTTGTGCATAGCCATCAAATCCAAGAATGTTTTCAACTCATCAACAGAGTACATGTGACGAGCCACATCCAAGTGGTTACCACGATATGCCATACGAGGAGCATCATTAATTGAAACACATTTTGCGCTCCACTCAATACCTTCAGCCAATGTGTTGCCATAGATTTGAGCAGGAAGCAGTTGTTTTAGAGTTTGAATTGCATAGAACATTCCGTTCGCTGCACTTCCTTTAATTTTAACACTCTTTTTAGATACCTCAAGAGAGTATGCCTCTTTACCCAACTCGCTGTTTAGTTCAAAACTAATAGTTGCATCTTTAGCACCTTTTTCAACCACAACAGAGTATCCTGTAACGTTTGTAAGCATTGCCGCAAAATTTTCAACTACCTTAACCGCTGCTGAGTCCATATCAGCATCGTATGCAATCGATACATTGTTTGGTAAAACAAAATTGCCACATTTGGGCTCAAGAGAGTTTGGCATTGGAATAATTGTATATTCCGATTTGCTTGGTTTGCATGAAACTGCAGCAAACAGCACAACTGACAAACAGAGTGCAACTAATGTCGAGAACTTTTTCATAAGTTTTTAATGTGATAGGTTTATATTATTTTCTTTGTTATCAATATATTGGCACAACTCACCCTCTACATGTGGGCAAATTTTTGGTAAAAATACAAAATAAAAATTTTATCTCCTAATTAATATGGAGGAAATTGTCGAAGAATTATATACTCAAAAACACCCTAATGATTTGGATATGAGATTTATTATGAGTAATTTTGTGGGTCGTTTCGAAGGGTTAGGGTTTTTATTGAAATAAAATAGAACATTCCTTTAAACGAAGCAAAGAGAAGAAGACAATACAACTTATTAATATACAATAAATTACAAGAATGAAGAGGAGTATTTTAAAAAGTTCTTTAATTATTACCTTACTACTGCTTATATCAAATGTTTGCGTATTGGCAGAGGAGAAGAACGATTGGGAGAATCAACATGTATTTGCAATTAACAAGGAAGATGGACATGCTACATACATGCCATACCCTAACAGAGAAGAGATTTTCAAGGATGAAAGAAGAATTAAATTCCCTTGGATTACATCAAGATCTCCATATTTCAAATCGCTAAACGGGAAATGGATATTCTCGTTGGTTGATGAACCATCAAAACGTCCTCTTGACTTCATGAAAGCCGGTTACGATTTTTCGAAATGGGACACTATCCCTGTTCCTTCAAACTGGGAGATGTTGGGCTACGACCAACCCATATACTGTAACGTAGAGTATCCTCACGAAAGCAACTATCCGTACATTCAAAGAAGAGAGGGCTACGACGGCTACGGAGTTAACCCTGTAGGTTCTTATCACAAAGTTGTTACTGTTCCCGAGAATTGGAACGGCAAACAGATATTCCTTCACTTTGGAGGTATCTACTCTGCTGCATACATTTGGGTAAACGGAGAGAAGGTTGGATATACTCAAGGTGCAAACAACGACCATGAATTCGACATAACTCCATACGTTAAAGTAGGAAAAGAGAACAGTATCGACGTTCAAGTGTTCCGTTGGTGCGATGGTAGCTACTTGGAGTGTCAAGATATGTTCAGAATGAGTGGAATATATCGTGATGTTTATATGTTTGCCACTCCTAAATCTTTTATACGCGACTACTATATTACATCTGTTCTAAACCCGGAGAAGGGATATAAAGAGGGAGAGGTTAAAGTTGAAGGTTGGATAAACAACAGAGGAAACAAAACAGCAACATCAACTCTAAACGTGGTAATCGAGACTCTTAAAGGAGATACAATTGCATGTTTTGAACCCCAAACCGTAACCGTAAAAGCTGGAGAAGAGGCTAAAGTAACTTTGAATGCTCAAATTAAAGACATCAAACTTTGGAGTGCCGAACATCCCAACCTATACAACACCATCTTTACATTAAAAAACGAAGCGGGTGTTGAAGAGGAGGCATTCTTGGTTAAATATGGTTTCAGAGATATTAAAATCAAAAACGCACAATTCCTTCTTAACGGAACTCCAATAATACTTAAAGGCGCAAACCGCCACGACACTCACCCTGTATTTGGTCGTGCCGTAAATACAGCTTCAATGCTTAAGGATGTATTGATGATGAAACGTGCAAATATGAACACCATTCGTACAGCACACTATCCAAACCAAGATAAAATGTACGATATGTTCGACTACTACGGACTTTTGACAGTATGCGAGGCGGATGTTGAGTGCCATGCAAATCAAGTAATCAGTGGCGACACAACTTGGGAAGCTGCCTTTGTTGACAGAGGAGTGAGAATGGCTCTACGCGACAGAAACCACCCATCTGTTATTATGTGGTCGTTAGGTAACGAGTGTGGCGATGGTATTAACTTTGCTGCCGAGAGAAAAGCAATTGAGGCAGTGGATAACCGTCCTATTCACTACGAACAAGGTTGGCAATACTCTGACTTCACAGGTAACATGTACCGTACAATTGAGGACTTGAGAATAATTGACACTACAAAAGTTGCAACAGCATTCTTCCCCGATATTTTGGCTACAGGCGACACTGCTGCCGCTTGGAAACCTCACTTCATTTGCGAGTATGCTCACGCAATGGGTAACGCTATTGGAAACTTAAAAGAGTATGTTAACTACTTTGAGGAGGATAACCGCACAATAGGTGGTTGCATTTGGGATTGGGCAGACCAATCTATCTACAACCCTCAACTATTGAAACAAGGTATCCGTCAACTTGCCACAGGATACGACTTCCCCGGTCCTCACCAAGGAAACTTCTGTTGCAACGGTATTGTTACTGCAGAGCGCGAAGAGACTGCAAAACTTAAAGAGGTTACAAAGGCTTATCAATCGGTGGACTTCTTTGATTTTGATCCAAAAACTCAAAAAGTAAAACTTAAAAACAAATTCCACGATACAAACCTTAAAGACCTATATATGGTTTGGACAATGTATTGCGATGGTAAGGAAATTGAACTTCCTATTCGCAGACGTATGGTTCCATGCCCCGATTGTCAACCAGGAGAGATTGCAGAAATGGAGATTCCATATGGTGTAAACTTTATGACAGACCCAAGCGCAGAATATACTGTTATGGTTGACCTATACTCAAAACGCAAAACTACTTGGGGTATTGAACATCCATTTGCAAGCGAACAGTTTATTATTAAAGCAGGAGCTGACAAAACCGTTGTCGAAAGAGAGTATATTGTGGACAAAATCTCTTTCAAGGATAACGACTCTACTTTGGTAATCAAAGGTGTTGATATGGAGGTTACATTCAATAAAAACACATCATTCATTACATCTTTGAAATATAATAATGGAAATATAGATGAGGAGATATTCCCAACAGGAGAAGGTCCAAGATTTGACAGCCACCGTTTTATTGAAAACGACGGTTACAAAGAGGTTGACACTCTTGTTACAGAATCGTTTGCATACAAATTATCGAAAGATAAGAAGAGTATGCTTGTGTCGGCAACAGTAAGCTCTATCACAAAATGTAACTACACAATCGACTATGAGATTTTTGCAAACGGACACATTATAATGGACGTAACATATCGTCCATTGACCGAGAACCTTCGTCGTATGGGATTGTCTGCTGTCGTTGCAGGAAACAAACATAATCTTGAATACTACGCAAGAGGTCCTTGGGAAAATTATGTTGACCGTAAAACAGGAGCATATTTGACATATCAAAAGACCACAGTAGAGGATATGGAAGAGAACTATATGCGTCCTCAATCAATGGGTAACCGCGAGGATCTTCGTTACCTATCTTTAACCGATGACGATGATCACGGAATAGAGATTAACGTAAAAGGTCAAGCCGCATTCTCTGCGTTGTACTTTACAGATATGGAACTTTCAAATCTTAAACACGTTTGGGAATTACCCGAGGCAAGAGGAGAGAATATTGTTCTTCACATCGACTACATGCAACGCGGTATTGGTAACGCAAGCTGCGGACCACAAACAATTGAGAAATACAGAATCCCCGG
Source organism: Muribaculaceae bacterium (assembly GCA_017546805.1). Lineage (GTDB taxonomy): Bacteria > Bacteroidota > Bacteroidia > Bacteroidales > G3-4614 > Caccoplasma_A. The sequence continues at coordinate 240 of JAFYRT010000028.1, read as the reverse complement.
TTCTGGCGAGTTTAAACACCGCATCTCAATTGACCCACACTGGCCAATGCCTGTTATGGAGTAAAATCAAAACTTATTATATGAGGGTGACCCAAAAGGAAACGGGTCACCCTCTCTTGTCTATGGGTTGAATAAAAAGAGCTATTTTTAGGCTTGTGAAGACTCCAAAACCGCAGTTTACTAATCGTAAATGAGGATTTTGGAGACAAGCATAACGACAAAAGAGCCTTTTTAGTCAGC
>JAFYRT010000027.1 GCA_017546805.1 Muribaculaceae bacterium | reverse complement strand
TTCATCTAACGCCATGGCGGAGTGCTTCAATGCTAAAATTAAACTTTTCAGAGCAAACCTCAGAGGGGTGGCAGATAAGAAATTCTTTCTGTTTAGAATTGCCAATTTATATGCTTACCCACAGTAAATTTCTACTGAGCCCTTTTTTTATTTTCATATTGTTTATTTGAAAATTTTCATATACATTTGCATTTAGTAATGTATAAATAGATAATCATGAGACATTAGTTTTAGTTCTCTTGATAATGGCTATAACAATTATGCCAAGTATTTCTTCTTTAACTCAGAAAATAAATATGAGGTTTCAGGTTTTCGTTCTTTCGGATGAGCCATACGTCCTGTTTCATGATAAGAAATATATAGAATAACAATAATTATATAATTAAAAAAATAACGTTATGAGTAATGAAGCAAAAGCTCCAAAAGGAGCAGGTAAAAAAACATTTTTCTTGAATCGATGGATTACAAAATTGTCTAACTGGTTCGATTCATCAGTTTTTAATATTGTTGAAAAAGAAGGATATTATGAATCATCGCCACTATGTGTAAGATCGTTGTGGGTTGGAATTCTTGCGGGAATAGTAATTGCTATAGTTGTTATGATTAATGAACAATCGTCTATTCCAAATTGGACTATGGGTATTGCAGGTGCAATAATTGTTGCAATGATTGTGATGCAAGCAATTAAAGACCTTAAGCTGTTATCAACAACCGGGCAAAAAGTTGGAAGATTGGCATATCTTATATTAGTGCCATTTACTTTTGCTTTGTTAGGAGCCATCATAGCTGCTATTGCTGTATGGGTAGTTGTTCTCATTTTGATATTATGGTTATTCTTTACACTTATTTTTGGTACAAACAAAAAAGTAAAACTTAGCAATAATGATGTTGTAAGAGATAATGGAGTTTTTGGATACAGAGGAGAGTCTGGTGATACTTATACAAAGAATCTCGATGGAACATATACAAAAGATAATTAAACTTAGATAAACTAATTGAAAAACATAGGTGGTGTGTCAAAATGAAAATTTTGATACACCATCTTTTTTTTTATTTCATTGACTCTGCTCTCAAACAAAAAAATTATGTAGTTGTTTTTTAAATGAGAATATACAACCTATAGCTATCATCTATATTGAATATTCTTTGGTATCAAGGGCTAAAATTTAATATACTATGGCAATGAAAAAGAGAGTAGATGATTATACAGCAGACTGTATTCCTACAGGGGCTTTACGTAATGCACGTAATAAAATAGAGATTGAAAAGGAGCTTATAATGGCTAATATCGAGCAAGCTAAACATAATAGAGATTATTTTAAATCTCACTCTATTTATGTTATAAATCTATTGAGTTCTCCGGGTGCAGGAAAAACCTCTATATTGGAGGCTACGCTTAAGAATCTTGACACTAAGTGCGGAGTATATGTCATAGAGTGTGATTTACAAACATATACCGATTCAAAATTAATAAAATCTCTTGGCGTTGAATGGATGCAGATAAATACTGACAATGGTGGATATTTAGATGCTGAATTGGTATTTGAGGCTATTTGTAGAATGAAGATTAAGCGAAACAGTATTCTCTTTATCGAGAATATTGGCAACCTTATCTCTCCTGCATTGTTCGATTTGGGAGAGTCGTTGAGGGTAATAGTGTCGAGTGTAACTGAGGGGGAGGATAAACCATTAAAATTCCCCTATATGTATGAGACTGCAAATCTTTGTCTGATAAATAAAACCGATCTTCTCCCTCATATAAGAACGCGTTTGGATATATTAAGAAAAAATATTCAGACAATTAATTCGAGCATATTAATTATGGAGATATCTGCGCTTACGGGAGAGAATATAAATGAGTGGTGTGATTTTCTGTTAACCAAAGTAAAATGGACTCTGTAGTTGATTATTTTGACGAAATGGCAACTATTTGGGACAATGCCATTTTTCACAATAAAGTTCAGATAAGAGAGATGATAAAACTATCTGATATGAAGGAGGGAGATAAAATCCTTGATGTTGGTTGTGGAACAGGAGTTCTTGTTGATTTTATAAGAGAGGTAAATAAATTAGGTGAGATTTACGAGGTTGATTGTTCTCAAAAAATGCTGAATATGTCGCGAGCTAAAAATTATAACGATGCACATATAACATATTTAAAATTAGATATTGAGAAGGGTATGTCAGGCGAAAAATTTGACATAATCATACTATATAACAGTCTTGCGTATTTAAAAAATAAGATTGAAACTCTTGAATATTTAGCGCGTAATAATTTGAATAAGGGTGGTCGTATTGTAATATTTCACAATTATGGTGAGAACCAAATAAACTCATCTCATGCGTGTGGAGATAGGCGTATAAGCAGTGCATACTTACCACCTTTTGAGAATCTTATAAATAGTTTAGATAAATCGTTGTTTAATATCTATTATCGTAGTGGTGTTGTTAACGATTACTCTTTGATTTTAAAAGTTTGTGATTAGGGACATACGATGATAAATCATGAAATCTACATAGCTAACAATTTTTAACAGGGGGGGGGTAAAAACGTATTGGTAGTTTAATAAAAAACACTATTTTTGTAAAAAAATGAATTAGTATTAATTACAAAAAATATGTGTGTATGAAAAGGTTAAATCTACTTTTTTTGTTTATTGTGCTTTCGATAATTGTAGTGGCACAAGATATTCCACAACATGCACAATACGTTAAGTTGGGTAGTTCAGTTGCGTGGTACTCTGCCTATGAAAATTGGCAACCGGGGACTTCTCTTTATAACGGAACTGAAGATGCAGACAATGAGCAATTCTTTATCTCTCGAGTAAAACCTCGTAAGCGTTTTAACTTTACAGCTACTCAGGTTAAAGAGGAGTTAAACCCTGAACGTAAATTACTTTGGTGGGCACCATTGGGCAATATCGCTTACGGTAATTGCAATTCACTCCCTTCATATTGGTTTAGTGGTGAAGTCTATTCAATGTGGTCATACACTGATGTTTTTAGCGATTTTTCCACATCATTAATTCAAGTTCCTGCAGCATTTCTTGATGTATGTCATAAAAATGGCGTTCGTTCAGGAGCTGTTTTAGACGTTCCTTATGCCATGACTCCATCAGAAGGTGATGGTAAATATGGTTCTTGTATTGCTACTCTTTATAATGGTGGTTCTGAAAAACTTTTGAAATATCTTCGTTATTATGGTGTTGACGGTATAGCTTTAAATTCTGAGTTTTCATGGAATTCTTTAAATATGAATTCTTTTAGAACTCTTATGAGTAGTTGCTATGAAAGCGCCGATGCTTATGGTGTCCCATTTAATAATGTTTGGCTTGATTTAATAGCAAACGGAGGTTATTTAACTAATTATCCATCTCTTTGTAGTAGCAACTCAGAATGGTTTGAGTATAACGGTAAAACTATTTCTGATGTATTTACATTATATTATGGAGCCAATGCTTCTCAGTTGAGTTCATCTCAATCTTTTGCGAACTCTTTAGAGCGTTCAAGTTTTGATGTATATGCAGGTGTTCCTTTTATTCTATCATACTATGCTCAATGGTCAGCTTTAAAAGATTATGAAATTTCTATTGCTTTGCATAATTCTTTATCTGATATGAATATGCTATATGAAACCTGTGCTGAAAATGGCTCAGATCCTTTGGTTAAACAAAAGACATATCAATTAATATCAGAAAATACATTTACAGGTTCATTTTATAATCCGGTAAATACACCAGAAATTACAGATCAAAAAAATAGCACATCAAAAGTTTCAAATTTTCATGGTATCTCAAGTTTTATTACTGCACGTAGTACTATGATGGCTCAATATGGAGATGCTACATTAGCTGATGATCCATTTGTGACATACTTCAACCTGGGTAACGGAATGTTCTTTAATGATAAAGGAGAAACAACATTCAATAAAGAGTGGTATAACTTGGGTATGCAAGATTATCTACCTACTTGGCGTTGGTGGTGGACAAAGAACTTTATGGGTAAAAATGCAACTGATGCTTCAACTGATATGGTAGCAGAGTTTACCTGGGATGATGCATGGTTTGGAGGTTCATGTTTACAAATTACAGGTGCTACACAAGGTGCATATCTACAATTATTCAAAACAAAGTATGAGCTTCAAAATAACGATATATTTACTGTACGTTACAAAATAGTATCAGGTGAAGGTTCTGTTAAATTAACAACATCAACAGAGGCAAATCCAACATTAGAGATCTCTTCAAACATTACCTCGAATATTGATATAGAAAACGATTCTTGGATTGAGAAGAAAATAAAAGTAGGTGTAAATGGTTTAGACTTAAATGGAGAAACTTTAGCTTTGATTGGTTTGAAATTTGAGAATACTTCGGATGATTTTAAACTACTAATTGGTGAAATATCATTGAATAGAGGAACATCTGTAACTCCCGGAGTGCCAAAGGTTATTTCGAGTAGCGCAATGCAAGTTACGTATAATGGAGTTGATGCAAAAATTATTTTTGACATGAGCGAAAACTATTCTGGTAGTCGTCAATTATATGAAACAATATATAACTCCGATGTAGATACATGGTTTTACAAGATATATACTCAACAAGAAGGAGAAGAACCTGTATTGTGTACTTCAACATCATCTTGGGCGGCATATGTAGTTGGAGCTCCATATAATACTATGAATGGTGGAAAATTTCGTATAGGAGTGTCAGCTGTATCAATGGATGGTAATAGTGAAAGTAATATTGCGTGGGGAGAATATCTTGAACTTCCTGAAGTGATTATATTGGATGGTATTTCAATAGACAAACCTGTTGTCAAGGCTAATGAAGAGTTTACTGTTACATTTGATGATCCAAAGCATCCGGCAGCTACGTGGATTATAAAAGCTTCTGATAATGATGAGGTGATAGCGACATTTAATGCTACGTCATTCACTACCTCATTACCTGAGGAGGGAATATATGATATATATTTAAAACTTGGAGATAAAACAAAAATATACAGAGGAAAGATACAAATATCTTCAATTGATGTAGGAGCAATGCCACAAATAGAATCATTTACAATAGATGAAAATGATAAGGATGGTACAGCAGAATTTTCATATGTGGGAAGAGAAGATAGTAACGGATATATATCAAGAGGAATGGTATTGGCAGAAAAAGCATTTGGTATTCCTGCAAGTCAATTGAACTTTGGCAATGAACAAGAATTTACATTATCTTTCTGGTTTAAAGTCAATAAATTTTATCATCAAGAAGAAGGTACTCAATTTTTGAATATACGTTCACCTCTTTCTCAATGGCCGGGAAGCGATTATGGCTATATTTATTCTCAATTTACTTCTAATAAAAATGAAGATAACATTGCTCAGGAACATAAAGAGAATGGTCTTAACTTCTGTTTTAGATCATGGAATGGAGAGGATATACAAAAAGTGGATGAAGAGATTATCTTTGAAGAGAATGTATGGTATCATATAGCCTTTGTATTTGGATATACAAATAATAGAACATTGAAAATTTATTTGAATGGCAAAGAGATACACGATTATACCTCTGAATTGGAAATAGATTCATGGTACTCTTCAAACGTTATTATGATTGGTGGACCAGCATATTTGCGCGGTGGTTTAGATGGAATGCTTGATGAAGTTTGTTTATATAATAGAGCACTTTCTCAAGAAGAAGTTAAAGAATCAATGAAACGAGCAACAAACATAACCGATGAAAGTTTTATAGGATATTGGGATTTTGAAAGTGATGAGAATGAAAATAATGAATTGGTTAGTTCGGGATATAATAAGAGCCTTATTGCGGGATATTATGATCCTTCAATAATAGAAAATAGGCAATATGCCAAAGAATCATTCATATTTAAAAGAGGTGTTCCATTTATTTCAGGAACTAATTATAAAGTAGAAACTTTGCCTACATGGAATTTTAGAGGAGGTTGTCTTTTGTCTTCAGTAGGTGATAATGCTAATGGAAATGCATCAGTAGCATATTCTGACGGGGGGTCTTACTCTGCAACCTTGACATTATCTAATTATTGGGGTTCGGACACAAAACAGATAGAGTTTGTTGTTTCAACAGGTATTGAAGATGTGACTCTTGATGAAATGCGAGCATTTCCTAACCCGTTTGAAAACGAAGTTTATCTTAAATTTAATGAGTCAGGAAATTATACAATTGAGTTATACGATTATACAGGTCGCTTAATTAACTCTTCTCTTTTAACTCCCAATGAAGGAGAAATCGTTAATGTTCCTGTTAATGGAGAGAGTGGTATTTACTTCGTTAAAGTTAAAGGATATGCGGGTTTGCTAAAGGTAATGAAAGTCATTAAAAGGTAAGTGTTGTTAGTTGTTGGAACTAACATCCCACAATTTAAATTACCTTTTATGCATAAATATAAAAAACAGTGCCGAGTCGGCACTGTTTTCGTATCATTGATAATATTTAAATTATCCTTGGTATAGATATCGTTTAATACTTCTTTTTGGAGTTTTTTCAAACTCTTCGTAGTAAACTTTGATTTTTGCAATTTGGCTATATGCTGGTAGAGATTTGTTTGCAACAATTCTGTTCTCTTCCATTTGAGCTGTCATATCTTTTTGTGATATTCCAGCTTTCTCGCCATTTTCAAAGTCGGGATATACTAACCAAGTTAGTTTGCCATCTTGTTCAATTACTATTGACTCACTAACAAAAGGTAGGTTGTTTAGTTGATCCTCAATCTCCTCTGGGTAGATATTTTGTCCTGAAGGTCCAAGAATCATGTTTTTACTACGTCCTTTAATGAATATGTATCCTTCGGAGTCAATCAATGCAAGGTCTCCTGTGTTCATCCACTCGCCATCCATTACAGCCTCTGTGGCCTCGTCGTTTTTGAAATATCCTTGCATTACGTTTGGACCTTTCAACCACAACTCTCCTGCAATATTTTCTGGGTCTGTAGAGTTAACTTTAGCCTCCATGTAGTCGCACAATTTGCCGCAAGCACCTTGTTTTGTTTCGTTCCAAGGAGCATATGATACAAGAGGAGCACACTCTGTCATACCGTATCCAACAGTAATTGGGAACTCTATTTTGCGTAAGAACTCTTCTACGTCTTTGTTAAGAGCAGCACCACCAACAATAATTTGTTTTAGGTTACCACCGAAACTCTCTTCCAATTTAGCTTTAATTTTTGCCAATAGTTGATTATCGACAAAAGGAATCATCATTAAGAATTTCATAATTGGTTTATCCAACAATGGGAATACTTTGTTTTTGATGATTTTTTCAATAATCAAAGGAACTGCAATGATGATAGGTGGTTTGCACTCTGCAAATGCGTCCAATATGATTTTTGGTGATGGAATACGAGTTAAGAAATGAATGTGACAACCTTTTGAGAATGGGTTGAATAACTCAATCATCAATCCGTACATATGAGCCATTGGCAACATTGAAACTGCATTATCGCCTGTTTTTAGCCAAGGTAAGTTATCGATACAGAATTTAATGTTTGCGTGCAATGCTCTGTAGGGAAGCATAACTCCTTTAGAGAATCCGGTTGAACCAGATGTGTAGTTGATAATAGCCAACTCCTCTGGAGTATCTTTATGATAGTTGATGTCTTCTGCAGTAAATCTTTCGGGGAATTTTTTACCGAATAGTTCGTTTAGGTGACGGCGAGCCTCTATCAATTTTTCAGATTTAGATTTCAATACTGAGAAATCGTTTAGAAGAATAATACCTGTCAAATCAGGCATCATCTCGTCGTTTAGGTTCTCCCAAACCATATCTCCAACGCAAAGAAGTTTTGCCTCACTGTGATTTACAATATTGTGAACGTTGTCTGCTTTAAATTCATGTAGTACAGGAACTGCTACCGCTCCGTATGCTAATGTTGCAAACATTGCCACTGCCCAATGCGAAGAGTTTCTTCCGCAAATTGCAATTCTATCGCCCTTTTCAACTCCGGCAGCCTCAAACAAAATGTGAATTTTCTCAATTTTGCGAGCAATGTCTTTGTAGTGATAGGCAACACCTTTAAAGTCGCTGAGAGCAGGTAACTCCCAATTCTTTTTAATACTTTCTTCAAAGTAAATGTTAAAACTTTGTGCCATATAATTTATATTTATGGATTATACATAGCAACCTTAATCTTATATATCAATAAGATAGATAAATTTAAGATTTCTTATTAGTGCAAAGATATAAAAAACACGCGATATATTATTAAAATTGCTCGAATAAATCGATTTTGTGTACTATAATTTTATAAAGTTCAAATTATCTATTCTTTCTTGTAACATTTTAATCAGAGTTCAGTACAATATATTAAGTAGTCTACCTAACCATAATTTATATTGACTAATATTTTATACATTTTAAAAGTTATGAGCGAAAATAGTTTCAAATTTAGTTCAGAGAGTGAGTGTAAATCTGTTATCTCTGATTACACTGTAAATAAGCCTCGAAAATTACGTTATGCTGTAAATTACTCATGCAATGTTGGTGGAGTAGAGCTAACGGAATTGAAGAAGTTTACAGATGAACAGTTAGAGATGATTCATGCGATAAACCAAAAGAGTAAAGAAGATTTGCCCTTATGGGTGGTTCTTGAAGAGTACGATTCTGAAAAAATTGATTTTCTAAAAGCAGATTCTGAAGATGACGATTTCCATCCCTTGCTCGAAAATATTGAGCTTGATAATCCTTACTCCGTTTATAAATTTAAGTGATCGAAGTAGAGGAAGATGCAAAAATTATATTAGAAGATTAGAGTATAAACTTAAAAAGTAAAATCATGAAGGAGAATAGAGTTAAATACAAAAAAGGTTTAGATTCAAATATGAATAAATACCATATTGTTAATGTTAAGGTTACAACTGATGAAAAAGGTAAATTATTCTTTGATATAGAATGGGTTGGTGATACACCTGAAGGTTATTATGAACTTAGGCTCTTTGATAAAGAGAGGAATTGCTTGGAAGTGTTGGCTTATGCATCACATACAGAAAGGGTCATAGTTACGGATTTTAATTTGAATTTACAATCTAAAAAGGTTAATACTGAGACTTTTTATGTTGAGTTGGGATTTGCCGATTATTCTGACGATGGTGAATTGATAGAGTGGGAGAGTATAATATCTTCAGAACCAATAGTGGTAAAGATCTATTATAAATGGCATATCTTTGGTAAAAATGAGATGAAAATTGTGTAACAACTTTCAGATGTTATATCATTTAAATTAAATGATGGCGAGAGATATATGGCACATTTATATTACAATTGGCATAAGCGTCTATTTGAGAATAAATGCTTTGAGATAGAGGCATGTAGTGGACTAATTAACTTCTCAAATAAATTTCTTATTTTTATTTGGAGACGTGAAATTACTTTTGCGTTAGAAATATTTTATGCTTTGTTTAAGTTTGAGATAGATATTACTTGGAAAACAGACCATGCAGGAATAAGTTTGTGGCTGGGATTGTTGGGTTTTGAAGTAGGACTTCATTTCTATGATACCAGGCATTGGGATTGCAAAAATAACAGATGGGAGTGCTACGATGAACAAGGTAATTTATAAGTTGTTTGAATTTTATTTTATATATTTGACAAGTGCAAAACATGTTTAGCGAAAAATTATATTAAATTAAGATAGATTACACGATAATGTATAAATAAATTATTCTAAAAAAGTCATGGATAAGTTTGTTCCGCATGAAGTGGTAGGAGAGGGGAGATTTGAAGGAGAACTATTGGGTGCTGTTAAAGCAGGATTTCCGTCTCCTGCTGAGGATATACGAGAGAAGTTGGATCTTATACGTTTGCTTGTAAGACATAAAGCATCTACATTCTTCTTTCGTGTTAATGGAGTTTCGATGGTTGATGCAGCATTGGACGAGGGAGATATTATTATAGTCGATAGAGCTATTGATCCATACAATAACTGTAAAGCAGTGTGCTATATCGATGGAGAATATACTGTTAAACGAATAGAAATGAGAGGTAATAGTCTCCGATTAATGCCTGCTAATGAAAGTAATACTTTGTATAAACCGATAGAGGTTACTCCTGAAAATAATTTTATGATATGGGGTGTTGTTACCTATGTGATAAAAAAAATGTAGATGTTTGCCCTTGCCGATTGCAACAATTTTTTTGCCTCATGTGAACGTGTGTTTCGTCCCGATTTACAAGGTAAGCCTATCATTGTTTTGTCAAGCAATGACGGATGTGTTATTGCAAGAAGTAACGAAGCAAAGGCATTGGGAATAAAAATGGGTGTACCATATTTTAAAATAAGAGATATTGTTACAACTTACAATGTGGCAGTATTTTCTACGAATATGGCACTCTATGGAGATATGTCGCAACGAGTACGTTGGGTATTAGAAGAGTTCTCTCCTGCAATAGAGGTATATTCTATCGATGAAGCTTTCCTCGATTTGAGAGGTATGGATAACATCAACTTTGATGAGTATGCAAAGAATATATCTCAATCTTGTTTTAAGATGACCTCAATTCCGGTTTCTGTTGGAATAGCACCAACCAAAACATTAGCAAAAATAGCATCTAAACTATGCAAGCAATATCCAAAACTGAAAGGTGGTTGTTATATGCATCGACCTGAAGATATTGAAAAGGTACTCCGTAAATATCCAATAGAAGATGTTTGGGGTATTGGTCGAAGAACTGCACCAAAACTTAAGGCTATGGGTGTCAGTACAGCATTTGACTATACTCAATTATCGGAAAACGTAATTCGAAATATTTTTGGAATAACAGGACTTAGGACATGGAAGGAACTACAATCTATTCCTTGTATAGAGTTTGAATATGGTTTTGAGGCAAAGCAATCGATATGTGTATCGCGTAGTTTATCTTCGGAGATATACGATATTCAGGAGCTACAAGAGCAGATTGCAAATTTTGCTTCGTCATTGTCTGAAAAACTTCGTAATCAGAACTCTGTTGCTTGTGAACTATCTGTTTTTGCATATACCAACCGTTTTAAACAGAACGAAAGACAAATGTATGGAAATAGATTGGTTCAGATACAAACTCCAACTAACGATCAAAGAACAATTGTAAATATGACTATTACAGCAGTTAACGAGTTATTTTGTAATGGATTTGGGTATAAAAAAGCAGGAGTTATAGCAACACGAATAGTACCAGCTAATGGTTATATGCGCTCATTGTTTGATGATGTTGAAGCATTGGTGCGAGAACAAAAACTTACTTCGGTTGTCGATTCTCTAAATAGAACTTTTGGACGAGGAGCTTTAAAACTTGCAGTTCAGGGTAGTGGAAAAATTAAGACCTCAAGTGAAAATCAGTCACCTCACTACACAACGCTGTGGAGTGATATTCCTGAAGTAAGTGTAAAGTAGAATATTAAAACAGAATAAATAAAAAAACTGAGTATAATGTATGTCTCAATATACTCAGTTTTAGATGGATATACAATTGTGTTTTATGCGTTCTGATAAAGGAATCGTTTGATGCTACGTTTTGCTGTTTTTTCAAACTCCTCGTAGAATATCTTAACTTTTGTGATTTGGCAATATGCAGGCAGTGTTTTATTTAAAGCAACTCTATTCTCTTCCATTAAGTCTATAACACTCTTTTGGTCGTATCCTAATTTTGACGCGCTTTCAAAGTCGGGATATATCAAAGCTACAAGTTTACCTTCTTGGTCAATAACTATCGATTCCGTAACAAGTTGCATATTGTTTATTTTATCTTCAATCTCTTCGGGATATATGTTTTGTCCCGAAGGTCCTAGAATCATGTTTTTGCTACGTCCTTTCAAAAATAAGAATCCGTCTTTGTCAACAATACCAAGGTCTCCTGTATTCATCCACTCGCCATCCATTACAGCCTCGGTTGCCTCTTCGTTTTTATAATAACCTTGCATAACGTTACCTCCTTTTATCCACAACTCTCCGGGGATATTTTCGGGGTCTACCGAATTAATCCTGTATTCGTTGTAGGGTAATATCCTACCACAAGAGAGGGGCTTTGTATCCTCGCACCAGCTGTAAGATATAAGAGGAGCACACTCAGTCATACCGTATCCGACGGTAAGAGGGAATCCGATTTTTTGTAAGAACATCTCTACCTCTTTGTTAAGAGCAGCACCGCCTACAATAATTTGTTTTAGATTACCTCCAAAGCTCTCCTCTAATTTTGTTCTTACCTTTGCCAAAAGTTGCTCATCAAGGAATGGAATCATAAGCATTACCTTCATTAATGGTTTATCAAGTAAAGGGAATACTTTTGTCCTGATAATCTTCTCAATAACCAATGGTACTGTAATAATAAATGTAGGTTTACATTCAGCAAAAGCTTCGAGAATGATTTTTGGAGAAGGAATGCGTGTTAAGAAGTGTATGTGGCATCCTCTACAGAAGGAGTTGCATACCTCTACCATCAAACCATACATGTGTGCCATTGGTAACATTGATACAATGTTATCTCCTGCCTTTTGTTGGTGTACATTCTCCAATATGTATATAAGATTAGTCTCTAATGCTCGGTATGGCAACATTACACCCTTTGAAAATCCGGTAGAGCCTGAAGTGTAATTAATAAGTGCCAATTCTTCAGGTTCATTTTTATGATATGAAATATCTTCGGGAGTAAAACGGTTTGGGTATTTTTTTCCGAATAATTCATTAAGATGCTCACGTGCATATTTTAGCTTTTCGTGAGATGTTTTTATGATAGAGAAATCATTTATCAATATAATGCTTTCCAATCCTGTCATTAACTCGTCATTGATGTTTTCCCATACCCCATCGCCTACAAAAAGTATTTTTGCTTCGCTATGGTTTACAATGTTATGGATGTTATCGGCTTTAAATTCGTGTAAAATGGGAACCGCAACTGCACCATACGATAGTGTGGCAAAAAATGTAACTGCCCAATGCGATGTGTTTTTTCCACAAATGGCAACTTTGTCACCCTTTTTAACACCTGCATTTTCAAGCAGGATATGAATTTTTTCAATTTTGCGAGCTATGTCTTTATATTGATATGTGACACCTTTATAGTCGCTTAACGACATTTTGTCCCAATTCTTTTTTATGCTATCTTCTACATAGCTGTTAAATCCTTTATACATAAATTTCTTATTTATTTGTTTTTTATTTTGCACAAATGATTAAATTTTGTGCAAATGTACAATAAAATATTCAAAAAACATCAATTTGGTATTAATAATTTGCACAAAAAAGCATTTTTTGTAAACTAAACTAAAAGAAAGCTGTTAAGCTATATTGTTTGATAAATTGTGTGGAAAAACCTTATTTGAATAATGTTTAGAATATAATTTTGGTATTTTAAGTAAATTGGTTATTTTTGCCTATATTTTAATATATAATAGATGTACTATGCGTAATATTTTCTTATTTACGATATTTTTGATTGCTTTGGCCTCATGTAAAGAGGCAAAACAGGTGATTTATCTAAAAGAGGCTGAGACTTTGCCAATTGAGTTATTGCAACAAAAATCAGAACCTGCGAATGTTAAAATAGCGATAGGGGATGAGTTGTCTTTGAAAATTGAGTCGGATGATCAAGAGTCTGTTGCTATGTTCAATAGAGAGGTTATTGTTGCCTCAGAAAATCAATTGTCAACCACAAAAAATATTTCTGATATATCGTATAAAGTTGATATGAATGGAAATATTACTATGCCTGTTATTGGGAAAGTTTCAGTTGTTGGATTGACAGTATATGAGGCAGAACAATTAATAGCCTCTCTAATATATCCTCAATATGTTAAAAAGGAGCCTGTTGTAACAATCAATATAAGTAACTTTAAAATTACAATATTAGGAGATGTAAGTTCTCCAGGTGTTATTGATGTAGATAAAGACAAAATTAATATTCTTGAAGCTTTGGCTATGGCAGGCGATTTGAATATTACAGGTAGACGAAACAACGTTATGCTTATAAGAACCCAAGATGATGGTTCAAGAGAGATATATCGATACGATTTAAATGATAAATATCTTTTGTTTTCTCCATATTTTAATTTGAGACAAAACGATATGATATATGTTGAGCAAAACCGCTCAAAAACTCGTAATGCATTTACCTTGCCAACTGTTGTTACATTCTCATTGAGTATGGTTTCTACAGTAGTTTCTATAGCAACATTAATCAGAACATTTACAAGATAATATTATGGATAACAATAAATTATTTGCTAAAGACGAAGAGCAAAGCAAACTTGCAGACTTTAGAGAGATTCTTTTTACATATCTTGTATATTGGAAATGGTTTGTTTTATGTGCACTCGTATCAGTTGGTTACACAGCATTTGATTTGGCTCAAAAAAATGATGTGTATATGGTTTCCACTTCCATTTTGATGAAAAATGACAGGAATAGTGGATCGGCAGATAACATAATGATTGAGACTCTTGGTTTGAGAACAAACAGGAGCAACTTAGAAAATGAAACAGAGGTTATGCGTTCACGTGCCATAATGATGAAAGTTGTTATGGATTTGAAAGTTCACACCTCATATTTCCAAAAGAAAGGATTAAGAAGTTTCAATATATACGACTCAACTCCTATATTATTGGATATCGATTCAACAGATGTAATGAATTTGCGTGGACCAATAAGAATTGACGCAATACCTTCGTTGCAAGATGGCCAATATACTCTTTTGGTAAATTATGGTAATAAAACACAGACTCATATTTTGAAGAACGACCCGATATATGTTCAAATAGGTGGAATATCTTTGAAATTAACAAGGTTGAATGATGTTTACATGCCAAAAGATGATATAGTAATCACTGTAGAATCACCATATGGTAAGGCTCGATATTTGTCTAATTCTATTATCCCTGAGGTATTAACAGAGGGTTCTACAATATTGACAATGTCATTGAGAACATACAACATCAAACAAGCAAAAGATATATTGGAGAAGGTTGTATATTACTACAATGAATTAAGTGTTAATGAAAAAAATCAAGCTTTAATAAATACCGGTAAATTCATTAACGAACGTATAATGGCAATTGCTGAAGAGTTGGGCGATGTTGAAAAAGAGATTGAAACTTATAAAAAAGATTACAAACTAATTTCTCCCGAAGATAATGCTTCAACTGCATTGCAAGAATCAAATAAGTTGCGTGATGAGTTATATAATGCCGATATGCAACTTAATCTAATAGATTACATCGAAAGTTTCATTAACGACAACGAGAATAAATACTCTATTATTCCTGAATTGGGTATTGATAATGCAGCGTTTAACTCTATGATTAAGAGTTATAATCAAGAGTTGATGAACAGAGCAAGATTATTGCACTCATCATCTGAAAATAACCCTGCAATTGCAAAGATGGAGCAAAATATAAACACCTTGAGAGAGGGAGTTAAAAATGGAATAGTTTCTACCCGTAGAATTATTAAACACGAGAAAGAGGAGTTGAAGAAAAGGGCTTCAGAAATTGATTCTAAAATAGATAAAGCTCCAGAAATTGAGCGTCAAATGGCAGAGGTAATGCGTCAACAAGAGATTAAAAACGAACTTTACCTATTCCTATTAAAGAAACGCGAGGAGAATGCTTTGAGTCAGGCATTGACTGTTCCAATTGCAACAATTATAGATTCTCCTGAATCAACCGGAGGACCTGTTGAACCAAACCGTGCAAAATCATTAATGACTGCATTGGCAGTTGGTTTGATAATTCCGGCTTTAATAATCTTTATTATAGGATTGTTTAAAGTTACATTTAAAGATAGAATTGATGTTGAGAGATTGACTGATATTCCTATTTTAGGAGAGATATCTATTAATGATACAAAAGATAATTTCGTTGTAAAACCCAAATCTACATCGCCTATTGTTGAGTTATTCCGATTGACGCGTAATAACTTGCAGGCATTACTTGATGTTCCAGAACGAAAAGTAATATGTATAACATCAACTACAACACAAGAGGGTAAAACATTCTGTTCGGCAAACCTTGCATTGAGTTTTGCTTTGGCTAAGAAAAAGACTGTGTTGGTAGGATTGGATATCAGACGTCCTCAGGTAAGAAAATACTTCTCATTATCTACTTCAAGAGGAATCACAACATACCTATCGGGAAAAGAGACTGATTTGTCTTCATTGGTAGTACCTTCGGGAATGTCTGAATATCTCGATTTGTTACCTGCAGGTCCAACTCCTCCAAACCCAAATGAGATGTTGATGAATTCATCATTGGGTGATGTGTTTGATTATCTTCGAGAAAAATATGATTATATAATTGTGGATACAGCTCCTATTGGAATGGTTTCGGATACATTCTTGATATTACCATATACCGATTTGAATGTATATGTAGTTAGAGCTAAACACTCTTCAAAGAAATATATAGAATCACTTGAGGATTTGGTTCGTGAGGATCGTTTGCGTAACTTGTATATCTTGGTAAATGCTGTAGATATTAAGTCTAAAGTATATGGATATAAACGTTATGGCTATGGCTATGGTTACGGCTATAAGAGTAAATATGGCTATGGTTATGGTTACGGCTATGGTTACGGAGAGCAATACAATGAACCTAAAAAGAAACCTTTCTGGCGTAGGTGGATTTAGAATAAATGATGAAAAAATAAGAGATTGCTCGCAATCTCTTATTTTTTTTCTATAATTTTATAAAGTGTAGATTGTTATCAAGACGTTCCTTGTTGCTGAGATAGATTTCATCTCTAATATTCAAACAGAATATTTCTTTGTCCCGGGCTAACCATCCTAAAGCGGCAAATAGCTCAAACTCCTCAATGCCAAGTTTAAACCTTATGTTTTCAACTTTTTCTACATAGACAGAACTTAAAATATCCCAGATTTTATTTGCACGTTGCTCTATAATATATCTTTTCATAAAATTACATTTTATAAATGTAACATTGCGAAAAGAGTAAATGTTCAGCTATTTTTAATAAGAATAGAAATATTATAGTGTTATACTTACATTAATTTGAAGAAGCCCCCTCAATATTAATTTCGTTTGATTGATGTTCTGTTGCACTATTGTCCTTGTACAATAGCCACCATATAACAACTATTGTTATTATTAATACAGCAATGTATTTAATTATGTCGTTTTTCATATATGTATTTATTAGCTACATATATAACAACATTACATGACTATTGTTTGTCATTCCATATTTTCCATGCAGCAATGGCTTGTCCCTCTAACATCTCTAAACCGTTTTTTACCGATGCTCCTTTGTCTGCTGAGAGTTTCATTAACATGGTTTCTGCAGGATTGTATATTGTATCAAAAACAATATGCTCATTTGTAATATACTCATAAGGTATTTGCGGAGCCTTATCAATATTGGGGTACATGCCAACAGGAGAGGCATTGACAATTATTGTATATTCGCTCATTATCTCTTTGTTGAGCATATCGTATGTAATAGCTCCATGTTTTTCTTCTCGGGATACAAACAAAGTCTCAATTCCCATCCTTTTTAATGAGTAATCTATTGCCTTTGAAACACCTCCTGTCCCTAAAATCAGAGCCTTTTTATTATTAGGTTTGAGCATCTTTGAAATAGAGTTGCTAAAACCTATAACATCAGTATTATATCCTTTAAGTATAGTTTTGCTGTCTCTATTGATAAACTTGATAACATTAACTGCACCAATTGTTTTTGCCACATCGTCAATTTCGTCGAGTAAATCAATGACGGCTCTTTTATGAGGAATTGTGACATTTAGTCCACAAATATGGTTGCCTTTAATAATATCTACCAATTGGTCTATCTCTTTAATCTCAAAATTAAGGTATTCAGCCAAGATTCCCTCTTTGCTGAATTTTTCATTAAAATATGATTTTGAAAATGAGTGTCCTAAAGGATATCCGATAAGACCATATATTTTATTTTCCATTATCTATATGTTTTTAAAATTTCAATAGTTTGAATATCTCCGTTTAAAATACCGGTAAGGTTCTCAAATCCTGTTTGGTTGATATATTTTGATACAATTTTGTATCCAATCCATTTGCCTATTTCAGCAGGAACGTCGCCATTTAATGCCGAGCAATAAGGTGCTTCGTTCATATACTTTATATATATAATGTTTTCAGTAGAGTAGAGGTGATTTGATTTAATAATTGCATCCCATATTATCTGTTCGTTATCTTTGCACCATTCGTTTTGCTTCTTGCTGTATCCAATTATCTCATAGTAATTATAATCATCAAGAATTTCATCGATTGCATATACAACAGCTCCTTCATATATCATCCCCTCAATTAAAGAGTTTGCGCTATTTGGAAATTTTGCATAAATCCATCCTTTGAATATATCTGGAATAATTCTAGAACGCTCTTTCTTGGGTAGTTGGTAATTGTAAAAAACTCCTTTATATCCCTTATAGTCACTTCCCATGTAGTTGTCAAGAGAAACGGAAATCAGAGAATCACTCGTAATAATAGAGTATCCAAATGGAGATATGTGAGTAAATATGGCTGAAGCAAAAGGAATGTCAAATAGTTTGCTGTAATTTTTTATAGCTTTTGTTAGCGCATACTCCTCACTGCTCATATCCTCGAATTTAGATAATACATCATTATACAACTCATTAAAATTTGGATTATCTACGCAATTAGAGATAAACTTTAACTTTGATGTATTGTCTAAAACATTACTATTGCCTTTCATTATGGCAGAATAGTATATTGATAAAAAATCGGAATATTTATTTTCAAAAGCTAATGCAGTAGAGTCAGAATAATTGCTTAATACGTTTATAAGCTCTTTGTCGAATCGGTTTACAACTGTTTTGTCTCTATATTTGTTGCATTGGCAAAAAATAAGAGGGATAAACAGTAAGCAAAGCAGTTTTTTCATAGTTTCATTATTAATCGATGTAAAGATAAGAAGATGTTTTTATAAATAGAGTATTAATGTGGAATTTATAGTAAAAATTACTTAAGGTAATTAAAAACTATATTGCAAATTCGTCATTAAAGTTAAATTATTATTAACTTTGCTCGTTGATATAAATATGATTATTGAAGCTTGTAAATAATGGTACAAAAGTACAATAAAATAAGACTATTAATATTGTTTGTAGTGGCAATATGCGGTTTTTATCCCATATCAATTGTTGCACAACAAAATTTTACTGTAGTTCTTGATGCGGGTCATGGAGGCAAAGATCCCGGCGCAATTGGAAAAAAAATAAAAGAAAAAGATATTAATCTTGAAATTGTACTGAAATTAGGAGATTTAATAAAAAAGAATCATCCTGATGTAAAGGTTGTTTATACGCGTTCAAATGATATTTTTGTTGAACTGAGCGAAAGAGCTAAAATTGCAAACAAGAATAAAGCCGATTTGTTTATATCGGTACACACAAATGCAGCTCAATCTAAAACTGCAAAAGGAACCGAAACATATGCTTTGGGTTTAGCAAAAACAGAAGAGAACTTGGAGGTTGCTAAACGCGAGAACTCTGTAATTTTGTTAGAAGATGATTATTCTACAAAGTATGAGGGTTTTGATCCAACATCTGCTGAGTCGTATATAATGTTTGACTTTATGCAAAGTATGTATCTTGAGCAAAGTATAAATTTAGCATCATCTGTTCAGGAGCAATTTCGTACTAAAGCTAAAAGGTCGGATAGGGGAGTGCGTCAAGGAGCATTTTGGGTATTGCGCGCTACAAGTATGCCAAGTATATTGATTGAAGTTGGATATATCTCAAATGCTGAAGAAGAGAATTATTTAGCATTGAGTTCATCACGACAAAAATTAGCAGAATCTATTTATGATGCATTTAGTCACTATAAAGCTGATTGGAGCAGAAAACAAAGTGGAAATATATCTACCTCTTCTGTACAAGATGATAATGTAGTGGATGCAACACCTAATACTGTACATAAAGAGGATAGTAAGATAGTCAAAGAGGAACCTAAAATAGTTAAAGAGGTTGAGGATTATCGAATACAGATTATGGCTTCTGATAAAATATACAAATCTTCGTCATCAGTATTTAAAGGTTTGTCGAATATAAGGTATTATAAAGAGAACAATTTATATAAATATACGTACGGAAGTTTTAAAACCAAAGATGAAGCCGTAAAACAACTGCCCAAAATACAGCAACTATTTAAGGGAGCTTTTGTTGTTCATTTTATAGGAGATAAAAAACAATTAAAATAGATAAATCATGAGTAAGTTTTTTACAAAAGAGGTAAAGATTGCCATTACAGTAATAATCTGTATGACATTGTTGGTTTTTGGAATTAATTTCTTAAAAGGTGTAAATCTTTTAACCCCTGCAAACTATTATTATATAACATGTAATAATGTATCGGGTTTGGCAATGTCTGCACCTGTCAATATCGAAGGATATAAAGTAGGACTTGTCCGCAATATATCTTACGATGTAAACTCAGGAAAAATAAATGTTCAAATAGGAATAGATAATGATATAAAGCTTCCTAAAGGAACAAAAGCGGAACTTGCATCAGATCTATTGGGTACAGCAACAATAGCTCTGCATCTTGATAGAGCATCACAAGAATACTATCTACCCGGAGATACTCTTCCTGTAAAAATGTCGTCAGGATTGTTGTCATCTGTAGAACAAGATATTTTGCCACAAGTAACCAATATGTTGCCTAAATTGGATAGTATTTTGTCGGGATTAAACACTGTGGTCAATAATCCTGCATTGACCGCCTCCGTTAATCGTATTGACGATATAGTGGCAGATATTGAATACTCAACCTCTCAATTATCAATGTTGATGAAAAACACTATTCCATCTGTTGTCTCTAATATAGATACAGTATCTTGTAATCTCAAAGGAATTACAGCTCAATTAAGTGAGGTTGAAATAGCTCAAATAGTTTCGTCTGTTGATTCTACTTTAACCAATATTCGTGAGATTACAGATAAGATGATGGATAAAAATAGTACAATAGGACTTTTGTTAAACGACACACAAATGTATGAGGGAGTTGTTAGTGCATTGCAAAGTGCAGACTCTCTGTTGGTGGATTTAAAAGCAAATCCAAAACGATATGTACATTTTTCACTATTCGGCAAGAAAGAGAAAAAATAATATTTTTTGATTATTTAGAACGTGTCTAAATAACGAGAATAATTATACAAATAATTAAAACTAATAATTAATCCGCTTAAACAGCGGATTAATTATTTTTTTGGTAAAAAAATATACAGTTTTGTAAAATTTAATTGCAAGAAAGACAGAATGTTACATTTTTCAAATATGTTATTCAACATATAAAATGAATATAATTGTAAATGTGTAAGAATCAGCACGATAAAAGGCAAATCAAAAAAACAAGAAAAAAATAATTTTTTTTTAAAGAAAAGATTTGCAAATTTTGTATCGTTTTGAAGTATAGAAAAAAGGATTTTTAGCAAAAATGACAAGCGCAAATGGAAATAAATGGGCACAATGTCTTGAAATAATAAAAGACAATATAGGCGAACAACAATTTAAAAGTTGGTTTGCTCCTATTCAAGTGCTTAATTTTGAGGATAACATCCTTACGCTTGGTGTCCCTACACTATTCTTTTGTGAATATTTAGAGGAGCACTATTTAGACCTTATTGAAAAAACTTTGATAAGAGTTTATGGCGAAGGGGTGAGATTGATGTATCGTGCAGGAGTGGTAGAGAGTCCTGCTGCAACAGTTGAGGTGGCACCAACTACGCAATCAAGCGGAGTTAGGTTCACTAATAATATATCTAATATATTTAAACAAACTGTATACGAAGAATTAGATTCTCAATTAAATTCAAATTATAAGTTTGAAAACTACTACGCAGGCGAAAGTAATATGTTGGCTCGCACTGCAGGTGTTTCTATTGCGCAAGCTCCCGGAAAAACAGCTTTTAATCCTTTATTTATACACGGAGAGTCTGGAGTAGGAAAAACTCACTTGATGCAAGCCATAGGACATAAGATTAAAGAGTTGAATCCTCAAGCTCGTGTATTGTATATCTCATCACATCTATTCCAACTACAATTTGTTAATGCAACACGTAGTAATACAGTGCCAGACTTTATAAACTTTTATCAAAGCCTTGATGTATTGATGATTGATGATATTCAAGATATGGCAGATAAAACACAAACACAAAATACATTCTTCCATATTTTTAACCATTTACATCAAAACAACAAACAGTTGATATTGTCATCTGATCGTCCTCCCGTATCATTGGGTGGAATATTACCTCGCCTAATCTCTCGATTTAAATGGGGATTGTCAGCAGAGGTTGAGCGTCCCGATTACGAGTTGCGTTATAATATATTAAAGAATAAGATTAAACGCGATGGATTGCCTATATCTGATGATGTAGCTGAGTTTGTAGCAAAGAATGTTTCTGAAAACGTTCGTGATTTAGAGGGAGTCTTAGCTTCTTTGATGTTCCGTGCAACAACACTTAAAAAAGAGATTACTCTTGATTTGGCCTCTAAAGTATTGTCTACAAGCGTAAACATTGAGAAGAAACAGATAACAATAGATGTTATTAAAGAGAAGGTATGTGCGTTCTATAATATGGATGTACAATTGTTGCAAGCGAAATGTCGTAAGAGAGAGATTGTTCAAGCAAGACAAATTTCAATGTATCTTTCAAAGAAATATACCGAAAGTTCTTTGCAACGTATAGGCTCTGAGTTAGGAAAGAAAGATCATGCAACAGTACTTCATGCATGTAAAACAATTTCGGACTTAATTGAGATTGATAAAACAATAAAAGCTAACGTTCAAGAAATCGAAGAGTCATTAAGACGATAAAATAGTTTTAAGATAAGAGGCTGACTAAAAAGGCTCTTTTGTCGTTATGCTTGTCTCCAAAATCCTCATTTACGATTAGTAAACTGCGGTTTTGGAGTTTTCGCAAGCCTAAAAATAGCTCTTTTTATTCAACCCTTAGACAAGAGAGGGTGACCCGTTTTCCTTTTGGGTCACCCTCTTAAGTTTATATTTTAAATTGATTTATTCCCTTATTCGTTGATAAATCCTTGTCGTTTTAAAACATTCATAAATTCTTTAGAGATGTGAATGTTATTTTCTTTAGTATATCTTATATCAGTAAATACTTGAGCGAGTGTAGTTTTATTGTTTTCTGCGATAAAATGTTTGTTCTCTTCCATCTCCTCTTTGTATCCATAAATTTTTGAAATATTATTTATGTCATAGTCAGAGTACTTCTCGTTATGGACAAAACCGTTAACATCTATTCTGTCGCTCATTTGTGGAATATCGGCGGGATATCCTACTGTGATAGTTATAAGTGGAACTGTAAGTTTAGGTAAGTTCAACAAATCAATAATTCCGTTTGCGTTATACGTGGTTGTTCCAATATAGCAAATTCCTAAGCCTTCACTTTCTGCCACAGAGCAAAATTGTTGTGCAATAATAACAGTATCTAAAGCAGCAGATATAAATGAGTGAAAATTATCGTAACCGGGAGTGGCATCTGAATACTCACACCATTTTGAAAATCTATTATAATCTACGCAAAATGTCATAACAACAGGAGCTCCTTTTATCATAGGTTGATTGAAGTGTAGGGGAGATAGTAACTCTTTTTGCTCTTTATCTTGAGTAATCACCACACTGTAAAGTTGCATATTGCCTGTTGTAGAAGCATGAGAAGCTGTTTCGAGCATCTCTAAAATCTTTTCATAAGGAATGTTTTTGTCACTATATTTTCTTATGGTCCTTCTGTTTGAAAAATTAAATTTATCCATAAATCTTATAAAGTTATAAGGTATTATCTGTTCTTATAACAAACAATAACCTATTTGTTGTTCAACTTAAAAATTACCACTAAATTAATTGTTTTATATTGAATATACAAATTATGTCGTTCGTTTTTTTGCTATTATAAAGTTGATAAAATTGCACTTTTGGAAAATACAAAACGGCTAAAAATTTAAAAGAAATTTCTTTTTGGGAAACTTTTTTAATTTTCAAAAATTGTAATGTATTAATAATTAGGCAAGTGGTATTTTGTTTTGGGAAACTTTTAAAATTGTTGATAACTTTGTGATTAAATATTTTGTTTATAAAAAATTATTGAGCAATTTTGCATTGCTAAACAATCAAAACAAAACTATACACAAAACAATGCTGAAAAGAATTAGTTGTTGGAGCTTATAAATGGCTCCACAACTAACCTTTTTGCTATTTCAAAACAAAACGAGAACAAAAAATTAATTAACAACACACTAACACAAACTAAAGATGGATCAAAAGATTTATTCTTTCGAAGAGGCCGTAAAAGCAACGGTTGAGTACTTTGGAGGCGACGAATTGGCAGCCAGAGTATGGGTAAATAAATATGCTTTAAAAGATTCATATGGTAATATCTACGAGAAAACTCCTGAAGATATGCACCGTCGCTTAGCAAAAGAGGTTGCTCGTATTGAGAACAATTACGCAAATCCAATGACTGAAGAGCAGTTAATGGATCTTTTCCGTAATTTCCGTTATATTATCCCTCAAGGAAGCCCTATGAGCGGAATCGGAAATAACTACCAAATTGGATCTCTCTCAAATTGTTTTGTGATTGGAATGGAGGGTAATGCCGACTCATATGGTGGCATTATGAAAATAGATGAGGAGCAAGTACAATTGATGAAACGTCGTGGAGGTGTTGGACATGACTTATCTCATATTCGTCCTAAAGGTTCTCCCGTTAAAAATTCAGCATTGACATCAACAGGATTGGTTCCATTTATGGAGCGTTATTCTAACTCAACCAGAGAGGTTGCACAAGATGGACGTCGTGGAGCTCTTATGTTGAGTGTATCAATTAATCACCCCGATTCAGAGTCGTTTATAGATGCAAAAATGACTGAGGGTAAAGTAACAGGAGCAAATGTCTCTGTACGTATTACAGACGACTTTATGAAAGCTGCAACAGAAGGAAAATCTTTCTTGCAAAAGTACCCTGTTGATTCAGAGAATCCTATTGTAACTAAAGAGGTTGATGCAAAAGCAATTTGGGAAAAAATTGTACACAATGCATGGAAATCTGCTGAACCCGGAGTATTGTTCTGGGATACAATATCTCGTGAATCAGTACCCGATTGCTATGCCGATTTAGGATTCCGCACAATATCAACTAACCCATGTGGAGAGATACCTTTGTGTCCATATGATAGCTGTCGTTTGTTGGCTATCAACCTATATTCATATGTGGTAAATCCGTTTACACCTCAAGCATATTTCGATTTTGACCTATTCAAATCTCACGTTCGTATAGCACAACGCATTATGGACGATATTATTGATTTGGAGATGGAGAAAATCGAAAAGATTATCGAAAAAATTCAATCAGACCCCGAAACTGACGAGGTTAAAAATACCGAGTTGTGCTTGTGGAACAAAATACGTACAAAAACACTAAAAGGACGCAGAACCGGTGTTGGTACAACAGCAGAGGGAGATATGATTGCGGCAATGGGCTTGCAATATGGAACACCCCAAGCAACTGATTTCTCAGAAAAAGTACACAAAACACTTGCAATAGCAGCATATAAATCATCAGTTGAGATGGCGCAAGAGCGTGGTGCATTTGAGATTTTTGATGCTAAGCGAGAGGAGAACAACCCATTCATTAACCGTTTGAAAGAGGCTGATGCTGAGTTGTATGCAGATATGGTAAAATACGGACGTCGTAATATTGCATGTTTGACAATTGCTCCAACAGGAACAACAAGTATGATGAGTCAAACAACATCAGGA
This sequence comes from Muribaculaceae bacterium, assembly GCA_017546805.1. GTDB lineage: Bacteria > Bacteroidota > Bacteroidia > Bacteroidales > G3-4614 > Caccoplasma_A. Next base: position 1,796 of record JAFYRT010000027.1, on the reverse strand, counting down.
ATTGAGCCGGTATTTATGCCTGTATATCGTCGTCGTCGTAAAGTAAATCCAAATGATGCTGATGTACATATTGACTTTACTGATGAAAATGGAGATGCATTTGAGGAGTACACAGTATTCCACCATAAATTCTTAACTTGGATGGAGATAAACGGTTACGAGAAAAAAGAGCGTTATACCCCTGAAGAGATTGATGAGTTGGTTGCTAAATCTCCATACTATAAAGCAGCATCAAACGATGTTGATTGGTTAGAGAAAGTAAAAATGCAAGGACGTGTACAAAAATGGGTTGACCACTCAATCAGCGTAACAATCAACCTACCTAATGATGTAACTGAAGAACTTGTAAATCAATTATATGTTGAGGCCTGGAAATCAGGATGTAAAGGATGTACAGTATATCGTGATGGATCACGTGCAGGCGTTTTAATCTCATTAGATGACAAAAAGAAAAAAGATTGTCCATGTGAACAAGAGATTGTACACCACGATTTAGTTCGTCCTGTAGAGTTGGATGCAGATGTTGTTCGTTTTCAAAACAATCGCGAAAAATGGATTGCATTTATCGGATTGCAAAACGGACGTCCATACGAAATCTTTACCGGACTAGCCGATGACGAAGAGGGATTGTTGATTCCAAAGAGCGTTGAGCGTGGTAAGATTATTAAAGTAACTGATGCAGACGGACATAAACATTACGACTTCCAATTCCGTAATAAACGAGGATATAAAACAACAGTAGAAGGATTGTCTGAAAAATTCGAACCTGAATACTGGAACTATGCAAAACTTATATCAGGAGTATTGCGTTATGGTATGCCTATCGACAAGGTAATGAAACTTGTAGGTAGTTTGCAATTGGATAGCGAATCAATCAATACATGGAAGAATGGTGTTGAGCGTGCATTGAAGAAATATATTCCAAGCGGAACAAAAGCAACAGGACAAACATGTCCTAAGTGTGGTGAAACACTAATCTATCAAGAGGGATGTTTACGTTGTCCAACTTGTGGATACTCAAAATGTGGATAATTAAAAGAGTTTTAGTTGTTAACGCTTGAATAACAATTAATTATCTGCGATATATATATGAAGAACTCCAAAAAAAAAATTGGAGTTCTTTTGTTTTATATATAGTATGAGACAAATAAAAAGGACGAACAAAAATGCTCGTCCTAATATTGATTTTTATTTGATAAAGTACTATTTCTTCAAGAAGCAAGTTTTTAAAACAATACTGCTTCCGTCAATTTTACAATCAACCTCTTCAGGGTTTTCTGTCAAACGAATACTTTTAACTTTAGTACCGCGTTTTATAACCATAGAAGAACCTTTAACTTTCAAATCTTTAATAACAGTAACTGCATCGCCATCAAATAGCTCTGCACCATTACTATCTTTTGCAACTGTGTTTTCTTCAGCTTCGCCATCTCCCTCTTGGAACTCGTATGCACAATCAGGGCAAACATAAAGAACCCCATCAAAATATACATACTCGCCACCACATTTAGGACATTTTGTAATTTCACTCATAACTTATCTTTATTATTTTATTCTTATGCAAAGATACAACAAATAAATGGAAGATGCATATATATTGTTATTAGTTGTAATTTCAAAAAGAAAGTGCAAAGGTAGTTTTCATTGACAATGCAAAAAAAAGGAGACCGAAGTCTCCCTAAGATTAACTATTTTTGTATTGCAATGTATAAACAATTAACCTCGGAGCAAAGATACGGAATATATTTGGGGTTGCAAGAAAAAAAGAGTATTTCTGCTATTGCTCGGCAGCTAGG
>JAFYRT010000026.1 GCA_017546805.1 Muribaculaceae bacterium | reverse complement strand
TTTGTCGTTATGCTTGTCTCCAAAATCCTCATTTACGATTAGTAAACTGCGGTTTTGGAGCCTTCGCAAGCCTAAAAATAGCTCTTTTTATTCAAACCTCATAAAAGAGAGGGTGACCCGTTTACTTTTGGGTCACCCTCTTTTTTTGTGCAGAATTTTAAATATGTAAAATCAAAGTATTATCTTCGCAGATAAGAGAAGACGTGAGGTTGAGATTAGAATTTTGTAATGAATAATGCGATAATTAAAACTATAAATGTCAAGGGTGAGTTGATTTCGTTGGAACGTCCCCTTGTTATGGGAATTTTAAACGTTACACCCGATTCGTTTTACGAGTCGAGTCGTTGTGTAGACGTGCAAAAGGCTATTGAAAGAGCAAAGCAGATTATAGATGATGGTGGCGATATTATAGATGTAGGAGCATATTCGTCGCGTCCGGGAGCAGAAGATGTCTCGGAGGAGGAGGAGATTGCTCGACTACGTTCGGTTTTGCCTTTAATCAGAGAACGATACCCTGATACAATAATATCTGTAGATACATTCCGAAGCCGAGTGGCACGTTTTGTTGTAGAGGAGTGTGGTGTTGATATGATAAATGATATAATGGGCGGAGAGGGAGATGAAGATATGTTCGAAACAGTAGCTCAATTAAAAGTTCCATATATCCTTATGCATATGCGAGGAACACCGCAAACCATGCAGAAAAACACCGAATATGGCAATATAATGGTGGAGATGATAACCTATTTCTCGGAGAAGATTGAGAAGCTCCGATTGTTGGGAGTTAATGATGTAATATTGGATCCCGGCTTCGGATTCGCAAAAAGTTTGGCGCAGAACTATAATATCCTGAAAAATCTTGCTGATATTGCACAATTTAAGTTACCTTTGTTGGTGGGAGTCTCTCGAAAGTCAATGATATATCGACCATTGAATATTTCACCCGAGGAGTCTCTTATTGGAACGGTGGCATTGAATACACTATCACTTACAAAAGGAGCAGATATTTTGCGAGTGCACGATGTTAAGGAGTGCGTTGAAACAATTAAAATATTTGAGTTATCTAAATAAGATATGTTTGCATCAATAGGACTGAAAGATATAATTGATATATTTCTTGTAGCTGTCATGCTCTACTATATTTATAGAGTTATGAGGGTATCGGGAACAATAAAGATATTTGGCGGGATAATTGCCTTTATCGTGATTTGGATATTTGTGTCTCGCATATTGGAGATGCGTTTGCTTGGTTCGATAATGGATAAGCTTGTAAACGTTGGAGTTATAATATTGATAATCCTCTTTCAAGACGATGTGCGTATATTCTTGAGCGAATTGGGTTCGCATAGAAGTTGGAAAAGATTTACCAACTTCTTTAAAACAAAGAAATCCGAAGCTGATGAGGTGCCTGAATATGTAATGCATATAGTTTATGCCTGCAAAAACATGTCACAAACAAAGACAGGTGCATTGATAGTGGTGAAACAAGATATGTCATTGGCAAAATATGAATCAACAGGTGAGAAGATAAATGCCGACATCGAATCTCGTTTGATTGAGACTATATTTTACAAAGGGACGCCACTGCATGATGGAGCAATTATAATTGGAGACGGAAAGATAGTGGCGGCAGGATGTATTTTGCCTGTATCGCATGCACCCAATATTCCGCGAGAATTAGGGTTGCGTCACCGTTCAGCTCTTGGAATAACACAAGAAACCGATGCACTTGCAGTGATAGTTTCGGAGGAGAGGGGAGAAATATCTTTTGCCAAGAACGGAAAAATTTCTCGAAGCATATCAGCTCAGGGCTTGGAAAGATTGTTATCTATAAGCAAAAACAAATAATTAGGTAGATATTTTATACCCTATATAGAATTTAATTCACAAAAAAATACTAACTTTGCAAAGTATTCGGAAAGAATACAAAAACAAGCACAATTTTTTACTAACATTATAAATTAATAAGAAAAATGATTAGCTACAAAGACCTTGGCTTGGTAAACACTAAAGAGATGTTTGCGAAAGCTATCAAAGGCGGATATGCAATCCCCGCATTCAACTTCAATAACATGGAGCAACTTCAAGCAATTATTCAAGCTGCAGTTGAAACAAAATCTCCCGTTATCCTACAAGTATCAAAAGGTGCACGTCAATACGCAAACCAAACACTTTTGCGTTATATGGCAGAGGGTGCAGTTGAGTATGCAAAAGAGTTAGGTTGCGAGAAACCTGAAATCGTACTTCACCTTGACCACGGTGATTCATTTGAGACTTGCAAATCATGTATCGACATGGGCTTCTCATCTGTAATGATCGACGGTTCACACCTTCCTTATGAGGAGAACGTAGCTCTTACTAAAAAAGTAGTAGAGTATGCACACCAATTCGGCGTAACAGTTGAGGGTGAGCTTGGAGTATTGGCAGGAGTTGAAGATGAGGTTTGCGCAGAGCACCACACATATACTCGTCCAGAAGAGGTTGTTGACTTCGTAACAAAAACAGGTTGCGACAGCTTGGCAATTTCAATCGGTACTTCACACGGAGCAAACAAATTCAAACCCGAGCAATGTACAAAAGATGAGAACGGTCGCTTAGTTCCTCCTCCACTACGTTTCGACGTACTTGAGGGTGTTGAGAAAGAGCTTCCCGGATTCCCTATCGTACTTCACGGATCATCTTCAGTTCCTCAAGAAGAGGTTGCTACAATCAACCAATACGGAGGTGCATTGAAAGATGCTATCGGTATTCCAGAAGAGTGGTTGCGTCAAGCAGCTGAGTCAGCAGTTTGCAAAATCAACATCGACTCTGACAGCCGTCTTGCAATGACAGCAGCTATTCGTGAGGTATTCGCTACAAAACCAGCTGAGTTTGACCCAAGAAAATATCTTGGTCCCGCTCGCGAGAACATGAAAAAACAATACATGCACAAAATCGAGAACGTACTTGGTAGTGCAGGTAAATGTGAGTGCTAATAAAAAACTCATAATAGATAATAAGGGTTGCTCAAACGAGCAACCCTTATTATTTTGAGCTTTTTCAAGAAGTGATAAATGGGCGACAGATTATCTTTAATTTATTATGTATAATAGCTTAAAATAATTAACTTTGCGGCGCAAAAAACAAACAGAATATGAGTAATAGAGCACAATTTGCCACAAAATTAGGAGTGATAGCTGCTACGGTGGGTTCTGCTGTGGGATTGGGAAATATTTGGCGTTTCCCATATATGGCAGGAGAGAACGGAGGAGGAGCATTCCTTATAATATATATATGCTGTGTATTGGTATTGGGTATTCCTTTGATGTGTGCCGAATTTGCCATCGGACGTAAAGCTCAAACCAATGCAGGACGTGCCTTGAAGGTGTTGGCTCCAAAGTCGGCATGGCACATAATAGGTTATATAGGTATATTGGCATCAACACTCATATTGGGTTACTATATGGTAATATCGGGCTGGGTGGTTGAGTATATATATCAAGCAATAAAAGGCGAATTGTTTGCCGAGTCGGCAGCGGAGATAACCAATAACTTTAATACATTTAAAACAGATGTTTTTCGTCCGCTTGTATGGGTTGGAGCGTTGTTGGTGATAAACTATCTGATTATATCGCGAGGCGTAACAAAAGGAATAGAAAAGGCTTCGAATATAATGATGCCTCTCTTATTCCTTATTCTATTGGTGTTTTGTGGCTACTCGCTTACACTACCCGGAGCATTGGAGGGGTTGAACTATCTATTTAATCCAGATTTTTCAAAAATAGATGGCAGTGTAATATTGGCTGCAATGGGGCAGGCATTCTTCTCGTTGAGTATCGGGTTGGGAATTCTCATAACATACGGCTCATATTTCAAACGTAATGTAAATTTGCCCAAGACAGGCTTGACGGTATCACTGTTGGATGTGTTGGTGGCAATACTTGCGGGAATCATGATTTTCCCCATAACTGCATCCTTTGGAATAAGTCCCACACAAGGTCCCGACCTAATATTCGTGACACTGCCAAATGTCTTTAAACAGATGTTCATGGCAGATATGTGGGCGATACTCTTCTTTGTTTTTGCAGGAGTTGCCGCATTAACATCCACAATATCGTTGTTTGAAGTTGCAATAGCATATATTTCGGAGGAGTTCAAATTGAGTCGAAAAAAAGCATCGTTTACAATAATGCTCATTGTGGCGGTGTTGAGTATTTTGTCTTCGCTATCGTTTAGTGTGTTGTCGGAGATTAAACTCTTTGATATGAACTTCTTCGACCTCTTCGATTACTTCTCGGCAAACATATTGCTTCCCGTGGGAGGATTCTTATTGTCCATATATGTTGGTTGGGTAATGAAGAAGAAAGATTTCAAAGCAGAGTTGGGCGAGACATCAACACTATTGTATCGACTCATTCTTTTCAGCATCCGATTTATTGCTCCTGTGGCAATAGTATTTATATTTTTGTCAATAACAGGGATATTTAAATTTTAGATATGTCCGATAAATTCTGGAACTTTTCAAAAGCCGAGCGCGTAGCAGCCATAGCACTAACCATAATTATAGTCTCGGTGTTGGCAATATCGTTTCTTGTCAACACAAAAAGCAGTGTCGAAACAAAAGATTATAGTTCGGAGATTGAGGAGTTTAAAAGCAGAATAGTATCAACAGACGATACAGTGAAGGTTGTAAAGAAAAAGACACGCAAACGTCCTCAAAAAACATATACTCCCAACACACAAAAACTCTCTCCGTTGCAGAAGGAGGGTAGATAGCCGTATCTTCCCACATAAAATACATCACACACTCTATTGTTGGTAAAATATAAATCGTTATATTTGAGACTGAAAACAATTGAGAGGATAATTAATCACTAAAAAACATGAGAACAAAGCTTATTACGCTTATTGTAGTAATGGTGGCTTTTGTAACAGCCATTATTGCGCAACAATATGAGAGAGTGGTAAAAATCTATAAAGACGGAACGGTGTTGAATAGTTATGTGGTATCTGAGATAGATAGCATTAAATTCGATAAAGTTGCTCTTTATGAGGTAGGAGTGGAGTCATCACCGGCTACTGGTGGTATGGCAACCATTAATGGCGTTCATGAAGCACAACTTTTGAAAGAGGGGGATATGGTAACTCTGACAGCAGTTGCCGAAGCAGGATACACCTTTACTGGGTGGTCAACAGATAACTTTATCATATCAGCGGAGAATCCCTATGTTACAGTCGTTGAAGGAGCCGCAACCTATGTGGCAAACTTCGAGCAAAGACTCAACTACTGTTACCCAACAGGCAACATGCAACACTCTGTGAGATATCTCTCAAATTTCACTCTTACAGACGGAGTCTCGGAGGTTCTGGTAGATGAGATACAATTATCTTCTAAAGATGAAGTATATAAAGATAGAACATCTTCGGTTCTTGTCTCCGAAGCAGGTTCGACACTCTATTTCTCTAAATTGAATTGGAACGGAGAGTGGATGCATGGATATGTATATATCGACTACAATTCCGACGGAGTATTTAATACAACCTCAAATGCTTTAGCTCTCAACAATGGAGAGTTGGTAAGCTATAACTTCTTGGCAGAAAAGGGAGCAAGTGCCGGAACAAACAGCAAAGGCGAGGTGGTCTCGAATGGTTGCGATGTGTTGGCAAGCAATATGCCATCGTGGGTATTGCCTTCGACATTGATGCCTGGTGATTATCGTTTACGTTTTAAAATTGACTGGAACGATTCCGATCCTTGTGGATCGGTTCGAGAAAATAACGAAATCCAAAAAAATGGAGGTTGTATATGTGATATAACATTGCGTATTGTTACGGCAGGAGCAGGACCTGTTGCAACATCAAAAGTAACTCCCGAAGGTGCGGGAACAGTGCAAATCACTGACGAAAACAAACGCGACGGAAAGGTGGTTTTATTTGCAACGGCAAATCAAGGATATGTGTTTGAGTCGTGGAGAATTGGAGGAGAGGAGTTATCAAAAGCAAATCCATATGAGGCTTTAATCACGGAGGATACAGAGTATGAAGCTCTGTTCCGCATGCCACAAATGGTTAACATAATAGTAGTCTCTACTGAAGGCGGAACAGTCGAGGTGTCAGAAACTAATGCTATGGAGGGAACAACCGTTGTTCTTACAGCTACCCCAAATGAAGGATACGTTTTTGAGAGTTGGATTGTTGGAGGTAAATCGGTATCAACCGAGAATCCGTACCAAATAACCGTAACACCAAACCTTGAGGTTAAGGCAAACTTTATACGTTTTGTAAAACCGTTGCCAAAGGTTTATGTAAACACACCCAATGGAGTTGCAATTACAAGTAAGGAGATTTGGACTGAGGATTGCGAAATTGTTATAGTGGATGAAAATGGAGCAGAAACAATAAATTCAACAACAAGTTTCCGAGGACGCGGAAACTCAACATGGTCATATCCAAAGAAACCCTATGCGATAAAATTGGATAGCAAATCAGAGGTGTTGGGAATGCCTAAACACAAGCGTTGGGTGTTGTTGGCAAATTGGATGGATCGCACATTGTTGCGTAACGCCGTAACATTTGAAATGGCACGTCAGATAATGGCATGGGCTCCACGAGGAGAGTTTGTTGAGTTCTATCTTAATGGAGAGCATCAAGGAAACTACTACCTATGCGAGCAGATAAAAATAGATAAAAACAGAATAAATATCTCGGAGTTTGAAGATGATGCCACAGAAGGAGAGGAGGGAGGATATTTGTTGGAGTTTGACACCAACTATCAGGCAGAGATAAATTACTTTATGAGTAAATATTATAATTATCCAGTAACAATCAAAGATCCCGACGAGAAGATTATCACATCATGGCAACATCCGTTATTTACATATATTGACAACTATATTGAGGAAACAGAGTATGCTCTGATTAATCAGGATTTTGAAACAGCATTCTCAAAAATAGATTTATCAACATTTGTAGATTACTTCTTGATACAAGAGATTTCAGGCAATTGGGAGTGTAATCATCCAAAAAGTTCATACATGTATAAAGATGCAGGCGGAAAAATATGTGCCGGACCTGTGTGGGATTTCGATTGGGGAACATACATGCCAGGTAAAAGCGGTTTCTTTAATCGTCAATCATTATGGTATAAAGCATTATTCAATTCTCCCGAATTCAAGAGCGTGCTAAAAACTCGTTGGGTAGAGGTAAAACATGTATTTGAGAACATCGATACTTTTATTGATGAGAAAGCCGAATTGATTCGAGCTTCGGAAGCAGTTAACCATGATATGTGGCCAATAGATAATCGCCACAACTATCCCAATGGTGACGAATTAATAGACTTTGACTCAGCTGTAGAGAGACTAAAACAAGCAATAGAAGACCGCATAGTTGAAGTTGAAACAGCTATTAATAGCTTATAGAATACAAAAGCCCCTCCTTAGTGAAGGGCTTTTGTATTAATTAGGAATTATCTCCCTGTATGTGAAAACAAGTGCCATTTGCGGTGGTGGCAACATTTTTTATCCACTGCAATGCGCGATTCGGTTGGGTATTCCAACTTTTCGAGTTCGGCAACATAACCCTTAATGTCGTTGATGAGCATATCGGCCATATCGCGAGAGAAACCTTGGCGAACAACAACGCGCATAACAGTCATATTCTCAATATCCTTTGGCATAGTGTATGCAGGTACCATCCAACCACTCTGTTTCAAACGGTCTTGTAAATCAAACAACGTCCATTTGGCATTCTTTGCATAGTCGCAATTCATCGACCAAATAAACAGAGGGTTTACAAGCTCCTTGCTGTAGACGTTGAATTGAGGCATCTTTGCAATCTCTCCATGAACATACTCTGCAACTTTCATACAGCTATGTTGAATAGCTTTGTAACCCTCAAATCCCAAGCGAATGAATTGATAGTATTGACCTAAAATTTGAGCACCGGGGCGAGAGAAGTTCAATCCCACCTGAGTGATGTTTGCACCAAGATAATTTACGCTAAACGACATATCGTCGGGTAGGTAGGCTTTATCTTTCCAAACAACCCAACCCAAACCTGGATAAACAAGACCATATTTGTGTCCCGAGGTACTGATTGAAAGAACCCATTTCAAACGGAAATCCCAACGCTTTTCGGGATAAAGGAATGGCATGATAAAACCGCCCGAAGCAGCGTCAACGTGAATAGGAATATTATGACCTGTTTTAGCGTTGTGTGCTTCAAGAGCAGCATCCAAAGCTTCAACGTCATCGTTCATACCTGTCCATGTAACACCCATAATGGGAACAACGCAGATTGTATTCTCGTCGCACATCGAAATAGTCTTTTCAATATCAAGCGTGATATGTTCGTGAGATAGAGGAACAGTACGCATCTCAATTTGCCAAAGTTGAGCAAACTTCTCCCAAACAACCTGATAACCCGAAGAGATAATAAAGTTAGGTTTATCGCATGGTTTACCTGCCGCTTTGCGACGAGCTTTCCAACGCAACCAAGCGGCAACACCGCCCAACATACAAGCCTCCGAAGAGCCTATTGCAATAGCTCCCGTTTTCCACTCCTCCTTTTCGGGGGTATTCCAAAGGTTAGCCATAATGTTAATACATTTGGCGTTCATAACAGCAACTCTGGGGTATTCGGTCTCATCGATATAGTTAATATCTATTGCCTCGTTCATCAGCTTTGTTGCATACTTATCCATATAGGTAGTAACAAAAGTGGCAAGGTTAAGACGAGGTTGAGTTTGAGCAAAAGTTTCGTCTTTAACCATTTGGTAAGCAATTTCGGGAGAAGTAGGGTGGCAAGGAATTGTTTGACAAGGAGCCGACTCTAACATTCTCTCTGAACCGAATACGGGAATTTCGCAGTTACACTCTGTGGTGTGGCATTTGTTTTTATCATTCATAATAAATGTATTTATTGGTTACTCCCTATAAACACACTTGGACGAAAAAAAGTTTTTTGGTCGTTACTCTCTTTTGCTGAGCTTTTTTATGATTTAAAGTCTATTTATGAATATGTTGGGAGTAGATGACTTTATGAGTTAATGCAAATTAACAATAATTAACAATTGGGGGGGGTAAAATTGAATTTTAGATTTACCTTTGTAAATATTAAATTGTGTCAATAAACCATATTTGAATGTTTAATAATATAAAAATAGAGAGGCTATGAAAAAGAGAAGCATCAAACAACTATTGCTGATGTTACTTGTGTTTATTCCATTTGCTGGAATAGAGTCACAGGAGTATATGAATGTATATCTTACATCGCAAGGTTCATTCCAGTCTATTAATATAGAAGGAATAGACAAAATTACCTTCCCCTCGGAAGATGAAGTAAATATTGTTATCTCTGGTGTGGTAACCCCAATGGCAATAGATAATATCGAGATTATAACTTTCGGTAATACAGATATAACAGCCATAGAGGATAACCAAGCAGAAACATCAGAGATAGAGATAATCTATTACGCAGGCGAAGTACGCATAACATCACCCGAAGCAATAAACCTTGTACAACTTTATAATATGCAAGGAGTATTAATGCAGTCGCTTACACCCGCAGTAGAAACCGCAACATTTAATGTAGCGGGTTACCCCAACGGAATATATGTAGTAGCAGTACAATCAAACGGAAAAACAGAGACGAAGAAGATTATAATCAATTAGAAATTAGTTCGTGGCTTCGCCACAATTAGGAATTAGAAATGCTTAAATTAATGTTAGCGAAATAATTCCTAATTTCTAATTCCTCATTCCTAATTTAATGAAAGATGAAAACAAGAATAATTACATTGCTAATAGCAATAACAGCCATAATAGGTAGTGCCGAGGCACAAACAAAAATAAATATCCATCAAGGAGGAGAGGTGGTATATACACTTCCTATTGCCGAATTGGATAGTGTAGGATTCCAAAAAGAGGCAGTAACAAACCAGCATAACGGATATGAGTTTGTAGATTTAGGCCTATCGGTAAAATGGGCAACCTGTAATGTAGGAGCCACTACACCCGAAGGGTATGGAAACAATTATGCATGGGGCGAAACCACTCCACAGAGTTGGTTAGCAACAGAATACACATATAATGATAATCCCGCAGTATTACCCTTATCGGCAGATGCCGCTAATGTAAATTGGGGAGGAAAGTGGCGTATGCCAACATACGAAGAGATGAATGAGTTAATGGATACAAACAACTCTACTTGGACTTGGACAACCCAAAACGGAGTAAGCGGATATAAAGTAACAAGTAAAAAGAATGGTAACTCAATCTTTCTTCCTGCTGCGGCCAATAGCGGTTGCTATTGGTCGAGTTCAATCTATCCGGGCTCTACCTTCTACGCCTACTGCTTGATGTTCACTTCGGTCAGCGTGAACTGTGACTACAGCCAACGCAATTACGGGCAATCAGTCCGAGCAGTATGCGATATTGAAACCGTAACCCCCAAAACCGAAGTGGCAATATATAAAAATGATGAGGTAATATATAGTCAACCAATATCAGAAATAGATAGTATAAAATTTGATAAAGGAGGAATTTCAATATCAAAATATTATCGTATTAAAAATGTTGAAACAGGGCTTTATTTAAATGCCGAAAACTACGATTTCCATTATACAGGAACACGAGGTGGTGTAACTTGTGTTGCGTATGCCCAAGATGCAGACCAAATATTTAAATTTGAGGAATCGGGTGAAAACTACAAATTAAAAACAAACAGCGGCTACTACATCTATTGTCAACAATGGATTGTTGATGCTCAAACAAATGGAGTTGAGTTGACCTTTGATGATAATGGCAACGGAACATACAATATAAAATTTGGCTCAAACTACTTTGGTGTATCACAAGATAAGGGGATATACTACCCCTACTGTACTCAATACAACAATAGAGCAACTTGGGTATTAGAAGATGCAACGCAAATGCCAATCTATACCATATCTGTATCTGCTACTAACGGAGGAACAGCAACTGCATCGGCAAGTAGTATGGCAAAAGGCGGAAGCGTAACACTGATAGCAACCCCCGCATCAGGTTATAGATTTGTGAACTGGACAGTAAATGGAACAGAGGTATCAACAGAAAATATATTTATTGCTACAATTACTGCAAATGCGCTCTATGTTGCCAACTTTGAGGAGAGAACCTCTGACTCCGGAATATCTCTTACAAAAGAGTATCGCATTAAAGATGTTGCAAGTGGAATGTATTTGAATGCCGAGAACAACATTACTCACGTAGGAGGTCCAAATGGTGGTGTTAATTGTGTGGCATACGCTGAAGATGACCGACAAATATTCACCTTTGAGGCATCGGGTAATAACTATTACTTAAAGAGCAAGAGCGGATATTACATCTACTGTCAACAATGGAATGTAGATGCTTTGACATACGGTTCGGAATTGACATTTATTGATAATCCTGACGGAACATACTATATTAAAAATGGTGCAAACTATTTTAAAGTTGAGTTGGTTGAGGGTGTATATTACCCATTCGGTGATGCTGGAGCCGATTTAAGAGCAACATGGGTATTAGAGCAGGTAGGCGGAGAAGAACCTGAACCAATACCAACCTACACCGTAACAGTATCAGCGACCGAAGGTGGTAGTGTAACAACATCTGCCGAGAGCGTTGAGGAGGGAGGTAGTGTTATCTTAACTGCTACTCCTGAAACCGGTTACAGATTTGTAAATTGGACATTAAATAACAACGTGGTTAGTGTTTCTAACCCATATATAGCAACCATAACAGAAAATAGTGCCTTTGTTGCTAACTTTGAAGAATTTGTAGAAAAAGTAAAATATAATGTAAGTGTATCTGTAAATAATACAGATATGGGAAGTGTAACAGCATCAGCAAGTAGTGTAGAAGAGGGTGGTAGCGTAACTCTGACCGCAACAGCAAAAAGTGGTTATGAGTTTGTAAACTGGACACTAAACGGAGAGGTTGTTTCAACTGAAAACCCATACACTGTAACAGTAACAGCAAATAGTGAGTTTGTTGCAAACTTTAAACAAAAAGTAGTATCTGGAGCAAAAATATCTTTAACTCAATATTTTAGAATTAAAGATATTACATCGGGAAAATATCTTAATGCAGCCAATTATGATGCTCATACAGGCGGACAGAATGGTGGTGTAAATTGTATTGATTATGATGATAGCGATGATCAGAAATTTATGTTTGAACCATCAGATACCAACTTTAAACTAAAAACAAAGAGTGGTTACTATATCTATTGCCAATCATATAATGTTGATGCTCTAACTACTGCTACGGTATTAACATTTGAGGTTAATGAAAATGGCGAATACTATATAAAGAATAGCAATGGATACTTTAAAGTTGAACAAGTAAATGGAACATACTATCCATTCTGCGATGCTTCTTCAAGTAAAAAAGCAACATTTATATTGGAGGAGACAGGAGAGGCTACAAATCAAGTAATACCAACCTATACGGTAGAAGCGAAAGCAAATACAGGAGGTACTGCATCTGCATCATCTACCACAGTAGCTTATGGAGAGAGTGTAACTTTAACTGCAACTCCCAAAACTGGATATCTATTTAATTATTGGTCAAAAACAGGAAAAGGAAAAGTAAGTACCGAGAACCCATACTCTCCAATTATAACTGCTAACAGTCAATTTTATGCAAACTTTGTAAAGGCTGTATATAATGTAACGGTTTCAGCGACAGAGGGTGGAGCCGCAACGGTGTCAGCCGAGAGTGTTGAACATGGAACAAGTGTAACCTTAACAGCAACCCCTGATGAGGGATATGTATTTAGGGATTGGACATTAAATGGAGAGGTTGTTTCTATTAAAAGTTCATACACTCGTAGCATAACTACTAATAGCGAGTTTGTTGCTAATTTTATAAAATATTCAGATGGAGTAACAGGAAGTGAAAATGGGCATGACTACGTTGACCTCGGTTTGCCAAGTGGTACAAGATGGGCAACTTGTAATATTGGAGCAAGTACTCCCGAAGAGAAAGGAAGCTACTATGCGTGGGGAGAGACTGAGACAAAAGAGAGTTACACCAATATTACATATAAATATAGTGGAGTATATATTCCTACGAAATATGTATTAGATCCTGTAGGTAGTGATTTTGCTGATGAAGAATTTATTGATAATAAAATAGCCCTTGAATCATCTGATGACGCAGCAACTGTAAATTGGGGTGGCAAGTGGCGTATGCCTACAAAAACAGAAGCGAAAGAACTTGTTGAATATTGCACATGGACATCATGGACTCAGAACGGGGTAGCAGGATATAAAATAACAAGTAATATAAATGGTAACTCTATCTTCTTACCTAAGGCAGGAGGTTATGTGGGTACGGATGGACGCTTTTATAGTAATGGATGGTATTATTGGACAAGTTCTCTTGATATAGATGATAATGATTTGGCTTACTACTTGACAGGTAATAATAGCGGTATTTATGATCGCTACAGGGGGCAGGCCATACGTGCTGTATGTCCACAAAAAGGAGAGGGTGCCCCAATAATTATTGTAGGAGTATCATCAAGTTCCGGAGGTAAAGCTGCAACATCATCAAATAGCGTTGCTCATAATGGAACAGTAATCTTAACTGCTACACCAAACAATGGATTTGCCTTTAAAAATTGGACTCTTAATGGAGAGGTTGTGAGCACTGAAAGTACTTATACAGCAACCGTAACATCAGTAGATGCAAATATTTCTACTTATAGACATTATGTTGCAAACTTTGAGGATGTAAGTGGTAAAGAATATGAATATGTTGACCTTGGTCTATCTGTTAAATGGGCGACTTACAATGTCGGTGCTACTGATATTTATGAAGCAGGAGATAAATTTGCATGGGGAGAGACAGAGGTAAAGAATTACTATAAATGGGGTACATATAAATATGCTGCTACAGGTTCATGGAGTTATTTGAAAAGAATAACAAAATATTCTACTTCTCGAGTTGGTACATACGGCCCAGCTGATGGCAAAGACACTCTTGAACCTGAAGATGACGCTGCACAAGTATATTGGGGAGATAATTGGCGTATGCCTACAAAAACAGAGTTAAAGGAACTTTTTGATAATTGCACATGGGGAACAAGCAAAATAAATGGAGTATATGTATTGGAAGGAACAAGCAAAATAAATGGTAATACTATTTGTTTCATACTCCCAGGTTTAACAGAGACGATATCAATATGGTCTAGTTCTCTTATTGCAAATGAAACGGCTAATGGAATTGACCATGAGAATGCCCCATATGCAGTAAGTCTACTTATTGGAAATAGTAGTTTTTCTTATTTGCAGAATCAAATGGTCTATGATAGTTATCGTTGTGGAGCCCGTTATGTTCGTGCGGTGTGTGAGTAGTCGCTTTGCTCCAATTAGATAATTAGGAATTTAGAAACAACATAAATAGTGAAAATCTCTGCCGATATTTTTTCGGTAGAGATTTTTTTGTGCAATACCCCTTTCGTACACACGATTGTGTGTCCCTACTGTCGAGTCAACATTTTTAGAGATAATACAAATCTCTTTCAGAGATAATACAAATTCTCAATTCGGGACACAATGAGTTAAATTCGGGACAAATTTTAGTTAGTTTGTCCCGCAAATTAAAGAAATAACATTATTTTTGTCCCGTTTTTTGCGTAATAAACGGGACATTTTACTATCTTTGTAGCGTGATTATAAAACAGTTATGAATATAATGAAAGAGATAAAAAGAAGAATCGCTGAATTTTCAGAAGATTACGTTTTTACAGCATCTGATTTTAAGACAGAATCACAGAATCAATCGGCTGTTGTAAAAGCGTTAAATCGTATGGTTCAGTCTGGAGAAATCTCTAAATTGGCAAAAGGAAGGTTCTATAAACCTCGTAAGACTCAATTTGGAGAGTTAAAACCTTCCGCTTATCAGATTGCTAAAGACTATATTGAACGTGATGGTAAACTCATAGGCTATATAACGGGGTATTCTGCATA
>JAFYRT010000025.1 GCA_017546805.1 Muribaculaceae bacterium | reverse complement strand
CCTAGCTGCCGAGCAATAGCAGAAATACTCTTTTTTTCTTGCAACCCCAAATATATTCCGTATCTTTGCTCCGAGGTTAATTGTTTATACATTGCAATACAAAAATAGTTAATCTTAGGGAGACTTCGGTCTCCTTTTTTTGCATTGTCAATGAAAACTACCTTTGCACTTTCTTTTTGAAATTACAATAATAATTTAAAACACATCTTTAATATCTTATTTAAAATGTTTGAACCTTATCAAATAAGGTGTGTCTTAATGTAAAAAAGACAGATTCTTATCTATTAGAACCTGTCTTTGTTATCTTATGTGAGTATGTTAAGCTCTTCTGATTCGTATTGACATTGACTCTTTCAACTGTTTTTCGCATACTAAAATAAGATAGCCACCTCCACCGGCACCACTTATTTTCCAACCTTTTACATCAGGGTTTTGGCTATATCTCATAATTTGAGCCAATACATCACCGGGAGCCATATTGGGGAAGAGATTTAGCTGTGCATTAAAACTCTCTGTAACAGCTTCACCAAATTTGACTAAATCTTTGTTTAGTATGGCATTCCAACATTTTTCGGCGGCCATACTCAGATTGCGAGCATTTTTTTGATTTATCGAAGCATTTTCGAATACATCGTAATCGTTCTTACGTGGATATAATGGAATAAGGCAAATATGCTCCTCTATCCAGTCCAATATATCTTTTTCGCAATTATTAGTTATTTTTTCGGGCCAAAAATCTCCGTTATAGTCCAATTTATTTAATCCGGGCGTAACAATACCGATAGAGTCTTGTGAACCACTTACATATTGCTTACCGGGAGGGTTCTCAAAACAGAATAATGTTTTTGCGAGTTTTTCTTTATCTCCCGCAGGAATATCGGTTTGCCATAACTCAATAGCCTTTTTCCTTGAACTTGTAGACATTCCGCTTCTGTCGTTGAATTCATAATCAGGTTCAACGCAAATTGTCAATACAGGTCCGGGGAAGAATTGGCTTACATTTGGTTGGTCTAACCATCCTCCGGCAAGGTCAACTCTGTATGGAATGTTACACTCTTGACGTAGGGCTGTAGTTGAACGAATTGGAAGATTTCCATGAGGAACTCGTTTGCTTACGATATATTCAATTCCAAGTTCTTCGCAGAATTTCTCCTTTAAAGGGGTGCTTCCATCGCTATTAACAAAGAAGATATCAGGTTTTAGTTCTCTAACCTCTTTTTCAAAGTCTAAAAGACCACTTCCGCTATTTACCCAAGCATCTTTTACCGCTTTAAGGGATTTTACCATATATAATCTCTCAGCTTCGGTATTTATAGTCTTACGAGCTTTAAGTTCTTGAATGGTTTTATCCGAACCAATGCCCACGTACAAGTCGCCGTATGATGCAGCCTCTTCAAAAAATGCCACATGACCGCTGTGGAGCATATCATAGCATCCCGAAACAAAAACTTTCTTTTTTACTTCTGATTTCATATTTTATCTAAATTTCCTTCATTATTGAGTTTATAATAGGCAATACCGTTTGAAGTTTCAACTATAAAGGTGTCGTTTAAATCCTTAACGGTAATATTATTAGATGTTCTTATGTGTGCAGTGCAATTTTTTGAATCTATAAATGAAACATCTCCTATTGCACAATTTCCATTATCATCTTTCATTAAGAAATCTCTTATCGAACTCCATGTTCCCAAATCAGACCATCCAAATTCAGAGGGTAGGGTATATATGTTATCAGCTCTCTCCATTATGGCATAGTCAACAGATATTTTTCTGACGTTATTATATGCCTCTAATAATGCCTTGTTTTCAGTTTCTGTATCGTATTTTTCTGAGATGTTTTCAAATGTTGAAATTATATCAGGCGCATACTCTTTAAATGAATTTATTAATGTGGATAGTTTCCACAAAAATAACCCTGAATTCCAGAAATAGTTGCCTTCATTAATGTAATTTAGTGCAACTTCGTAAGTTGGTTTCTCTTTAAATGATAATACTTTCTTTATGTTTCCGCTATTACTGTCTGCCGAAATATATCCATATCCTGTATGAGGAGATGATGGAGTAATACCAACAGTTATTATTGCGTCGTTTTTAGACATAAAGTCAAGTGCATTGCAAATGGTCTTTTTGAATGCTTCTGTATCTGTAACTGAATGGTCTGCAGGAGAGACAATTATTTCGGCATCACCTTTACTTCTTTTTTGTATTTTACACCCTGCATAAGCAATACATGGAGCTGTATTTCTCATAAAAGGTTCAAACAGGATATTCTCTTTTGGAACATCTGGTAGCTGCTCATAAACAATATCTTTGTAATCAGCAGAAGTAATGACCCATACGTTTTGTTTCGATACAATTCCCTCAAAACGGTCAACGGTCATCTGTATCATGCTTTTTCCCACACCCAAAACATCCACAAATTGCTTAGGACATTCAGGAGTGCTTATTGGCCACAATCTACTGCCAATACCGCCTGCCATTATTACAAGATGCCTCTCTATATTATTGTTATTGCTCATTTCTGTAACTTACAATCTTATTGAATATATAAATACTAAAGTTAAGAATCTTGTTTTTTATCAAGAGTCTCAAACTTTGAGTTTTGGCTTATATATTCGGGAATAATCTCTTTCATTGCACCAACAATAACTTCGTCATTGAAATTCCATGCCATATCAACCAAATTGTCAATATTAGGAGCAATTTCGTCATAGTCATATTCACGAACCTTACCAATCATAATTCGTTTATGTTTAGTATTGTTGGTTATCTCCTTGTCGTTCAATAACTCTTCATAGAGTTTTTCTCCTGGGCGCAATCCTGTCTCTACAATATCGATATCAGTATAAGGTTTAAGCCCCGATAGCTTAATCATTCGTTTTGCAAGATCATAAATCTTAACAGGATGTCCCATGTCAAATACAAATATTTCACCTCCAATACCCATACATCCTGCCTCTAAAACAAGTTCGCAAGCTTCGGGTATTGTCATAAAGTATCTGATTATACGTTTGTCGGTTATTGTGATAGGTCCTCCTTTTGTAATTTGTTCTTTAAATAGAGGCACCACCGAACCGTTGCTACCAAGTACATTACCAAACCTTGTTGTTATGAATTTGGTATAATTACCTTCACTGTTTTTTAATTTTAGAGCAAGAGATTGTACATATATTTCAGCCAAGCGTTTTGTCGCACCCATAACATTTGTTGGGTTTACGGCTTTATCGGTAGAAACCATTACGAACTTCTCTACATTGTATTTTAGAGCTAAATCTGCAAGATTTTTACTGCCACCCACGTTTGTTCTAATAGCTTCGCTTGGATGAAGTTCCATCATAGGAACATGTTTGTATGCGGCGGCATGAAATACAACCTGAGGTTTGTATTTACGGAATGCCGACTCAATGCGAATCAAATTCCTTACATCACCCATGAATGGAATAATCACGTCGCCATATCCGGCATTTTGCATCTCGAGCAGAATGTTGTGCATTGGTGTTTCGGCATTGTCGAACATGACAATTTTTTTAGCATTATATTTTGCCAATTGTCTTACAATTTCGCTACCGATAGATCCTGCAGCACCGGTAACCATCACAACTTTATTCTCAATAAAGTTTTTTATTTTGTTTACGTCAGGTTCAATAACATCTCTGTTCAAGAGTTGCTCAATTTGAATATCATGGACATTGCATGAGATAGGAATATTTGCATCCCCCTTGCTGTGTCTTAATAAACTGTCCGAAATTTGTCGAACTTTAATATCGGCGTCAAGGAACGCGTCAATACCTCCATTCCTTAGAAAAGCAATTTGAGAAGGCTCGAAAATCAAAACATCAGCATTTAGATTCTCAAATGTTTTTCCTACTTTATCAGTCGAAAAGCGTTTAATTGGTAAACCGTTAATTTCGGCATTGGTATATCTCTCCTCTTTTATCCAAAGAAAAGCAACAGGCTCATATTTACCCTTAATCTCATGTTTTAATTTGTTTGCAAGGGTAACAGATTCTGTGTCCGTTCCTAAAATAACGGCTCTTATCTTTTTGTTTATACCTGTTTCGTATGCAATACCTTTTGCATATAGAGCTTTTGCTATTACTCTGACCGAAGCTGAGCAGAACATAATAGCTAATCCCATTCCAACCACCAATACATTATGCGAAAGAACACGATAACCGGTAATATACTCTACAATATAGTTATTGGCAACCAAAATAGATGTTGCAATAATAACCGAAACAATAAGTTTTATAGTATCAATATATCCGCTATATCTAACAATGCCCAAATAAGGTTTTATTATAGCGTAGCATATAAGATATACTGTAAAAATCAAGAACAGTTGGCTTAAAAACTTTATAGGTTCAAAATCGTAGTTTGGGAACAGAAGAGCCTTTACTGTTGGAATAAGGCAACAGCAAACAACCACAATCATCATATCTATACCCAAAACAACATAAGGGTGTGTTTGATTGCGTTTAAACCACAAAGCAATTCTTTTGAGGATATTAAATCTTGTATTGTTATCCCCACTAAAGAATCTTTTAGTTCCTCGAACAGCCTTTATAAAATAATTCTTACCCATAATTAATCAACCTTCAAAATTAATCAAAGCTTTTCATATATCTAAAAGGTTTATTCTATTTTTTATTCAATGCGTGTAAATAAAAATAACGTTTCATAAACCAAATATACCCCAAGCTTAAAATAAATGCAGAACCAAAAAGATAGGTATAGCAATAGTCGAAGCATATTACATAACCCACAATTATCAAGGTTTGCAGTAACATATACAACAAAGAAACACCTATATGAGGCATTTTAAGTTCGTTTGCCATAATTTGGTATGCATGTTTACGGTGAGCCTCAAAAATATTTTCACCAAGCATAATTCTATGCACAATGGTCAAAATAGAATCGACGCCGTACATCATCAGAAAAACTATGTAGCTAAGATTCTCAGTCTTAATAATAAGTTTTCCAAGAAGGAAAAGAATAATAAATGCCATTGCTACCGAACCGCAGTCACCTGCAAAGCATTTAGCTTTCTTTCTGAAATTGAAAAAGTTGAACACTAAACAACCGACAATGGCAATATAAATAAGCTCAGGCATAACAAATTGTGTAACGCAACTGTTTATATAAGCTAAAGCCCCTAAAACCACAAGCGAGTACCCTCCGGTAATACCATTAATACCGTCCATAAAGTTGTATGCATTAATAACGCCGGTGCAGAAAATAAAAGCAATAAGAATATACCACCAAGGCATATCACCTCCGAACAATCCCCATTGCATAAACATCAGGGCCATGGCAGAAAAGTGGAACAATATCCTGACCTTTGAACTCAAATCAATAACATCGTCAATAAAGCTGACAAACGTAATAAGAGTAAGCCCTAATAAGAACCAAGGGTAGGGGAATCCGAAGAGCATGGCAAAATACACAATGGCGATATAAAAAATAATACCACCACCTCTAAGAGTTATGCTTTTGTGCGAACTACGTTCGTTAGGCTTATCAATAATATCAAATTTATCTGCAATTTTAAAGTAAACAAGTTCCGCGATAAACAAAACAGGTATTGCCAAAGCAATCAACCACCAACTCATAGCATTTTCAATTCCCGCCATTGCCATAAAAAATTAAATTACTAATCCTTAAAACTCACTAAAGTCTTGTACATTCCAATCTCCGAAGAAACAGGCAATTTCTCCACCTCCAACGCCTTTTTAATTTTGCTATTGTCCACAACAAAATTCTCGGTAAGTTTCATCAAACGCTCGCTGTTAAGAGGCAAGTGAACAATATCTCCAATCTTTGCCACCCCCTTAATTAAACCCTTACCAATGCCCCAAATAACAGGCTTTTTACCTTGCGATTTAGCAATTAAAGCAATCAATGTGTTTGTAGAAAGAGGCTTATCGTCAGCAACATTATAAATACCACTTTCAATATCTCTCTCAATCAAGTTTCTGATAATAAAGCAAAGGTTATCAATGCCCATAAAAGAGCGTAAGTTATCAACTCTGCCCAAAGGCCAAGGAATCCCTTTCTTAACCACATTGTAAAGCAAGTTAAGATTACCCTTGTTTCCTTTGCCATGAATCATTGCAGGTCTTAGGATATAAATACATTTATCTGATAATTTAAAGCCGTTGTTATTGATGATATACTCCTCAGCAGCACGTTTTGATTTGCCGTAAGGAGTTTGAGGGTCGCACACAACATCTTCCCTTAAAGCATCGGTTTTAACCCTATCGGTTGCAGCCTTAACGCTACTGAAAAATATAAAGTTTTTAGCCTTTGACGCAGAAAACAAATCAAACACACGTTTGGTAAGCTCAGTGTTAATCTCAAAATACTTGCTCTCCTCAGTGGTGTTTTTAGTATCGTGAGCCATACCTGCAAGGTGAATAACAGCATCCAACTCATCCCAACAAATATTCTCAACATCACTCCACGAGAAGAAACTATCATACACCCCTTGCCCTTGACGAATATCAAGAGCAATAAGATTACACCCCACCTCTTTCTTTAAGAAAGCCGATAGGTTAGAACCAACAAACCCGTAAGCCCCGGTAATCAAAATATTTATTTTTCTTGCCATAATTTTTATATTTAATTAGGAAATCTGCGAGTAAGCGAGTGCAGAGTTGAGTTTACTTAAACTATGCCAAGCATGAGCAGATTCAACAAACAATGTTTGTAAACTAAAAACTAACAACTAAAAACTAACAACTTCTATTAAAAAAGCGAAGATAGTAAAAAAACTTAGAAGTTGATAATTTATATAAAATATAAATTTCTCAATTTAGTATCTTTGAAAATAACAAAATAAAAAGAGGCTTTGAATCGCTCCAAAACCTCCGTGTTTATGATTGTTTTAATAGTAATTAATTCCTAATTTATTTACTCTTAACTCCAAACAGCCAATTAGCAAGGAAAGGACTGATTCTAATAACGTTGCTCACTACCAAGCATAAAGCAATAACCATTGCAGCTAATGTTAGGCTTACGAAAAACTCCAATGTAGGGTTGATGTTTTCAGTAAACCACTCACCAACCATTTGTAAGTTACGAGGTAAAAAGAAGTAGTGTAATAAGTAAATATCCAAAGTTCTCTTACCTATATATTGCAACACCCTACCAACTTTAGTCTCTTTCGTAAATGAATCTTGGTATTTATAGAAGAAGGAGAAAACGGTGACGATTCCTGTAATACCTGTTACAATCATTATAAAGTTAATAATTGAATTTGGAATATTTGTAACGTTTTTTATTAAGAATATCCCTGTAAATAAGAATATTGATATAATTATGGATGTTAAGTATTTGTTGGATATTAAATTTAAGAATTTACTAAAATGTCTTTTTATGATAATGCCGAAAATGAAAAAGATATAAAGAGATAAGTTGTTTAGACCAAACAATTGATATATATTATTAGGAATGCCTATTTTCTCAGCAATAGAGGACGAGCATATTAATCTAATTATAAGTGCAGTTATTATTAAAATACTGTCTTCTATGATTGTATTGCTGCTCTTTATTAGTTTGGTAATTTGTTTAGTAGATATATAAATAATATAGAAAAAGAATAGAGTAATTGTAAACCAATAGCCATATTTGGCTCCACTAAGTATTCCTTCAATTATAGGCTTATTAAAAATTAGGGAAAATAAAATGAAAAATATCGTAGTTGCGATTATCTGTACCTTAAACTTTTTTGCAATAAATGCCACTGAATTCTTTAAATTCCAAATTTGAGTTGCTTTATATAATACAAAACCACTAACAAAAAAGAATAGTGGCATTCTGAATAAGCCTATAAATGCATTAAATGAATTTATTTCCGAGAAATCACTTATTCCATACCCAAAGTACATAATGTGACTATAAACAACTAATAGCATGGTAAACCCACGCATCGCGTCAATATATTCTAATCTTTTTGTAGGAGTATTACTTGTGTTCATATAATATTTCCTTTAAATAAATTTCTAACAACTAAAAACTATATGGATTTAAGCTTAAACAAAATTAATTCAAATGTCTTATAAACAATACGTAACCACATTAAAATAATGTTTGAGTAATAGTTGTTTTCTCTGCAAGCTCTTAAGCACTCTTTATTAATGATATTTTTACTTTTAACTCCCTCAGTACTTGCACCACCTGTGCGCATAGTTACAAAATCTAATGGAAGATATTTGCAATTAATTTTGTTTTTTACAACAAAACGTAGTAGTAGTTCAAAGTCTGCGGCAATCTTATAATCTGTTTTGTATAACCCTAAATTTTCGTAATATTCTCGCTTTACATAGAATGAGGGGTGAGCAAACATAAAGCCCATTCGCATCATCCAAGGTCTAAAATTTTTAGAAGAATAATACCTAACGCATTTGTTTAAGTTATCTGGGCTAACAAAATGTATATCACCATATACAGCGTCAATATTCTCTTTATTAAAAGCATTAACTACTTGCTCAATAATATTGTCAGAGGTAAAGAAATCGTCAGAGTTAAGTACTCCAATAATATCTCCAGTAGCCATTCTTATACCCTTGTTGAAAGCATCATAAATACCATTGTCTTTCTCGCATTTTATAATCTGCCTTTCCCCTGCATATTGCTTTACAACTTCCAAAGTGTTGTCCTTTGAAAGTCCATCAACAATAATATGCTCAATATCTGGGTATGTCTGTGCATTAACCGAGCGTATGGTATCAGCTACAGTTTTTGCACTATTATATGTACAGGTAATTATAGATACTTTCATATTTTATTTTAGTAGTTTGCTTTTTATGAATGATTTAACAGCATGAGTGCGTTTTTCAAAACACCAATATACTCCGTATGTTATAATTAAACATATAATAATAGCCAATATATAGTATCCAATAGAATATAGGTTTATACTTTCGCTTTTGGGAAATCCAATACTTTCCATTAACCAACCTAAAGGATTGTGTACTAAATAAAGAGTATATGAGAATACAGCAAGTTTAGTACCCAAATTGTTTATATATGAACTGAATCTGTTTTTAGGTTTTGCATTTGCAATAAAACTTACAATTATACAAAAAGATATTGCAAGAAGATATTGCAAAGCATCATAAGTGAAATCATTTACATTAAATTCTAATGTTCTTGAGCCTCTTGTTAATTGTAAGCAAAAAACTGAAGCTATAAATCCAAATATCGCAAGATATATGAAGACCTTTGATTTTTTACTTTTGAAAGTAAAGTATGTCAGAGCTCCCATGCACCAAATAACTAAATATTTCAAATCAAGTTTTAGAAATATCAAGGCACATATTATTAAAACTATAGTAGGTATTGTTTTATTTTTATTCTTAAAGAAAGCAATAGCCGCACCAATTATTATATAGAACCAAACTTCGTATGCTAAACTCCATAGAGGTTCGCAGTGACCAACAAAACGAACTAAAACTCCTTGTAATGAGAATAAATTTCCTACCCAATTAATCCAATTAATTTGTTCTCCGAGAGCGTATGTAATAGGTATTATTAATAAGAGAACGGAAATTAAAGGAAGCATAATCCTTACAAATCTGTCAATTGAGTAACTTTTTAGGTTGAATGTACCTAAATGGACTTTTTCGAGTGCTTTTCCTCCTACTAATAAACCACTGAGAACAAAAAATATTAATACAGCTTCATGCCCTAATCTTGTAGAAAAGTAGAAAATTTGAGAAAAAATATTTTGTTGTTCAGCAGAGAGTAGCCCATATTCAACAAAAAAGAATCCTCTGTAATGGCAAAGAACTACTTCAAATGCAGCTAAAAATCTGATAAGATCCAGCCAATAAAAATGTTGTCTATTTCCTAAACTATTATTATTCATAAATTATTACAACTCAATATTATAATTTGCTTTAATATACTCCTTAATTTTATTCTTGTTGTCGCCACATTTGCTTTTAATCTCAAAAATTTTAGCATCAACAAGAGTACGGTACCACCAACCCTGGAGGAAATGCCATAAAAAACCCTCTTTCCCATCTAAAATACCACCTCTAATAAAATATCTCAGGCAGAAGTATATAAATGCTCTAAAGAAAAGAGGCATAGAGTAATATTTATCTTTTTGGGCTCTTTTAGCTTTAGTAATTTCACTTAATTCTCCTTTGCTGGTTTTTAATCCAAATTCATCACAAATTGCAACAATTGCTTCTTTGGTGGCATATCCGTTATGTTTCTCTGTGAAGAATCCAATTGAATTAATGTTGTCATCAACAAAAGCCCCTTTAAAAGTTGTAGTTTCTCCTTCAAGAATACTCATGTGTTCATCCATAAGACGCTCTTCACATCTAACTTTGCCTTTTCTGAATATTCTAATCATAAAAACATCTGCAGTTCCATGTTTAATATGTCTTCCCATAAACATTCGTTTTAAAGGAAGAACAACAGCAGATATATTATCCTCTATTTGGGGTAAATTTTCGTTAAGTTCTGATATTAATTCATCAGTTAAATATTCATCAGCATCTAAACGTAGCACCCATTCAGTTTGAATGTCTAAATTATCTAATGCCCAATTTAACTGTTTTGCATGACTTCCTGGCCATTTATTAACAACAACCTCGGCTCCGCACTCTGTTGCTATTTTTGCAGTATTGTCTGTTGAAGGAGAATCAACAATATAAACCTTTTTTGCAATAGGCATAATCCTATCCAAACAACGTTTTATATGAATTTCCTCGTTAAGAGTTAATATTATTACCGTTAAATCTAACATTATTCTTTAATTACACGTTTTTTTATAAATACAGCGGGATTTCCACCAACAACAGTCCATGGCTCAACATCTTTAAAAACAGCAGCTCTTGCACCAACTACAGCACCTTCTCCAATAGTAACTCTTGGACCGACAAAAGCTTCTGCTGCAATCCAAACTTTATTGCCAATTTCTACTGTAGAAGGTATCATTGGAAAGTTTGGGTCAGAAATATCATGACTTCCAGGACAAATAAAAACCCTTTCAGAGATTATTACATTATCCCCAATAATGATAGGACCAGTATTATAACAATTTACATAATCTCCTATACTGCTATTTTCTCCTAAAATTAGATTCCATGGAGCCCAAATCTTTGCGGATGAATGAACTGATGAGAATTTACCTACTTTTGCTCCCCATAAAGATATTATAAACGTTCTCCATTTATAGAAGAATCTTCCTTTAAAAGGTCTAAACAAAATCCAGTAACAGATATTCCATGTTAATCTGCCGATTTTATTTTTAATACTTAGGTTGTTCTTATAGTTTTTCCCGATATTTATAGATGTACTCATGTTTACTTTAACTTTAATATTTTTATATATATAATTATTTTTGAAAAATATTTTCTTAAAATGTATATTACATATTCTCTATAAGTAATAGTATAGTATTTTTTTATAAACTCGCTAAATTTTTTAGTTTTTAAATCTTTATATATTGTATTTCTAGTCTTATCTCTTGGTGCAGATGAATATAGTGCAGGATTTCTATTTTGTAATTCTTTATAGTATCTCGGCTCTGTAAAGATGTAGTTTTCATTATTGCAATAATGAAAAATTTTATCACCTTTTGAAGAAAGAATTATACATGCAGAAATACCATCAATTATGGCTTTTTTATGACTTAAATTATATTTTTCTCCAATACCCCAAAAATCTCCTAATGTAATGTCTGAATGTTCATTTAAATTTTTCATTTTACAATTATAACAACACTCTCTATGTGTATTATGTCTTTTACCAAATAGACAATAGTATGAGTCTTCTTTTAATGTTGTAATTGTATTTGTTCCATCATTAAAATAAATTTTCCTTACAGAATCAGTCCATCCTATTTTTTTGTTTCTAAATTCAAAATTGCATATATTTTTTTTGTGTCTTTTCTCTAACCAACTAATATACTTTTTAAATAATAATTGAGAAGGAACACCATGACAAATAAAACTACATAGTATGAGATTGTGATAATCTTTTTTTAAATATGATTTTAATCCATACGTTTGACATGGTGTACCAACGAATAAAACTAAAGTATTATTTTCAAGATGTTTTTTTATTTCTCTAAATATTTTATTTATGTTACTTTGAACATATTTAGAACCTCTTAATTTTTTAATATCGTCAATTGAATTAATGATAATATGATTTACATTCATATTATTATCGTATGCAGCACCGCAAACTACACCTCCTTTTTCAATAATGGCTTCTGCGAGTGCAGAGAATACACCACCAGAGGAACTCTCTTTCCTTATATTTTTGTTTTTATTCCAGGTTGCATACACTTTAGGTCTATTAGATGTTTTTGGCTTTTTATTATTAATTATGGGACATGATTTCTCGCATTTTAAACATCCAATACATTTAGTATTGTCTATAATTGGATTCAAAAAACCTTCTTCATTAGGTTCTAATTTTATAGCGTCTAAAGGACATGAGTTTTCACACGCACCACAACCTGTACATGTAAAATTATTGCATAATATTGGAAGTCTATTGTTATTCATCAATATTAGATTTTAGAAATAATATGGATTTTTCTCTTTCTTTATCTAACAAATACATTGCTGTTTTATAATCAATATCCGAATAATTTATTTTCGAAATATTACTTCCTTCTTCAATTAGTCTATCTTCTAAATTAGTAAGAGTCAAAATGTTTCGTTGTCTATTACTATTGCTTCTGCCGGAAGGTATGACAACATTGAAGTTTTTACTAAAATTGATAGAAAAAGCAGTGCCATGGAATGAGTTTGTAACAATATAATCTGCATGTGAGAATAGGTATATAAATTGTGCAGGACCTGCATTAATTATATTTATTATATTTTTATCTTTATCCTCAGCATAAACATCTTTGCATATTCTTACGATTTTTAGATTTTTATTTTTTGCAATCTCTTTAGCGACAGAATTCAGATATGGAGATGATATAAGTTCATATATAAGAAGGTAATTTTGAGGGATGTTTTTTTGTTTCACTTCCACTTTTTTCCATTCTTCCATATTTAATAGTAGTGTTGGGTCTAATACACATTCTGCATTAAGATTCAAATCATTAATAATTTTGACACCTGTATTTTCTCTTGTACTTATAGCATAATATTCCTTTAGCCATGAAGAATATTTATTTGCAACATTATGAGATAATACATTTTTTCCAAATGACGATGCATACGAAATCTTTTTTGCACCTTTTGGTGCAAAAGTCAAGAAGTATGGTTCAATATTTGAGAATAT
The DNA here is from genome assembly GCA_017546805.1 of Muribaculaceae bacterium. GTDB lineage: Bacteria > Bacteroidota > Bacteroidia > Bacteroidales > G3-4614 > Caccoplasma_A. The sequence goes on along the minus strand of JAFYRT010000025.1, from coordinate 30,173 downwards.
ATCAGGATTCCATATTTGATCACTTCCCGATATATATATATCATATAGTGGTGGATTTAAGTATAATTCATCCATTGTCCTATATTCTTTTGAAAACTTTGTGTTTGTTCTATGGAATGCCTCAAATCTTGATTTTCTTATATCGCTTTGTTTTTTATTTATTATTGCTTTTAATTTTTGAATGCGAGGTAGTAGAAATTCTGCTAACTTTTGTTTTAAATTAAAATTAAATTGAGGTTTTGATAGTTTGGTCTTTATGTGTCTTGAATTTTTATAAAATACATAGTTGATAATTTCTGCATCATATCCTATTTTATTCAATATAAATTGTGATGCAAAAGCTTGTAACTCTGCACCATAATTTCCAGCATTAATAAATGTTATAATACCAACTTTTTTACCCATAATATCTATATCAAATCAACCTCTTATACAATCTAATTAACTCTTCAACTGTTTTCTCAATAGAGTATTTCTCTTTAACTAAATTAATAGCGTTATTTGCCATTAATTTATAATCCTCACTATTTGTAGCAGATGCATGTTGAATTGCATCTACAATACTCTCTGTATTGCCAGCAATCCACCAACCGCAATTATTAGTGTTTAACTCTTCCCATGGTGTGCCTTTTGTTGCAATACATGGAATACCCATACTCAATGCTTCAGGTATAACCATACCAAAGTTCTCGCTTCTGCTTGGTAAAATCAGAAAATCCAATTTCGCCATTTCTTGTAATGCGTTCTCTTTTGGTAGTAAACCTGTGAACTCAATGTTTGTAATATCATGTTCCTTTACAAAGTTATGTAATTTTTTTAAATATTCGTGGTCATTTCCTCCACCAATAATTGTAAGTTGGTAATTTTGAGCCTTTTTACCCATAGATAACCAAGCTTCAAGCAGAACATCTATATTCTTAACAGGGTCGGTTCGCCCAACAAAGCCAAAACGAATAGTACCATCACTGCTATAAGTATGCCTAAATCCATAATCAACAACTCCGTTAGGAATTACTGAAATAGGAGTTTTAATGCCTAACTCTCTAATACACTCTGCTTCATACTCACTTGTTGTATGAATACATGCAATGTTCTCCAAATCTCTTTTCTGGAATAGTTTAAGAAATAGTTGTTTCTTAAACGATGTCATCTTAAGAGCATTGCTATTCAGCATACCATGAATGGTAACAATGCAGGGTTTATCTTGTTTGTGAGCAGTTCGAATAGTCTTAAAAGTAGGGTATGTCCAAATCCCATTAGCATGGTAAATGTCATAATCCCTATGTCGCTCTAAAAATCTCTTTAAATTCTTACTATAAACAAACGGACTAACTCCATCAAAAGGTAATGCCGTAATGTCATCATAACTATTTCCCAAATAAGCATCGTCATCAGAGTAGGGTAGCAGAGTAACCATTTCAATATCAATGCCCCTCTCTCGCAATAATCCATAACTATTCAAAGTAGAGGTAACAGCACCTCCGCTTGACAAATTCAAATCTGTTATGGTCTCAAGTATTTTCAAGTTGTTAGTCTTTTTAAATTAGAAATTAGTACGGCACTTCGTGCCAATTAGGAATTAGTATGTGGCTTCGCCACAATTAGGAATTAGTGCGTTGCTTCGCAACAATTAGGAATTAGAAATTAAAAAACCATTCCTCATTCCTAATTCCTCACTCCTCATTCTAAAAAGATTATAAAATCTTTTCATAAACTTTTATAAGTTTATCCGCCACCGCGTTCACCGAATAATTATCAATAACAAGTTGTTTGCCACGTAAGCCCATATCTTTGCGTGAAGTCTCAGTTGTTGAAATAGCATTTTCAATTGCAGAGGCAATATTATCGACTCCGTCGTTAATCCACCATCCGCAGTTGTGAGAGTTAAGCTCTCCCCAAGGAGTACCTTGCGTTGCAATACAAGGAACACCGCAAATTAAGGCTTCGGGAATAACCATACCAAAGTTCTCGGATTTGCTTACCAAAAGTTGGTAATCAAAACTGCTTACCATTTCAGTAAGTTCGTTTCCGCTTAAAAAACCGCAGAATACAACATTCTCCATTTTTTTGTCGGCAACAAAATCTGTAAGCTGTTTTTTATAAATTGCATCTCCCTCACCTGCAATAATAAGTTCGCAGTTTTTTGTTTTATCTCCTAACTTTGCCCACGCCTCTAATAAAAGGTCAATGTTTTTTATAGGGTTAATTCTTCCAACAAAACCAAAGCGTTTAACACTATTCTCTTTCTCCCTTATAGGAGTGAGTTTAATATCCAAACAGTTTGGAATTATCTCTATTGGTCTTTTAAAACCAAGAGCTTCAATATACTCTGCCTCTTGTTGGCATGTAGCCTGAATAGCAGTCGCATTTTTTAAATCCCTTCTTTGAAAAAGAGCTAAAGCAAGTTTCTTCTTCCAAGGTTTAGAGTCAAGCCCTGCAGGGTATAACATACCATGAGGGGCAATCAAATATGGCTTATCATTTTTTAAAGCCCACTCCGCAGTAGCGTGCGACGGGTATGTCCACAATCCATTGGCATGGTAAATATCATACTGCTTACCATAGCGTAGTCTATCCCTAAAATTCTTACTATAAACAAATGGATTTTGAGCATCGTTATCAACAGCAATAATAAAATCATCATTGCCAATAACATCTTCACTGCCTATAGTCAGCACGTCAGCATTAACACCTGCTCCATTCAACCCCTTAAGCAAATTGTAAGTGCAAGATGAAGGCCCTCCACTGCTCTTACTTAACCCCGATATTGTGTGTAATATTTTCATCTTTATTGCTTCTTATTAATTAATAATTCTATAAAACAATTTGCTTGTTTTTTATCCCTCTCTTCAAAATCAAAGGAGAGGGCGTTGTCGCGGTATAGTTTATAGTTACTTTCAATGTTGTTAATTGCATTATTGAAAGAGTCTTTGTTATCTAATTCAAATGTAACTCCTGTTTTTGGAACTATAACCATTTCGTTACTGCATCCGACTCTGTCGCTTGTAATAACAGGTAATCCCCAATATATAGCCTCTTCTACTACTAATCCCCAAGTTTCAGTTCTCGATGGCAGAATAAAAACATCGTGAGCTTTATATACTTCAGGGAGTTTATTGTTTTCAACAAACCCTTTGAAAGTAATATTCTCTTTTGCCATTGCTTTGAGCTTGTTTTCAAGTTCTCCTTTTCCTACAATTGTTAGAGATTTGCCATTCTCATTAAAGCGTTCAATCAAAAACTCTAAGTTTTTGCAGGGAATAAGCCTTCCAACATAAAGGTATTTCTTTTCTGTTGAATCTTTATCTTTCTCAACAACTCTTTCAGGTTTATGAAAAATACCTACACCTCCGGTAATATAAATATCTCCCTTAAATCCCATTGCGTCAAATATTGCTTTATGAGCAACACCAGAGGGTAGGGCAGAAGAGCAACGGTTAATAATTGCTCGTTTAATAAAACCTCTCAACCCTGATATATTTGACTCATATATTGTGCTTTCGCACATAGTTGCATTTTTTAACTTTGGTGTAATAAAAGAGTGCAAAACATATTCAGGTATATACCATCCTTCGTGAATAATTTTTTTATACCCAATTCCTCTTAAAGCGGAAATAAGTTTAAAAAAACACTTTATTTTGTTTCTTTTTTCAATATCTCCTTTGTCTAAAAAAATATAGTCAAATTTACTCTTATTTAATTCTTCTTCAGTAGAGTTTTCAGCTCCGTTATAATAGCCACAATATATAACCAAAACACTTCTCTTTTTTGCAATACAATTAAAGAGATTAGTCTTGTAAAAAGAAGGAGTTCCTGTTAAGAACACTATGTCATATATCGCTTTTTGCATTCAACTTTACTTTACAAAGTGATTTTTTATATAACGCAACTTAAACGGCTTTAAAGCTCCAAACAAAACTGACTTAACAATTTCAGGAGAGTAGAACTGTATTAAGTTACGAGTTTTAACTTTATCAAAAATAATAAAATCAAAATAGTTTCCAGGAATGCTTGAATATAAAATATTGTATCCTGCATTTATACAAGCAACATAAACTTCTTTTGAGAAAAATCCTATTGGGAAACATATTTCATCAACATCTCTACCAAGTAAATCTGTTAGATATTTCTTACTACCTGAAATCTCCCTCTCTAAATCAGTCTCTTTAAATTCAGTCAGGTTTTTGTGAGACCATGCGTGTGATTGAAATATAAAACCTTTGTCTTGTAATTCTAATATTTCATCTTTATTTAAGTATCCCTCTTTGCCAATAAGATCCACAGCCAAAAATACTGTAGGTTTTATGTTGTATTTTACAAAAATATCTTTAGTGTCATATATGCCCTTAAAACCATCATCAAAACATAATTGAACTTGATTATACTTTTCAGTTATTTTAGGAACAATATTAAATCCACAATTTATAATAGTCTCAATATGTTTCTCAAACATATTAACATTAGTACCCATATCTGTGTATTGTGTATGACTATACACATCGTGGTAGAAAAGAATCTTACTCTTTCTATTTCTATTTAATATTGCAGATATTTTTAGAAGTAACTCTTTTATAATTTTCATTTGTAAATACTGTTTTAAATTTTAAAATATGCTTCAATCTGATTTCTATCTCTCTCATCAAAATCAAATGCAATAGCGTTTTTTCTGTATAACTTGTAGTTGTTTTCAATATCGTTAATAGCGTTATTAAAAGAGTCTTTGTTGTCTAACTCAAATGTAACTCCAGTTTGGGGAGTAATAACCATTTCGTTACTGCAACCAACTTTGTCACTTGTAATAATAGGTAATCCCCAATAAATAGCCTCATCAATCACTAACCCCCAAGGTTCTGTTCTTGATGGCAAGATAAATACGTCGTGAGTCTTATATACTTCGGGAAGTTTGTTGTTTTCAACAAATCCTTTGAAAGAAATATTCTCTTTAGCCATTGCTTTGAGTTTACTCTCAAGTTCTCCTTTGCCAACAATAGTAAGCGGTTTGCCATTCTCATTAAAGCGTTCAATTAAGAACTCTAAATTCTTGCAAGGAATAAGCCTTCCAACATAAAGATATTTTTTTTCTGTTGAATCTTTATCCTTTTCAATAACTCTTTCAGGTTTATGAAAAATACCCACACCTCCTGTAATATGAATATCTCCTTTAAATCCCATTGCATCAAATATTGCTTTATGAGCAATACCTGAGGGTAGGGCAGTTGAACATCTGTTAATAATTGCTCGTTTAATAAATCCTCTCAGTCCAGAAATATTTGACTCATATATTGTGCTTTCGCACAACATACAATTTTTGGCTCTGGGAGAAATGAATGAGTATAATATATATTCTGGTACAAACCATCCTTCATATATAATTTTGTTGCAATTAATCTGTTTCATTAGTTTTAGTAACTTTGTGAAACATGAAAACTTATTGCGTTTAGCTGAATTACCTTCCCAAAGGAATATATAATCAAAATTATAATCTTTGTCGCTTTTTAAAGCAGTATTTACAGCCTCATCACCATAACCATAAAATACAAGTAATAAAGACTTGCTCTTTGCTACCTCATTACAAAGATTCACTTTGTAAAACGAAGGCGTATTTGTTAAATATACTATATCGTAGTGGGTTTTCATTTTATAATTCTTATAAAATAATTAGAAATTAGTACGGCACTTTGTGCCAATTAGAAATTAGAAATTAATTAGTCTAATTTGCCTAATAAATATCAAAAAACTAACAACGTTGCTTATAAGCAACATTATAAGCACTATAAGCTGCACCAAAGGTTATCCACACCATAAAAAACAAGAAACTTCCTGCTGCAAATATTTGGCCTTCTGCAATCATGTGAACAGCCCAGAAAATAAGAGTAGAGCCAATATAAACACCAAAGAGTTTATCTTTTTTTTCAACTTTTAAGCAGTTTCTTAATGATTTAAACCATAAAACCAATAGGGCAGTAAACCCTAATAAGCCTGTCATTGATAATGCTCCTAACCATGAAGAACCAGGTTCTACTATACCGGAATCCGTTTTTTTGTATGTAATTCTTCCTGTGCGTTCGTTTATATCAGTAACATATTCGGCATATCCAAAACCAACTCCTACTAATGGACTGCTCTTAAATTCTCTAATACGTTGTTGCCAAAGTATATCTCTACTACCTGTATAATTAATTTCTCCTGATTCTGTTATTTGTGCTTGATTCTTTTTTTCAATACTCTCCATATAACTACCCCATAATGGATAAGAAATAGCCATTAACGCTATAATTGATATTGCTATAGTTGCAAATTTACGCTTATTGTTACTATATAATCTATAAAAAAAGTATATAGTAGCAACAATAGCACCTATAAGGCTAACACGTGATGCAGCCAATAATAGAGCAATAAAAGTTACAATAATAAGAGAAATAATTGCTATTTTATTGTATTTGCCTTTGAAGAGCAAATAAAAGAGAGTTGTTAATGTAACTGCCGATATTGGAGCCAATAACATAGAGTGGTTTGTAAATCCTCCGAAACCAAATCGGCCACTCTCTCCTCTTATTATAAACGGAATAGATGTAATGATTACTAAGATCAGTAGATAATGAATATATTTAAAAAGAGTAACTCTAAACTTGTCATAAAAATTAGACTGAATAAATGGAGAAGCAATAATTGAGACAATTACAAAGAATGTAAATCTCATCCATGGTTGATATACATCAGGAATATCATTTAGTAAAATACTTAATATGCAGGCAACATAGAGAATAGTCATTGTCATGCTTATTCTCTTAATTGTAGATTGAAAAAATGTAACAAATAGAGTAAATATTAAAACACCATAATATAAATTCCCTAAATTGAACGTTTGTTGAGATATAGCTTGGTTTACCACAGCAAGAGCCGTGATAAGAGCAATAATAGTAATGGTGTTTATGTTTTTTAGAATGTTAGTTTTCACTTTTTCAAATTAGAAATTAGTTTGTTGCTTCGCAATAATTAGAAATTAGGAATTATTTTTATTGGTTCAATTAGACTAATTAGTCTAATAAATATCTAAATTCAAACAACTAACAATTTATTTTATTATTCGTTGCTTTTTTAAGTTATCAATCATCTTCTCAATAGTTCTTATTCTGTCGCGTATTATATAAGTATATTCGTTTGATATATATTCAAATCTTTCGCAATCTAATAGCTTCCTTTCAATATCGTTTAAAGATACTTTTGCAATATCTAAAAAAGATATTGCTCTGTGACGTGAATTTGTTGTTTCGTAATACGATATATTAAATATAACAATCATTAATGACTGTTTTATCCAGAAATATTCTTCGTTTATATCGTTTTCAGACAGAAGTTTTATCAAATTATATATTTCAGTTATTAAATCAATAACTTTTACAGGCTCATCATCTTTATCTTTGATATATTTAATTTTACCGTTTTCCTTAATCAGCATTTCAATAATAATTTATTTATAATACCTAATGATCGAGTTTTTGTAAAAACTCACATACAAGATAATTAATATCAATGTTTGTTGTTAGTTCCTGTTTGTATCTGTTTATTATGTAAGTTTCAATTTTCTCACTCAAAGATACAAAATCTCCTTTATCAATAAGCCATTTATCAATATCTTTTTCAGGGATAAGTTCTGAAATACCTTGCCCCTTTACTGCAATAAAAGGAACTCCGCATGCGTATGCTTCTGTGTAAACACATCCAAAAGCTTCCCAATATGATGGAAGTACAAATAAATCTAAAGAGTTGTAGTAATCATTTAATTCTCTATGGCCTATCTCTGTTTCAAAACTTATTTGCTCGTTTAGATTATTATTTTCTACATACTCCTTGCAACTGTTTAAAGTTGCTCCGCTACCAATAAATCTTATAAGAATATTATTATATCCTTTATCCTTTAATATTCCAACAGCTTTTATTAGTGTAATCTGGTCTTTTAATTTCCAGAAATTGGCAACGCAACCGATAATAAATTTATCACTCTTCTCTTTTTTCATAGAAGTAGGATAGAACTTTGTTGTATCAACACCATTATATAGAGTATATGTATGTTTTGTTTTAACTTCTTTATATGATGTTAGGTACTCTAAGGTTTTATTGCTGACGCCAACATTAATATCAATTTTATTACAAATTTTACTACCATACCAAACCATATACTTTTTGTGCCAATTCATGTTGGCACAACGCCCATTTTTTAGACTCAATATATCAAAACCATGGTGTTGTAGCAGTGTTTTAATTTTAGGATTTTTATTTTTTAGTGCATTAGCATATATACCTAACTCTGTAACATGGCTGTGAGCAATTGCAATATCAGAAAACCTAATATTTAAACTTTTTAGTTTTTTGTATAATGATTTTATATTATACCAATCAAAAGCTCCAGGCAATATTGAAGAAGGAACTTGAAGAGTGTTGAATCTATAAACCTCTATCCCATCATATACATAATCTTTCTCGTTGTTTTGCAACAAAGAAGGTTTAAAAACAATAACTCTATCAAACTTATTGCTATTAATTATGGCCTTAACCTGATCATATACGTAAGGCCCTCTAAAATTATCAGGTTCTGGGAAGAATGGAGTTATAACAATATATATCATTTTAACTATTTGCAAGTTTATCAATTTCTGTTTCCCAATCTTTAATTATATTTTTCCAATCAAAACTTCGTCCTAGTTCAACTGCATTTTTCGATAGTTCTTTAACTTTATCAGGGTTTGCAACCAAATCTTCAATTATTGTTTTAGCTTCATCTAAAGTATTCACAACAAAACCATCTTTGCCGGTTGTAATCCATTCCGATGCTCCGTAATCGCCATATACAATACAAGGAACACCAGCAGAAGCACATTCCAATGTAACTTTAGGAAAACCTTCACATCTTGAAGGGAAGAACATAAGTTGTACATTTTTTAATACTTCTGATAGTTTGTCATGAGGTATTGATCCATGATAATTAATATTATTGTATTTTTGAGCGAGAGAATTTGCATCAAAATGATTTACTCCTCCTCCAATAATATGGAAATTAATATTTGGAAAGTATGTAGATATTTCTATAAAATCAGCTATGCCTTTTCTCTTTAAATCTCCGCCTATAATTGCAATGTTAGTCAGTTTTTTAACTATTTTATTTGGTGTGTTAAACTTTGTGAATTCTGTTCCAAGATATAATACTTTACTTTCTGATTTTATATTGAACAACTTGTTATTCGGTTCAATCATAAAACTAGTAATAGAATATATCTTGTCATATTTCGTAAATATGTTTTTTATCTTGTTTTCTGATTTGTATTTATCTATAATTGTATTATAGAAATCATTATTTTTTATATAAACACCCTCAACGGTAAAGAACGATTTTTTTCCAAATAATTTTTGCCAAAAATATAAATATCTAACAAGTTCTCCTTTGGGAAGGTATAAAATATCGCATAATATTACACCCTTTAGCCAAGTCCAATATTTAAAAATACGATAAGGAAGTTTTGCCTTAATAATATGTACTCCTTCAATTGGAGCAACTTCAAAATCTCCATTTTCAAAAGCCATAGTATATATTTCATACTTGCTTTTATCTAAGTATTTGGCTAAAGCAAGGCAGTTTAGGTTTTGAGCATTTGTGCTATTTATAAAACCGCCTAAAAATATTTTTGTTTTTCTCTTATCTTTCATATTCTAACTCTTTATAGTATCTAAAAATGCTTTTTTATCAAAAGGTTTATAAAATTTATTATACCACTCCTTTACAATCTTAGCATCTTCATCTCTATATATTGGATTATTTAATCTCTCAATTACCTCTCTAATTGTCATATCTTTATATAAAGGATATTCATATTCATCATAAAAAATATTTTTGCCATCCGGAACAATATCTGATATTAAAAAATATGTTGGAATTCCGTATGCTGCGAATTCAAAAGCAGTAGTGGAAAAATATGTAATATGAAGTTTTGTCCTATTGATAATTTCTTCAATTCTATCCCTTTTTTCTAAAATATTATATTCTTTACACTCTTTTTGTAAATCAACAGAATTGTCAAATCTCGGATGATGTTTGTACTCAATCGGTAGATTGTATTTACTAATTGATTTTAATGAGTCAATAAAAAGTCTTGTAAACTCTCTTTTATCCCATAAATCATCGCTAGTGTATTGAAGTGAGTAGAATATAATATTGCCTGATTTGTGTATAGTTTTATCTTTATTCTCTAACGGACAACCAATAATATGTATTCTGTTGGCAATAATATCAGAGTTCACTTTGTTCTTATAAAATGCATTATATGTTCCCTCTCCATAAACCAAGAAATTTAAATTTTCTACTTGATGTTCATCTCTTATCTTACCATCTTTATAAAAGTATCCTTGGTGTTTAGAAAATATTATACCATGCTGTAAATCATAAACTTTACCGTTTTTATTGATAAAGCAGAATAGATGTTCCATACTGCCTGAGATGGTAACATATTTATTTACTTTAAGTTTGCCAAAAGTTATTATGTTTATAAATTTAGCAGTATATTTTTCTTGCTTTAAATAATCGAATTTAAAGATAGTTCTTAATAGTTTTCTGAATATAATAATAGTCCAAAACAGAGCATCGCCTTTTAGTGCATTTATGTTGTGAGGTTTATCACTTACTCCGTCAGGTTCTTCAATAACAACATATCTTATATCATTCTCTTTACACACCATAATAAGAGGATCAAAATATGGATTTGTCCCAATATTTGATCTATTAAAGTGTTGGGGGTAGTAAAAAATTACATCTACTCTCTTTTTAAAAATAATTTGAGAGTAGATTTGAAAGATAGATATAAGTATGTTTTTAAGCCTATGCATTATCCTTTAAATATTTTTTGACTCTTTCAAGGTCATTTATATTATCAATATCTATTGAATGTTCTTCTTCTGTTATATAAGCGAGGGGGTTATCGTTAAAACTTGTTTCATTATTTAATTCATTTATAAGGTTTATGTATATACTTCCATTAACCTTATATATAGGAGGCATATCTTGACGTCTTACAGTAGAGGGCAGATTAAGAAGATTTTCCATTATACCATCTTCGTTAATTTTTCTCATAAGAATAGGATGCTCACTTACCCTGTTTACCGATACAAGAGAAGTGTAATTTTTTGATACAAACAACTCTAACGAATTATTTATATCATCTATAGTCCGTAAAGGGCAAGTTGGTTGCAATAAGAGAAGTATATCGTAATCTCTACCCAATTCTTTTAATGTATTTACTGCATGAATTACCGCATCAATAGTTTTAGAATTGTCTGTTGCTAATTCACTAGGTCTTAAAAATGGAACATTTGCTCCGTATTTTTCTGCAACCTCTTTTATTCTTTCAGAATCAGTTGTAATTACAACATCATCAACATATTTGCTATTTTTTGCAGCATCAATTGAGTATGCAATAAGAGGCTTACCACATACATCAACTATATTTTTATCTTTAATTCCTTTGCTTCCTCCTCGTGCAGGAATCAAAGCTAAAACTTTTAAATTGTTTATCATATATACTTATTCAAGTTTAAGATTTACCTATTCAAATAATGAAAACTCCCTTTGTCTGAAACTTTCTTTGCTGGATTTCCAGCCCATGTTGTATTTGGTTCTGATATATCCTTTGTAACTACTGAATTCGCTCCAATAACAACATCATCAGCTATTTTAATGGCTCCTATTATTTTTGCTCCACTACCAATAAAAACTCTATCGCCGATAATAGGAGCCCCCCATTTATCATATCTAGCCAATGACCCTATTGTTACGTCGCTTACTATTTTACAGTTTTTGCCAATCTTTGCATTATAATGAATAACAACTTTCCCGTGCGGTATATGTATGCCATAGTCTGCCACATTTATATTTAATTCAATCCCAGTTTTTACCCTATATTTTGCTAACTTTTTTTGGTAATAATAAAATATTAGTTTATTTGTTATATTTCCACGTTTATTATAATAATATTCTAATTAACGCAAACATACCATATACATATGATTATCGTCAGGAAACAATAACTCTGTAATTTTTTCTTTTATAGTCGAAGGAAGTTTATATCCAGCTTGTTTTGCATCTTCTTCAATATATAGTTGTAGATCCTTCTTTGTCGTTATCATCTTGAGAATATATTATTATTTTCTTATTATTCTATGAATGATTAAATTTGTGTGTGCGACATTATTAATGCCGATAAATTTATATGTAAACAATAATAATTTATCTTTTATAGTTGTCTTATATTTAATTATTTCTTTAATATTTATATGGCATTTGTCAATTAGAGATATTAAATTTTTATATTCACTATTTTCAAAATTATATTTTGCATATATCACAAATTTTATAATTTCCAATAGGTATCTTATTTTATATTGTCTTATTGATATTATATTTTGACATTCATCAAATATTCTCTTGTGTACAATAATATTACTTCTAATCCTATTGTATGAAATTTTAGATTTTGAGATTGACCCTTCTCTATATACGTAGTAATAACATCCTTTATCGCTGTAATAAACATTTTGGGCGATATTAAACAACTGTGGTAAAATATAGATGTCTTCGCTTGTAATTCCTATTGGGAATCTGATATTTTCAAAAATATATTTTTTAAATATCTTATCGCATACACTACAATGATATTCATTAATCATATAAGAATACCATAATTGTTCCTTTCCTGAGATTATTTTACTTTCAATGCTTTTTTTATAAGCATCATTTTTCCCATATCTATAATATACTGGATATTGAATAATATCAATTCCTTTTTGAGATTCTAATATATTAATATTCTCCTCAATAGTATCAGGCGAAATAAAATCATCTCCATCTATAAATGTTATATATTCTCCTTTAGCTACTTCTAATCCTGCATTTCTGGCAGAACTTAGTCCTCCATTATTTTTGTGTATAACTTTAATGCGAGAATCTTTTTGAGCATACTCATTACAAATTTTCCCGCTATTATCAGCGCTACCATCATTAACTAGTATTAGTTCCCAATCTTTATATGTTTGGGATAATACGCTATCAATACATTTTGAAATATATTTATCAATGTTATAAACAGGAACAATTACACTTATTAGTGGTGAGTCTATCATAATATTATATAAATTTACGAATATATATTTTTGTGGTTGTATATAAGACTTTTATTATCTGTCTTAATGGATATTCTTTGCATTTAAACTGGTTATTATATAGGAATTTTAATGCATTTAATAAACCATATTTCTCTCTTATTTCATAATAATATTTATCTAAAATGGTTTTGTACATTGAGATTGTATATTCATCTTTATCATACTTATAAAGATCTCCCCACCATAATAGATCATTTTGTAGTCGTTTGTCAAAATCCAATCCACTCCATACTCCACCTTTGTGTTCTCGGTATGTAGCCATTGTCTCTTTAAAATAATAACCTTTGGAGTTTTTTAGTAAATTATAAAATAAGTGTAAATCAATTGGTCGTGCATATCTTAATAAGTCTTTTTGAATCGATTTGAGTTTATCGTTTCTAAACATAGTAGTTAACGTGACAACAAACCAACCCTGTATCCTATCTTTATTTTCAAAGAATGCCCCATTGTCTCCCTCTCTAATAATATGGGGATATCCATATGGCTCATACTGCTTATTAAATTCTGAATATACTTTCATGTGGTGGCAACATAGTGAACAATCTGGATTTGCCTCCATAAAATCAACTTGTTTTTGGAGTTTTAGGGGGTCTGTCCAATAGTCATCACCTTCGCACATCGCAATATATTTACCTTTTACTCGAGGATACATAAAACGATTCATAATTTTTCCTCCTCGGGTGTATTGATTCTCGGTTTGATATATTGGTTTTATAATATCAGGGTATTTTGCTTCGTATTCTCGAATTATATCTGCTGTGCCATCAGTTGAGGCATCATCGTGAATTAGTAATTCAAATGCAAAATTTGTTTTTTGCATAAGAACACCATCCAAACACTCTCTTATATATGGTGCTTGGTTATATGCTAATGTTAATACACTTACTAATGGCGTTTTCTCTGACATTATTTACTTTATATTTTATTTTGATATCTTATTATTTTTGCAGGGACTCCAACAACAATGGCATAATCTGGAACATCTTTTGTTACAACGGCACCAGCTCCGATTCGAGAGTGTTTCCCAATATAATTACATGAATCCAATATGATAGCTCTTGATCCTATTGTTGAATTTTCTTCAATAACTAACGATGACGGAAGTGCAATGTTTTTATCTATATTGCAATCTGAATGATACGGGTGATGATGTGTCTCTATTATAACTCCATTTGTTAATTGAACATTATTTTTAATTATAACAGAGCCAGAATAATCTATAAAACAATTTTTTGCAATAAGAACATTGTCCCCAATTGATATTGTCCCATCCAAATAATGTTGTCTGCTAATATCAACATTATATTCTATCATTAAATTTTTCCCCGCATTGTATTTCTTTGTATATGCTTTCCTCCTTTTTTCGCGTTTGCTCTCTATTTCATATTTTATACTTGTGTATTTGGCAAGAAATTTTCTTGTATTTATAAAGTCATTTTGCCATTTATCACGTTTAATACCAATTTCTTTATATTTGTTCCCTAAGTCTTCGCGATCTTTATCAGATAATATAAAAAAAGATTCTTTAAGATATTGATTAGACCACATTTTATATGTGAAAAAGCAATATATAATATCGAAAAATATTTTCAATTTATAATTGAAACTTTTATTTGCTGAAATTTTAATCTCTTCAGCATGATTCCAACCATATTTTATTACTTGTCTTAGCCTATTCACTCCCATAAAATAGAATTTATTTAATTTTATCATTTGATAATTTTAACAAATACAAAGAATTTATCATATCTTCAATATTGTATTGGGGAATCCAATTGAATGTATTCATAAATAGAGTTGAATTTACACCTACCTTTGTATAGTTTTCTGATTCATATTCTACGATATTTATATCTTGTATATTATGATTTTTTATTCCTATCATCTTCGTTATTTGAGCAATTTCTCCAATGCTATTTATTTTATTGGTTCCCAAGTTATATACATTTTTAAACTTTATTTTATCAGCATTATTAATAATTTTAATTAGTGCTGAAGCAACGTCTCTAATATCAATGAATGATACATATTGATTTGGTGCTGTAACTTGTATCGTCTCTTTATTTATTGCTTTATCTACAAAAACTGAAACGAATCGTGCGTTCTCGCATATGCTACTAAGTCTAATATTTGTCCAATTGATATTTGTGTCTTTAAATGAAAGTTCGGTTAATAATTCAGATGCATATTTCCCCATTGCATATATATAGTCTGGATCTGTATCTGTTTGTTCACTCCACAATGGAGTAGATTTTTTACCATATACACTTTGTGACGATATATTTATGAATGATTTTATTTTTATGCCTTTTAGTATATTTAATAATTCTTTTTGATAATCTAATGATTTTGTAATTAAATTTCCATCTGAACTTCTTGAAAACGCGGTGTGAATACAAATATCAAAATCGTAGTTTTTATTATATTGGATAATATAATTATGGAATTCTTCAAGGGTAAAAATTTTAACTTTATGTTTGTATTTATTATATCTATTTATTAATGTATTTGTATTCGTTGATAATAGATATAATTGGTAATCTGTATTATGTAGTAACTTTGTTATAAGTTCAGTTGCAACAAGTCCACTTGCTCCTGTAATTATTATATTCTTCATATTCCGCAGATGTCTTTATATCTATAATTATCGATTATCATATTTTTATTATCTGTAGAAATAACTTTAATGGTATTTTTTACCGTATCCATCATTTCTATCAGCTTGTTATGGCTTTCTGCATATAATAATACTCTTATACCTACTTGTGATAATTTGCCCATAATACTTTCATCTATAATATCACCTTCTTTATATGATTTATGTATGTGTAATACACCAGGGATGTTCATTGCCTCAGTAATTCCTTCATAATGATGAATTTCTCCTTTGTTTAAAAGAAGAGTTACATTTGCCATTATAGGATTGTTTATATTAATTGTTTCTAAGGCAGATACGTCAACTTTATTCCCTACCGCGTAGTTTAAAATAGCTTTTAAATGATTAAAATTATATGCCTTTTCAAAAAGATGGTGTTCAATTGAGCCCGTAAGCCTATATCCCATCTCGTATATTATATAATTACCATTATCATTAAATGATTGCATGAAAACCATTCCTTCTTTCATTTTTAATGATTTAAACATCATTTTGATATTTTCGTTTTCTTCTTTAAGAAAAGAATTCTGGTTGATAGATGGGAATGTGTAACCAATAGGTAATTGCAATAGTTTTTCATCATATTTTAGCATATGTCTATCACTAACCCCTAATAGATAAATTTCTCCGTCGTACAAATAATAAAATATTGTTGCTTCTTTTCCTGTTAGAAATTGTTCAATTATTATCTGTTTGCTTGGAGAGTATTTTAATGCTTCATTGTAGAATTTATTAAAATCTTCTTTGTTATTACATATATATATACCTCTTGCTCCACTATTGTCAACGGGTTTTATTATTATTGGATATTTAACTCTATTTTCATTTACATCATTTATGCTATATTCTGGTACAACAGGTATATTAAATTTTTTGCAAAGATTTTTAAATGTAGACTTATTTGATGTTGTTTCAATAGCTTGTAAATTAGCATAACAAGGTAATTTAGCTTTTTCGCAAATTTTTACGTATGCCGACATTAATACGTCAGCATATCCCATTATTACACCATCAATATTCTCTTTTTTTATAAGATCACATACTGCATCAACATCTGTACAACTTATTATAAAATTTTTGTCAGATATAGCTTTGCATGGAGAATCTTCATAATAATCTGTTACATATACATCTAATCCTATTTCTCGTGCGGCGTATACTATCTGTTTTGATATTGTAGTACCCCCTAATATTAATATCTTTTTTTTCTTATTCATAGATGTATATATTATAAATCAATTATTTCTAAAATTTTTTTCATTTCATTTATACCATATCTTTGGTCAATTGGTAGTGCAATAAGTTGATTTGTTAAATAATACTCAAAATCATCTTTCTTGCACCATTCAAAGACATTTGGCCAATATGTTGCTACATATATTTTATTCTCTATAAGTTTGCTTTTTAAATTTTGGTCATCAGTGAAGAATGGATATACAAGAGGACATTCAAAATTATTTATATCGTCAATAGTTAATCTATTTATATGTTTCAACTTGTTATTAAGAAACATAAAGTTGTTTATCCTTTTCTCTTTAACTGATATAAAATCTATTGAATCTATTATGTCTTTTGTTAATTTAGAAATAGTTTTGATTGAATTATTGACTAGTTTGTTGTCGTTTGTCCTAAATTCAGCGAATCCATTTGAGGCATTGGTATCACGCCTTATTAATAAATGATTAAATCTTTCGTATGATATATCTTGCTCATAACTTGATAAATCAATCTCTCTGTCAATGAATGCTATTCCTCCGTCTGCTATTCCTACATATTTGCGTGGACTATATGCACATTTTTTTGTTGGTTCTGCAAATAATGCCTGGGCATTATCTATAATTAAATTGTCCTTGTATTTGTTGTTTAAATATTTAATATAACGATCCTTTATTCCAAAATAGTTTGTGTATATAATATATTCGTTATTTTGCAAATTTATTTCTTGGGCAATTTCCAAATTCTCATTTATTGAATAAAAAGAGTAATTTATATTTAATTTCTTTATTGGTTCTAAAACTACGTTACAAGTGTAATAGGGGATATATAACATTTTAATTGTATCAATGTTCCTAAGTATAAGTTCTAAGGCATTTCTACAACTATTTAATAATATGCCATTTTTATTTGGCATATTATCTACATTTGCTGGTAATTCTAAAGAAAAATATCCTCCAATTTCTTTCATTTGCAATCACTCTTTATAAAAGATTATAATTGTCAAGCATTTTATTTATATCTTCAGGAGAATTAAACATCATTACATCTATAATGGATAATCCAGGTTCAAATTGATTGTCTAACTGTTTGTATGGAGTTATATTGATTTCTTGAAAATATAGTTTGATATTTGCATTATCATATTTTCCTCTATCAAAAAAACTCATTCCTCCTGTAGGATTCCAATATTCATCAGCTCCCTTTATCGCTTTACATATATTCAACGCCCATTCATCAGGTTCATTTGCTGTAATATCTAAATTCATCTCTGAAAAAATTTTAATCTCCTTTTCAAAGCCTAAATATTCACAAACTTTTGTTAGTGAATATTGATTTAGCTTTACAATATCATTATAATCTTCAGCAAATATTTCGTTCAGTAATTTAATTGTTTTAAAGTAGAAAGGAGCTCTTTTTTTATAATGTTGTAACTGGGCTAATATTTTGTTTTTCCAATTTTCCTTATTATTTATTAAAACATCTTTTATTATTGTGTCTCTACCATCATTCTTTATCAAAGGAACTTGTATATACTGCCATTCTCCGGAAGGTTTTAAAATTCTATTTCTTTCTATCCATCCATGTCTTATAAATTGAACAGTATCAAACAAAATAAACATATTTGTATGTTTTATTAGACTTATATATCCAATATAAGGCATAAAATATGGTTGCATTATTCCAAGTTTCATCTCTCTTATCTCTTTATACAATCAATTACTCTTTGAATATCGTTTTCGCTTAATGCATCGTGCATTGGTAGGCAAATTACTTCCTCTGCAATACGTGTTGCAATGGGCAAGTTTTTAGGGTCTGACGACTCTAATCCTCTGTACGTTGAGAAAGAACTTATTAGTGGGTAGAAGTAGCGTCTGCCAAGAACGTTATTTTCTTTCATCTTAAAGTATAGCTCGTCACGTGTCATCCCATAATCTTTCTCCACAAAAATAGGGAAGTATGAGTAGTTATGTTTTACTCCAGGCATATCCTCGAAATATCGGATTCCTGGAACATCTTTCAACTCGCTACGGTATATTTGTGCCACTTTTTGACGCTCTGCAATTGATTCATCAACTTTTTTTAACGCTAATAGTCCGTATGCCGAGCGAATCTCGTCCATTTTGCTATTAATTCCGGGTGCAACAACTTCAGTTTCTCCTGCAAATCCAAAGTTTTTAAGATAGTCAATTCGCCTTTTTGTTTCGGCATTATTCATTACCAATGCTCCTCCCTCAACAGTGTTATATACCTTTGTAGCATGGAAACTCAAGGTACTCATATCTCCCGCATTTAACACACTTTCCCCATTTATCTCCACCCCAAACGCATGTGCTGCATCATATATGACTTTTAGACCATATTTGTCTGCTATTTCTTGAATTGCTTTTACATTACATGGTTTTCCGTAGCAGTGAACAGGCATAATAGCTGTTGTTCTTGGTGTTATGGCTGCCTCTATTTTTGAGGGGTCTAAGTTGCATGTTGCAGGGTCGATATCAACAAATACGGGTTTTATTCCGTTCCACCATAACGAGTGAGTTGTTGCAACAAAACTATACGGTGTGGTAATTACCTCGCCTGTTACTCTTAATGCTTGCAGTGCTGTTATCAAAGGAAGTGTCCCGTTTGTAAACAGGCTTATATATGGTACTCTTAAATATTCACACAATGCCTTCTCCAATTGTTGGTGAAATTGTCCGTTATTGGTAATCCACTTGCTATCCCATATCTCTTGTAGGTATGGCATAAACTCTTCCAACTTTGGTAATAGTGGCGATGTTACGGTTATTGTTTTATTATCCATTTTAGCCTTTAATCTCTAATTCTCATTCTATCATCTAACAACTAATAGCTGATAGCTAACAACTTTTACTCTTTTTTAATAACGATAGCAAATATAACAATTCTTTTGATTTAAATATGTACGATATTGTCAAATAATATGCTATTCCTACGATAAATCCTGTGATTATTTGTAACAACAAATCTTCAATGAATAGGTTTACCCCAAATACTATTACACCCATAGTGAGTGATAGTATCAAAATGGGTAATATGTCTCCCATCTGTTTAAAGAATCCTACATCAATAAGTTTGCCTGTATAGTATGTGTTTATTACCAAACATATTATAGACGCCATAACTCGTCCTATACACATCCATATTATTCCGTATGGTATTGCTAATATGAGGATTGATACTCCTAGTATTTTTTTTATGATTTCAAGTCTTAAGAACAAGTCGCTACGCCCTTTAACTTGTAGCAGATTAAGGTTTAAGGCGTGTATTGGATACCACATTAAACTAAAACATAATATTTGCAGAAATGGAACACATTCTGTCCATTTTGCTGTAATCATAAATATTATTAGTGGTTTTGCTAATGTAGCTAAACCAATCATAATAGGGAATACAACATATGCCGATAGTTTTATTAATTGTCGGTAGGTTGATTGTAAGCGTGCATCATCATCTTGTATTTGGCAGAGTAGGGGAAATGTTACTCTTCCCAACACTCCAGTAACAGTTGTTGCGGGCAGATTGGCATATCCATCAGCCCTTGTATATTGTCCTAAATCGGCAGCAGAGAATTTTTTCCCAATTATTATTGGGTATATATTGTTAAATATAGTATCAATTAGCCCTGACGCCAATAATTTTGAGCCAAATCCAAAAAGCTCTCTAAACGATTTCCAAGAATATTCCCAAGTAGGTCTCCATTTACCCCATACCCAAAGGAGAATACATCTAACGGCTCCGCCAAATACTCCGGGCCATACAATTGCCCATACACCAAAACCTGTATATGCCATTGTTACCCCGCCTGCTCCAGTAATTAATGCACTAATTACTGATATTTTGGCTTGTGTCTTAAAGTCCATCTTTATTGTAAAGAGGGCTTGTTGGACAATACACAATGAGTTTAGTATCAGTGAAATTGCGGTTACTTTTATAAGGTCTGAAAGTAGTGGAGTATTATAGAATTTTGCAATTAATGGACCCGAAAAAAATAGAGCAAAATATAGAACGATTCCTACAACAATATTAAAATAAAATGTAGTTGAGAGGTCGGTTTGAGTTCTGTCTGTTTTTCGCACAAGTGCTGTGCTGAATCCGCTGTTAATAAGAGTATTGGCAATTGCGGTAAATATTGCCAACATCCCAACCATTCCGTAGTCAGATGGAGATAGTACACGTGCAAGCAGAATGCCTATGATAAATTGAATGCCTTGCAAAGAAAAATTCTCTGCAAAACTCCATATCATTCCTTTTAGTGTTTTTCCTCTTAACGATTCCGCCATCTTTTGCTAACAACTATAAACTGATAACTAATCGCTGATATCTAACAACTCTCATTCACCGCCTCTGCCACAATTATTGCCTCTTGGTTGCTCATTGCAGGGTTTATTGGTAAACTAATAATTTCGGTTGCACACTTCTCTGCAACGGGCAAAGTTAATGTGTTTAATTCTTTGTATGCTTCGTGTTTATGTACTGGAGTAGGGTAGTGTATCATTGTTGGAATACCCTTTTCTCCTAATTTTTGCATCAGTTTATCACGATTTTCTGTTCTGATAACATACTGATGCCACACACATTCTCCGTTTTTGCTTAAAAGCGGTTTTATAATTTGTTTGGCTGTTATCTGTTTGTCATAAATCTCGGCTATTTCTTGACGACGAGCATTCTCTTGGTCAAGATATTTGAGTTTTACGCAAAGCATTGCTGCCTGTATTTCGTCTAAACGGCTGTTTACTCCTGCGTATTTGTGGATATACTTCTCTTCTGAACCATAATTCCCCAATGCTCGAATAACTTCTGCCAATTTGTCATCATTTGTTGTTACTGCACCGCCGTCGCCTAATGCCCCAAGATTTTTTACAGGATAAAAACTTGTTCCTGCTGCATCGCCCAATGCTCCGCACATATAACTTTCGCCAAATCCCTTGATCGCTGATTTTGCTCCCATTGCTTGTGCATTATCTTCAACAATCTTCAGATTGTATTGTTGTGCCAAACTTTTCAGTTCTTCGTCCCAACAGCACCTGCCATATAGGTGTACAGGCATTATTGCTTTTGTTTTTGAGGTTATAAGTGGCTCTATTGCAGTAATGTCGATATTTAACGTTTTTGTGTCAATATCTGCTATTACGGGTTTTAATCCGCTTTCAATAACGGCTGTTAATGATGCTATAAAAGTGTTGGCAGGGAGGATTACCTCGTCGCCAACACTCATTACTCCTAATTCTATATATGCCCTGAATATTAGTTTCAGTGCATCTAATCCGTTTCCTGTTCCTACTGTATTTTTACAGCCTAAATATCCGCATAAATTGCTCTCAAACTCTTCTGTTTTTGGGCCTCTTATGTAATATCCGCTGTCAATTACTTGGGCAGCTGCCTCTTTTAGTTCTGAGCGGTATCTCTCCGATATATCTTTTAGGTTCAGAAAATCCATATTCTTGCCAAACGTAATGGCAAATTATTTTATTTCAACTGCTTTAAATGTAGCAGATATTGAGTCGTTGTTGCTTGTTATTACAAGGAATTTGCCTTGTTCGGCACACTCTTTAATCTCGTAATTATCTGCAACGTTAAGTATTGCTCCAAGCATCGCACTTTCGCCTTGGTCGGGGCAGAATTGTAATGTAGATGCCATATCTACCATAAACAAGTTTCCGCTATCGGCTTTTACTACCCATCCTCCAATGTTGTTGCATCCGTCATATGCTGCAATTGTGCTGTCTTGCATGTTAAATATGACGTATGCTTGTTCATCCTCTTCATTTGCCACAATGGCTTTGTCGTTAATTTTTACCAACTCCCATTTTCCGCATATGGTATTGCACTCTGTTACTTCGCACTGCTTTTTTGAGTTGCAACCAATAAGTGTGGCAACTGCTGCGAATATTGATATAAATAGTAAATTTCTCATTTCTGACTATTTTTGATTAAGAGCATCTAACTCAATTAGAATTTCTCCCACGTTTTTGTCAAAGTCGGCAAGTAATGATTTGTAGTATTCTTTTACCAGTTTGGCATTTTTAGTTCCGTTGGGGTGGTTTACTCTTGATAGAAATTCACCCTGCATGTCTAAAATTCTACCAATCAACTCATCAAATTTTTCGTCGTCACTTCCGTTTATAAAAGCGCTACTCAAAAAACAATTTGTAACAAGTTCTTCAGCAAGAAAATTAATCTCTTTCTTTAAATTGCGTTTGTTTGCCATTTGTTTAAATCAATTATTAAATTAATAATTTTGTTAGAGCAAATTTATAAAATATATTTTGATTATCCAACAAAATTTCTGTTATATAAATCTTATTCTAAATTCCTTTCTGTTTTCTCTCAATATTCATAATCCGATGCATTAAATCTTTTATTGATTCCGATTTAAGAGCCACACGCATAAGCAAAAAGTTTATGGGGAATATAAATACCCACACCGGCACAGGTGCCCATACATTGCTTACTCCTACCCAAATAAAGAACTTAAAGCACAGAATTTGTAGCATGTAGTTTATAAACTGAACTACGCAAAACAGTATTGCTCTGTCGAATGTTGGGCGGGTGCGGAATGTGTAGTAGTTTGATAGTAAAAAGTTTGTGATAAAGCTTATTACAAAACCTATAGAGTATGCAACTCCTACGTAGTTTGGCATTGCATAAGATAAGGGCAAATATACGGCATATAATATGAATGTAACCAATGCTCCTGTAATTGCAAAACGTAAAACTTCGCCTTTGTGTCGCTTATTTTGTTGTGGAATTTCGCTCATAACGTATCTTGTTTATACGGTGCAAAGTTAAAACAATTTTTCAGAGATTATCTAAAATTTATTTCTTAAATAATTCTTTTAATCTTTAGTTGCAAAAAAGAGGTTGTTTCGTGCAGAAACAACCTCTCATGAATATTGTGCGTAACTATTATTAAATCAAGAAACCTAATAATATACCAGCTGCAACTGCCGAGCCAATAACACCTGCTACGTTTGGACCCATTGCATGCATCAACAAGTAGTTTGTTGGATCGTATTCCAAACCTACCGATTGTGAAATACGTGCAGAGTCGGGTACTGCCGATACTCCTGAGTTACCGATAAGTGGGTTGATTTTGTTATCCTTTTTAAGGAATAGGTTGAATATCTTAACAAAGATAATACCCGATGCTGTTGCAATAACAAATGACAATGCACCAAGAGCAAAAATCTTAACAGAGTCTAATGTTAAGAACTCCGATGCTTGAGTTGATGCACCCACTGTAACACCTAACAGAATTGTAATAGTGTCAATTAGCGGACCACGAGCTGTCTCTGCCAAACGGCGAGTAACGCCACTCTCTTTTAATAGGTTACCAAAGAACAACATTCCCAATAGAGGAAGACCCGAAGGTACAAGGAAACATGTTAGCAATAAACCAACAATTGGGAATATAACTTTCTCTGTGTGAGATACGGCACGTGGAGCTTTCATCTTAATTAAACGTTCTTTTTTATTAGTCAACAATCTCATAATAGGAGGTTGAATAACAGGAACAAGAGCCATATAAGAGTAAGCCGAAACCGCAATAGCTCCCATTAGGTTAGGTGCAAGTTTTGATGAAAGGAAAATAGCTGTTGGTCCGTCTGCACCACCAATTATACCGATTGCGGCAGCTTGCATAGGGTCGAATCCCATAGCCAAAGCAATCATGTATGCACCAAAAATACCAAATTGAGCCGCTGCACCAATCAATAGTAGTTTTGGATTAGAGATAAGTGCCGAGAAGTCGGTCATGGCACCAATTCCCAAGAAAATCAAAGGAGGATACCAACCCGATTTAACACCTCCGTAAAGGATGTTCAATACAGAGTTTTCTTCGTAAATACCAACTTGAAGTCCTGCGTCCATATTGAAAGGAATATTACCAATCAATATACCAAAGCCTATGGGTATAAGCAACATAGGCTCAAACTCCTTAGCAATTGCCAAGTAGATGAAAATCAAACCGACGAGGATCATTATAATGTGTCCGGGAGTAGCATTATAAAAACCGGTATATGTCCAGAAATCGGCAAGATTTTGACTTAAAAAGCTTATAAAATCACCCATATTATTCAATTGTTACGAGAACGCTGCCTTCAAGAACAGAGTCTCCTTTGTTTACACTAATAGCTGTAACTGTACCATCTTTGTCGGCGTTGATGTTATTTTCCATCTTCATGGCCTCAAGAATGATAATTGTTTGTCCCTTTTTAACTGTGTCTCCAACATTAACTTTAATGTCAAGAATAACACCAGGCAGGGGAGATTTAACTCCAGATTTACCTGCTGCGGCAGCAGAAGGTTTGTTTACAACTGTAGTTTGTGCTGCTGGTTTTGTTGGTGCAACAGCTTGACGAACAACTGTTGTTTTGGGAGCAGCTACGGGAGCTTTCTCCAATTCAACTTTATATGAGGTTCCGTTAACCTCAACTTGCGCAATATTATCGTTGATATCGCCAATGGTAACATTGTATTGATTACCATTTATAATATATTTATACTCTTTCATCTTTGTAATTATTAATCAGTTAATAGGTTAACGAAATTATTTTCTGTTGGGAGTCTCTCTTAAAGAGTAAATTTTTGAACTCCAAGGAGAGTAGCTGCGTTTAACTCGTGTGATGGTAAGCACTGTCTCCTCATAGTCGTGAGCGCTGTTTTGCATTTCGTGCAAAGCCATTGAAATTGCAGCAATAACTTCACCTTGAGCCTCACCAAGTTTCTTCTCTTTAGCCTCTTTCTCGCAAGTAACGCCTTTAGCTTTCATGGCGTTGCGTTTGCTCAAATAAATTGCAACTCTACCAATAAATTTGAATAGGATAAACAAAATCAACAATCCCGAGAATACAACAGTCATAGCCGAAATAGCCATACCGTAACCAAATTTGTCGAGATTGGCAAATTTGTCTTTTTTAGGATTACTGTTTAGTGTTGTGTTATTAGTGCTTGGAGTAACATATTTGTTGCTGTCGACACCTTTAATTTCCCACTCTTTATTTCCGTCACTTACACGCGCCCATGAGCAGTCATCTGCAAGAGCAATAGCAGGAACAGTGACAGAGTCTAACAATTTTTTACCCGAGTCGAGCAATTCGATGTAGTTGTCACTTTCTGCATCCAATACACAGTTAATGTGGAATGTTCCACGATTTGGTTGATTGTCTGCCCAGAAAAGAGCGTGTTGACGAGGTTTAACAACAGTAAGTACATCACCTTTAGGAATAAAGTAAATAGAATCACCTAAATTATTTTGTACTCTGATGTAGCAGCCTGCCAAGTTTTCGCTACCAAACGATTTGTTGAATATCTCAATCCATGCGCTGTGTTGACCGTAATCATCTTGATAGTTTGTTACGTTTTTAACAAGAACCTCGTTGATTACAAGTTTCGACTCGCCTTTGCTGTCGTTGCTATTGCACGATGCAACTGTCAAGCCCAAAAACACGGACATACAGATATAGATATATTTTCTTATTCTGTTGTTCATAATCATACTTATTATAGAGGAATATTACCGTGTTTTTTAGCAGGGTTAGAAAGTTTTTTGGTTTGCAATTGTTGCAAAGCTCTAATTATGCGGAAACGAGTGTTGCGTGGTTCAATAACATCATCGATGTAACCATATTTAGCCGCATTGTAGGGGTTAGCAAACAATTTAGTGTATTCAGCCTCTTTCTCTGCCATAAATGCTTTGGGATCTTCAGCATCTTTAGCCTCTTTAGCATAAAGCACCTCAACAGCACCGGCACCACCCATAACAGCAATCTCTGCCGATGGCCATGCGTAGTTGATATCTCCGCGAAGTTGTTTACAGCTCATCACAATGTGCGAACCACCATATGATTTACGCAAAGTAACAGTTACTTTAGGAACTGTAGCCTCTCCGTAAGCATAAAGCAATTTAGCACCGTGAAGAATAACGGCATTGTACTCTTGTCCTGTACCTGGCAAGAATCCAGGAACGTCAACCAACGATACAATAGGAATATTAAATGCGTCGCAGAATCGAACAAAACGAGCACCTTTACGAGATGCGTTGCAATCCAATACACCTGCATAGCGACAAGGTTGGTTAGCAACAATACCAACACTTTGTCCGTTGAAACGAGCAAAACCTACAATAATATTAGTAGCATATTGTTTTTGAACTTCAAGGAACTCTCCATTGTCAACAATAGCAGCTATTACATTATACATATCGTACGCCTTGTTGGGACTGTCGGGGATAATCTCGTTCAAAGAGTCTTCCAAACGGTCAATTGGGTCTGTACACTCTACGTATGGAGGCTCTTCAAGGTTGTTTTGAGGAATGTAACTTAATAATTGGCGGATAAGAGCCAAAGCCTCCTCCTCAGTCTCAGCAGTAAAGTGAGTAACGCCCGATTTGCTTGCGTGAACACTCGCTCCACCCAAATCCTCTTGGCTTACATCCTCTCCTGTAACAGTCTTAACAACTTTAGGACCTGTCAAGAACATATATGAAGTACCCTCCATCATCAAAGTAAAGTCAGTTAGGGCAGGAGAGTAAACTGCACCACCGGCACAAGGTCCAAAAATTCCTGAAATTTGAGGAATAACACCTGATGCCAAAATGTTACGTTGGAAAATTTCAGCGTAACCTGCCAATGCGTTAATACCCTCTTGGATACGAGCGCCACCCGAGTCGTTAATACCAATGCAAGGCGCACCCATTTTCATAGCTTGGTCCATTACTTTACAAATTTTCATGGCCATAGTCTCAGAAAGAGAGCCACCAAATACAGTAAAGTCTTGAGCGAAAACGTAAACCAAACGTCCGTCTATTGTTCCGCTACCGGTAACAACACCATCACCCAAGAAAGTTTTTTTATCTTGTCCGAAGTTGGTACATCTGTGTTTAACAAACATATCCATCTCTTCAAAACTGCCTTCGTCCAAAAGCATTGCTATGCGCTCACGTGCAGTATATTTCCCTTTTTCGTGTTGTTTGGCAATAGCTTTTTCACCACCACCCAAACGAGCCTCTGCACGCAAAGCAATAAGCTCTTTAATTTTGTCAAGTTGAGTACTCATATAATATATATAAGATAGTTATAAATATAGTTCTATATAAAATTTTGTAAATCTGTTATTTATTAGGATCTTCGCAAAGCTCGGTTAAAACACTGCAGGTTGATTTTGGATGCAAGAATGCAATTTGCAAACCTTCAGCACCACCACGTGGAGCAGTATCAATCAAACGAATACCCTTTTCGGCAGCATCAGCCAAAGCATCAGCAACACTGTCAGTAGCAAAAGCAATGTGATGAATACCTTCGCCCTTATTTGCAATAAATTTAGCAATAGTGCTATCTTCACTTGTAGGTTCAAGTAGCTCAATTTTGGTTTGTCCAACTTTAAAGAAAGCAGTTTTTACCTTTTGATCAGCCACTTCCTCAATGTTATAACATTTTAAACCAAGAACGCCCTCATAGTAGGGTAAGCACTCTTCAATGCTTTTAACAGCAATACCAAGATGCTCAATGTGTGTTAAGTTCATAATATTAAAAATTTAAATGTAAATAATTTCTCATTAAAGACAATTCTGGGCAAATATACAAAATATAATCAATAATAAGTAATCATTACAATAAAAGTTTTATACACTTAAAAAAAGAGTAAAAACAGCTGAAAAATATCAAATTTGACAATAAAAACTGCCAAATAGTCATAAAAACTGCCAATAATATATTGCATAATGATAAGATGTGACAAAAAAACAACTTGAGACAATAAAATTTGGCAAAAACTTCAACAAATATAATTGGCACGTTGTTTGAAGTAAGTAAAGTGCAAGCCTGCATGAAAGGCATATATAAAAAAGAATATTAATAACTAAATTTTACAATAAAATGGGAAAAATTATTGGAATCGACTTAGGAACAACCAACTCATGTGTATCAGTAATGGAAGGTACAGAACCGGTTGTAATTGCAAACAGCGAAGGACACAGAACAACACCTTCGGTAGTAGCATTCATTGATGGTGGCGAGCGTAAAGTAGGAGATCCTGCAAAACGTCAAGCAATCACAAACCCAACACGTACAATCTTCTCAATCAAACGTTTCATGGGAGAGATGTACGACCAAGTACAAGACGAGCTAAAACGCGTACCTTATAAAGTAGTAAAAAGCGGAAACAACACACCTCGTATCGACATTGACGGACGTTTGTATTCTGCACAAGAGATTTCTGCAATGGTACTTCAAAAAATGAAAAAAACAGCAGAAGACTATCTTGGACAAGAGGTAACAGAGGCAGTTATTACAGTACCTGCGTACTTTAACGATGCTCAACGTCAAGCAACAAAAGAGGCAGGAGAGATTGCCGGTTTGACAGTACGCCGTATCGTAAACGAGCCAACAGCAGCAGCTTTGGCATACGGTCTTGACAAATCTGACAAAGATATGAAAATTGCAGTGTTCGACCTTGGTGGAGGAACATTCGATATCTCAATCCTTGAATTAGGAGACGGAGTATTTGAGGTTAAATCAACAAACGGAGACACTCACCTTGGAGGAGACGACTTCGACCACGTAATCATAGACTGGTTGGCAGAGCAATTCCAAGCAGAGGAGGGAATCGACCTTCGTCAAGACCCAATGGCATTGCAACGTTTGAAAGAGGCTGCAGAGAAAGCAAAAATCGAGTTGTCAAGCACAACAACAACAGAGATTAACTTGCCTTACATTATGCCTGTAAACGGAATACCCAAACACTTGGTAAAAACACTAACTCGTGCAAAATTCGAGCAATTGGCAGACAACTTGATTCAAGCAACAATCGAGCCTTGCCGTCAAGCATTGAAAGATGCAGGATTGTCAGCATCAGACATCAACGAGGTAATCCTTGTAGGAGGTTCAACACGTATTCCTGCAGTTCAAGCAATTGTTGAGAAATTCTTTGGAAAAGCACCTTCAAAAGGAGTTAACCCTGATGAGGTAGTTGCAGTAGGAGCGGCAATTCAAGGAGCAGTGTTGTCAGGAGATGTAAAAGATGTATTGCTACTTGATGTAACTCCACTTTCACTTGGTATTGAGACTCTTGGTGG
>JAFYRT010000006.1 GCA_017546805.1 Muribaculaceae bacterium | reverse complement strand
TGTGTGTGTGTTTATACAAAGATTTGAAAGCACCAAATTATTAGCACTTTTTTTACACACTTTATTGATATTCAATGAATTTACACACATATTATTTACAGACACTTCTTCACAACACAAATGTAGTTATTTTTATTTTGTTTAACAAATTTATTATTAGTTTTTAGTTGTTAGTTTGTTAGGCTAATTAGAGCAATATGACTAATTAGCCTAATTGGAGCAATAAAAAGCCCCAAGGTTCTTATCGAGACAACCTTGGGGCTTTTCTAAAAACTAAGGTGCGAAGCACCGTACAACTAACAACTATATTTTATCTGTCATTTCTATCTCTAACTCTCCGCCTTTCATAATATCAGAGTAGTTGATGAAAGGTGATACAAGCTCCTCTCCGTTTAGTTTCATGCTCTTGATATATTTGTTTGTTCGAGAGTTGTTAAGTGTTTTGATTGCGAATGTTTTACCTTCTGGTAGTTTTACTGTTGCTTGGTCAAATATTGGACGTCCTATTGAGAATACAGGGTTACCCGGCGCTACTTGATAGATTCCCATACTGTTTAGGATATACCATGCCGACATCTGTCCGCAATCCTCGTTTCCTGCTATTCCGTCGGGGTCTAAACGATATTGTGAGTAGATGATGCTATCCAACATTGCTTGTGTTTTGTGAGGCTCACCTACATAGTTATATAGGTGTGCTATGTGGTGGCTTGGCTCGTTTCCGTGAGCATACAATCCTATCAATCCTGTAATGTCGGCTGATACGTCCTCGCCCTCTATGCTGCGAGAAGTGAAGAATAACGAGTCCAATTGTGTTACGAATGCCTCTTTGCCTCCCATTAACTCAACCAATCCCTCTACATCGTGGGGTACGAACCATGTCCATTGCCATGCAATTCCTTCGCAGTAGTCATCGTCGCGGTGTTTTGAAGCGTATGGGTTGAATGGTGTTCGCCACTCTCCTTTTGAGTCTTTACCTCGCATCATCTTGGTTGTTGCATCGAAATAGTTTTGGTAGTATTTTCCTTTTTGTGCAAATTCTGCAGTTTCTGTATCTTTATCCAAAGCGTCGGCAAGGATAGAGATACACCAGTCGTCATATGCATACTCCAACGCTTTTGCCACCGACTCGCCCTCTTTATCGCAAGGTACATAGCCTAATGCATCTTTATATATTTTTGATACGGGTTGAATGTAAGGTATAAATGCACGAGGTACTATTATATTTGATGTATCTCCGTTTGATGATTTCAAACATCCCTCAAATGCAGCCTCTACATCAAAGTCTCTGTATCCTTTAATATATGCATCGGTAATTACAGATACTGCGTGGTAACCAATCATACAACCTGTGTAGTTCGATGCCAACTCCCACATAGGTAATAGTCCTCCCTCTTTGTATTTCTCAACCAATGTGTTTACAAAGTCTGTGTTACGTTCGGGGTCAATGATAGTCATCATTGGGTGGTATGCGCGGAATGTATCCCACAACGAGAAGATTGTGTACATTGGACGGTTGCTTGTGCGGATTGTGTGATCCATTCCCATGTATCTGCCATCAACGTCGGTGAACATATTGGGACACAACGATGTGCGATACATTGCTGTATAGAATATTGCTTTATCTGTTTCATTGGTAGTCTCTACATCAACTCTGCCCAACACTTTGTTCCACTCTTTGCGTGTTGCTTTGCGTGTTGCATCGAAATCAAACTCGGGAATCTCTGCCATAAGGTTCTTTTTTGCTCCCTCAGTATCAACTCCTGACAAGGCTATTTTAAAGTAGATTGGAGTGTTTTTCTCCGCCTTGAAGTTTAGCAATGCTTTTAGGCGGGGTTTATCTACTCCCTCGCGTTGAACTGTGTCGTTTATGATTGTGTATGTGAATGGTTGAGAAGCCTCGGCATAGAAGCTGATGGCTTGCTCCCAAGCCCATCCTTTTGTTTGTTTGCTTCCGCATATTGCATTGTCGCCTACTACTTGCAAATCCAACACATCGTTGCGTTGGTCGCCAAATACTGATAGGCTGTAGTCCATATCCAAAAGGATTGTTGCACTATCGGTTTCGGGAAATGTGAAACGATATATTGCTGCGCGTTGTGTTACTGTAAGCTCTGTTAGGATTGAGTGTTTCTCCAACATTACTGAGTAGTATCCAGGCTCTGCAACTTCGTTTTCGTGCGAGAAGGGTGAGCAAAAGGGCATCTCTTGTGATTTTTCTCCCTCTTTATCCAACTTGTCGGGTGTGCCTATCATAGGCATAATAAGGATATCGCCATAATCGCCACATCCTGTTCCGCTCAAGTGGTTATGAGAGAATCCGTTGATTGTGGTATCGGTATAGTGATAACCTGCACAAGCATCCCATTGATACATTCTTGTATCGGGGCTTGCCTGAATCATAGGATATGGAGCCACTGCTCCCGGATAAACGTGTCCGTGTCCGCCTGTTCCTACAAATGGATTTACATATTTTGCATAATCAACCTCTTGTTTTGCACATGATGCCAATAACAATAGTGCAGGAATTGCAAATTTAAGTGCTTTCATATATTTATAGTTATTAGTTTTTAGTTGTTAGTTTTTAGTTTTTTATGTTGTTGTTAAAATTTAATTCTAACAACTATAAACTACCCCGAAGGGGCGGCAAAGCCGACAACTAACAACTCTATTAAATATTTATTTCTTAATAACCGGTGCTATAATGTATGTGAATGATTCAACTTGTCCGTCAGGATAACATAGATATTGTGGCTCGGGCCATCCTCCCCAACTATTGTTACCACCAACGCCCATCATCTTGTAGTCAACACAGCAATCAACCAAATCGCGTGGCGTGATGTCGTTGATGTGCTTAAAGTTAATGGTCTTTTTAGCAGGGTCTAACGAACCTGTATCACCTCCTTTGTCTCCTGCCTCAAAGTCTTCGATTGTGTTTTTAAGGGCATTGAACTCAATCAAATCTTCTTGAGCTGTTACCATTATACCATTGCCTTTATCGTTTGTTAGCGTAAAGTAGCGAACCTCCGAACGGTGTCCGTTCTCTTGTGGACGAACGTATGGAGTGTACATCTCCTCTGCTGTTGTATTATATACACCCACAAACGATGCTGTTTTACGGTCTTGGTAGTTCTCCCACTCGCCACGTCCGTAGTATTTTACATTATCGTAATCGCCATTAAGTTGCATTCTGATTCCTGCACGTGGCATCATTGCCATGTTGTTCTCGGTAATGGTATTTACTGTCATTGCCAAATATCCTGAAGGATAGATGTTATACTCTATGTCTTGTGCAACGCTATCGACCATTGCTTGTGAGAATTTGACTGTTACTATTCCGTTTTGATTGCTTACTGTATAGTTTTCGGCTACGCGAGGAGCTACTGATGCCGCTTGCCATACTCGCGCACGGTTTTGTAGTTTCATTCCATAGTCGTTATCGGTTGGAGCTCTCCAATAGTTGGGACGTGGTCCAAATCCGTCTTTTAAGATTTCGTCGCCCTTAACTTTGTATGATGTAATAACTCCAGATGCTTTATCTATTTCCAATGCAAATTGACCTCCTGCAACTACGGTCTTGCCGTCGTTGTCAGATACTGTCAACGCTGCACCCTTAACAGGAATATCAAGCACTGATTTGCCACTTGTCAGCTCGATTTGCTCTCTTGCCACAACATATCCTGCGGGAATCAAGCAAGTTGCCTCTCGTTGTGTTGCATATACATTTAAGAAGTACTCTGCTCCTTTTGCAAACTTTGGAAGTTTTACAGCAACAGTTTCGGTTGCCTGTGGTGCTGTTGTAAGGCGGAATGTTCCTTTTTTAACAACTTTACCCTCTGTTACTACTTCGTAGCAGAAGTTATATGCTGAAAGGTCTACAAAGTAGTTTGCATTTTTAACTTCCAATTTTCCGCTTTCGGGCATAGAGAATTTTATGTTTTGATAAACCTTTTTCATCTCCTCGGTGTGAGGTTTTGTTGTGCGGTCGGGGAATACAATTCCGTTAATCAAGAAGTTATCATCGGATGGAGTCCCTTTTGGCCCGTAATCGCCACCGTATGTCCAATATTTGCGTCCATTTTCGTCAACCTCGGCAAAACCTTGGTCTACCCAATCCCAAATACATCCTCCTTGAAGAATGTCGTACTTCTCGATAATATCCCAATAGTCTTTGAAGTTTCCAAGGCTGTTACCCATTGCGTGTGCATACTCGCACATAATCATAGGACGGTCGGCAGAAGGGTCATTGGCATATTTCTCCAAACCTGCGGGGTCGGAATACATAGGACAGAAGATGTCTGTATTCCACTCCATGTCGGCACGTTCATATTGAATTGGTCGTTTTGATTGGTCCAAGTTTCGGATTGCCATGTATGCTTGGTAGAAGCAATATCCGTTACCTGTCTCGTTACCAGGAGACCAGATAATTACAGATGGGTGGTTTTTGTCGCGTTTTACCATCTCGACGTTACGGCTTACGATTGCATCGCAGTAAGCAGGATTGTTTCCTATACAATCGCGTAGGTTGTAATACATTCCGTGTCCCTCAACGTTTGCCTCTGCAATTACATAAAATCCGTATTTGTCGCACAAACGGTAGAACAGCTCGTTTTGTGGATAGTGCGATGTTCGGATTGTATTGATGTTGTAACGTTTCATCAACTCAAAGTCCTTAACCATAAGAGCTGTATCTATGTAGTGTCCTGTAAACTCGTTGTGTTCGTGAATATTCACTCCTTTTACCAAAATGGCCTTACCATTTACAAGCAATTGTTTGTTTTTGATTTCGACGGTGCGGAATCCTATCTTCTCTGATATAATCTCTGTGTTGTCTCCCGATGTTAATTTGATGACAAGAGTGTAGAGGTTTGGCTCTTCGGCACTCCATGCTTTTGCATTCTCTATCTCTGCTTTAAATTCAACTTTTGCATCAGTGGTAAGCTTTCCCGGAGCCATTCCACTTTTTACCTCAACTCCGTTGTTGTCGGTCAAAGTGTATGATACGCTGTATGGTTGCTCTGTTCCAATGTGGTTTTTAACATCAACACTCATGGCAAACTCGCCTTTTGTATAGGTTGCTTTATCCAACTCAGATACAACGGTAAAGTCTTTAATGCGAACTTTTGGTTGAGAGTAGATATATACGTCGCGCTCAATACCTGATATTCTCCAGAAGTCTTGACCTTCGAGATATGTTCCGTCATTCCAACGGAATACTCGCATGGTTAATTGGTTTGGTGCATCTTTTTTTACAAAACGTGTAATATCGTAACGAGCAGGTAGTTTACTGTCTTTGCTCATTCCAACCTCCACTCCGTTTATGTATAGATATGCTGCTGACTTAACTCCGTCAAACGATATATATATTTGACGTCCGTCCCACTCTTTTGGTACAGTGAATGTTGTGCGATATACTCCCGTTGGGTTGAATTTCTCGGGTACGATAGGTGGTTGTGGCGCTTGCATATATGGTTCGTAACCTTTTGATACAAATTCCCATCCCACGTTTACATATACAGGAATTCCAAAACCTTGTCTCTCCCAGTTTCCCGGAACTGTTATGTCTGACCATTTTGAGTCGTCAAAAGCAGGAGACATAAAGTTTGTTGGAACATCGTATGGATTCTCTGTGTAGAAGAATTTCCATGTTCCGTTAAGACTCTTGTAATAGAGCGACTCTTTATAGTTTCCCTTTACTGCTTGTTCGACATTCTCAAATGGTAAGAACGAAGCACGAGCCTCCTCTGTGTTTTTAGATAACAAACGTGGATTTGTAATCTCCTTGTAAAAATCTTTTGCCGATACCGACAAACATGCCATTGCTCCTAATGCCAACGCAAAGGCTTTAAGTACATATCCTCTGAATTTCATGCTGTTATATATTTTTTGTTTTTTATTCAAAAAAGGGTTGAATCACTTAGCTTATCGACAAAGCGGTGTTTGCCAAATATACACTTTGCCACTTTACAAAGTTAAGGTAAATTATCTTAAATTGCAAATTAAAAAGAAATCTCCCCATCCACACCTTATGCGCAGAGAGGGAGATTTAAGAGATATCGTAAATTTGGGCTGCTAACTCAACACTAAAGTCGATAGATTTTCATCGGCATAAACAACGTTTGCGCACTCAATAAGTTCCTTTGCGGTAATACTTTCGATTCTTTTAATCGTATCGGCAAGAGTTGTGCATCGGTTGTGGAATAGCAACGCTTTGCCCGATGCTACGGCAAGGTTCTCTCTATTTTCTCGTCCTATTGTCAATTGTCCTATGTATTGTCGTTTTGCATCATTGAGCTTTTGAGAGGAGAATTCTTTGTTTTTTAACTCATTCAGTTTTTTGCGAATTATGTCAAAACACTTCTCCACGTTCTTTCTGTCTGTTCCAAAATAGATTGTGAAGAGTCCTGTATCGGAGTAGTTTGTTATGTTTGCCTCAACATTGTAAACATATCCTCGTTTTTCGCGCAATGCAACATTAAGCATGCTGTTCATTCCGGGACCGCCCAAAATATTGTTAAGCAAGAAGATATTAAACCTCTCTTTGTCGTATATAGAGTAGCAACGACCACCCATTATGGCATGAGATTGATAATTATCGCACTCCTCGTGTTTGTCAAAACGAGTCACCTGCAATGGCGCATGACGTGCAAGTTCAACTTTTTGACTTCTGATACTCTCGGTTGCTTCGGAGACAATTTTCACAACCTTATCGAATTTTGTCTTTCCTGAAAAGAAAAAGACCATATTGTTTTGAGAGTAAAACTCTGATATAAAAGAGAGTCCGTCGTGTGATGAGATGCGTTCGAGAGATGCCTCATCACCCAATATATTGTGACCTAATGCGTGATTTTTAAACAGCAGATTTTCAAACTCGTCGAAAATAAGTTCTGCAGGATTATCGAGGTAAGAATTTATCTCATCAATTATCACCTCTTTCTCTTTAATACTCTCATTTTCGGGGAATGAGGAATTTTGTATAATATCGGACATCAAAGTTACGGCTCGTTTTAAATCCGGCTCAAGACTTACGGTATAGACCACCGTCTCCTCCTTGCTTGTAAAGGCATTTATCTCACCCCCAACACGCTCCATGCAGTTGAGGATATGTATAGCTTTATGTTTTTCGGTGCCCTTAAAGAGCATATGTTCTACATAGTGAGCCAAACCCTCTTTACCACAAACTTCGTCTCGCGTCCCTGCATTAATGACAAATCCGCAATACGAAACATTCGACTCTGCATATCTATATACAACCCTTAATCCTGACGGAAGCGTACACCACAAATAGTCGCTGTTTGATACTATTTCAATATTGTTTTTCAATGTTGTTATATCCATTAATCGGTTTTGATATTATCTGTTTTTAGGAAAACATCCACAAAAAGACCTAAGTGTTTCTAAAAAGAAGTCCAAAGGTACAAATAAATTTATAAAGGTATTATAACGAAATCTAAAGTTTTTTGTATAAAAAATGCAAATAAAAATACCGTTATGCATAAATATACGTCAAAATGTTAATTTTTTAAACATTTTGCTTGAAAATTGTCGTTGACATAGTGTTATTTTAAATAATTATATTACATTTGCACTCTATTTGGAAAATTGTTCAATTCCAAATTATACATTTTTTAATATTTGAATAATCACATTATTGCAAAAATATATGATTCAAAATTGTAGAAAGTTAATTGTTTCGTTTGTTAAGAGCCTTTTGGTTCTTGCGATGTTAATAAGCACCACAACTGCATACGCTCAAAGTCAAAAGGGCGGATTCGTGTTGTCGGGTAAAGTTATTTCATCTGAGGCTGACGAGGCATTGGAGATGGTATTGGTAAAACTATCTACTTCGTCTTGGGCTATGACAAACGAAAAGGGAGAGTTTAAAATTACAGGATTAAAACAAGGTACTTACAAATACGAAATCACCTATTTGGGATTTGAGACCGTAGTTGGCGAGGTAAACGTAAACAAAAACATCACAGACTTTAAAATTGTGATGCGCCCTATGGGATTGGGTCTTGAGGAGATTGTGGTAACTGCCGAAGAACAAAAAATGGGTTCGGCTTCTACAATCGGTCAAGCGGCCATCCAACACCTTCAAGCAAAGAGTGTTGAGGATATGTTGCAACTTCTTCCGGGTCAGGTAACTAAAAACCCCGACTTGACAAATGCAGGTCAAGCTTCAATCCGTGAGATTGATGCCGGTGGTAACGAGAGCAACTCTCTTGGTACTGCTGTATTTGTGGACGGTGCGCCCATGAGTAACGATGCCAACATGCAGGTATTCTCTACTGCACGTTCTGGAAACAGTTCATCTTTGGCTCAAAACACAATGAACGACCAAACAACCAGTGGTCGTGGTGTTGACTTGCGTTCTATTTCTCCCGATAACATTGAGTCTATCGAGGTTATTCGTGGTATCCCTTCAGCAGAGTATGGTAACTTGACTTCAGGTGCTGTGGTTATCAAAACAAAAGTTGGTACTACTCCATACGAGGCTAAAGTTAAACTTGACCCCAACTCTAAACTTGCTTACTTTGGTAAAGGTTTCACCATGAAGAAAAATCGTGGTGCCATCAACCTTTCTGCCGATTATACAAAATCATACGCAGATCGTCGTATGACTTATAAAGGTTACGACCGTATCACAGCCAACGGAGCTTACTCTAATACATTTATGAAAGAGACCACTCCTTTGAGTTTGAACCTTAAACTTTCGTACTATCGTAACTTGAGCGCTCAAAAAGCCGATGAGTCAATGCGCGCAGATGAGTTATTGCAAAACAAGAACCAA
Organism: Muribaculaceae bacterium; assembly: GCA_017546805.1. Lineage (GTDB taxonomy): Bacteria > Bacteroidota > Bacteroidia > Bacteroidales > G3-4614 > Caccoplasma_A. The sequence goes on along the minus strand of JAFYRT010000006.1, from coordinate 32,822 downwards.
GGTATCCGTTTTGCAGTTGATGGTATGTGGCGTATAAATAAATCGTGGATTAGCAACCTTAACTACTCAGGTTCGCTATCTTATAGCGTTCAAGAGGATTTGTATCGTCAAATTCAATCAGGTTCTGCAATGCCTTTTGCATACTCAACAGTTCCAGGAGAGTTCCAAACTCACTTCTTGCCTGCTGAGTACATGGCTGAGTACACAATCAAAGGAAAACCTCTTACTGCATATTTCCAATTGAAAGCTAACAAAATGTTCACTTTCAAACGTGGTTCTAATAATATTAAGGTAGGTGCCGACTACAACCTAAGTGCAAACTACGGTGATGGTATGACTTTCAACATTATGTCGCCTCCAAAACCAAGCGATGGTCAAGGAGCACGTCCTCGTTCTTTCAAATCAATTCCTGCAATGCACCAAATGTCATACTTCTTGGAGAATGCAACTGAATTGAACTTTGCCGGAACTACATTGAATATCCAAGCAGGTGTACGTGTTAACACATTGTTTATTGATGAGTTAGCTAAACGTGGAAACATGACAACAATCGACCCACGTATCAACATATCATACCAATTCTTATCACACGAAAATAACAAGGTATTTGATGACTTGTCAATTGTGGGAGGTTATGGTTTGGCTTCAAAAATGCCAACATTGCTACACCTTTACCCCAACCCCGTTTATTACGACTACACAAGCTATAATGGTTATGTATCGGGAGACCCCAATCGTACTCTTGCCATTATGACTACTGATGTGATTCAAAACAGTGCTAACCCAGAGCTAAAACCTGCAACATCACGTAAATTTGAGGTTGGTATCTCCGGTCGTATCAATAAAATACGTGGTACCATCACATACTTTAACGAGCAATATAAAAACGAGTATGGATTCAGTTCAATTCCTTACTGGTTGCAATACAAAAAATACGACACAAGAAATCTTCCTGCCGGATTTACTCCTATTTATGAGGACGGAACTCTTTATTACACAAACACTCCCGGCGGAACTAAAGAGCAAATGGACTACTTGTTGCAAAAACGTGTAGTAACATACCAAACTCCAACCAATGAAAACGAGACATTCAAACAAGGTATTGAGTACTCATTTAACTTTGGAGAGATTAAAGCAATTAAAACAGACATTATCGTTGACGGTGCTTGGTACTATATTAAACGTAGAAACATTGGTCCAAGTTGGAACTCCGATGCTGTTGAGAACCCAAATATGACAACTGCGTTGAATGGTAACAAAATTCAAGGTTTCAACACTTATTTGGCTGTAATGCCTTCGGGTAGCGGTTCAATTTCTCAACGTGTAAATACAAACTTCCGTTTTGTAACTCACATTCCAGCGTTGAAACTTGTCTTTACAACTACAGCTCAAGTTGTTTGGTATGAGAGTGCTCAAACTATTTATGAGGATGAAAACGGAAACTCTTTGTTTGAACACATAAAAAACTTCAACGGCAAAGAGGTTTATATGGTTCACCCAATAGGATTCTACGATGGAGAGGGCAATTACACAGTTTGGGATAAAAACACAATGCCTTACAACCGAGAGTACGTTGATTTGGTAAACTACACTACCAACATGTACTACTATGATAAGCAAACATTCCCAATGACTTGTATGCTTAACTTCAAGATGACCAAAGAGTTTAAGAAATACGTTGAGTTGTCGTTTGTGGCAAACAATATCTTGAAATTCTCTAAAATGTACCACAAAGATAAACAAGGAGGTTACCGCGAAATGTACTCTCCAATATACTTTGGTGCCGAGTTAAAAATTAAAATTTAATAACAATAACTAATCTATTTATTATTAAAAAAAACTATTATGAAAAAATTTCTTTTATCAATTCTTCCCTTGGTAGCATTGCTATTCATGGGTGCTTGTACTCCTGGCGACGGAAATGACGGCGCTAAAGTATACAAACTTACAGTAAATACGTCTCTTCCTGAGGCTTACTCATGGGATGATGTAACAAGCGAGAACGTAATTGCAAGAAACCAACTAACAGGTGTTGAGTTTGCTGCTTACAAAATGAGTGCTGGTGTTTATGTTGTTGAAGTAGAGCCAGGAGAGTATAACGTAAATGCTCTTTTTGAAACTGCAGACATGAACCTTAGCGGTCAAAAAATGAATGTTAGTGTTTACAATGAAAGCTCTATCTCAATTTCTGCTGAAGAGTCATTGACTTCTCCATTGGTTATCAAAGAGTTCTACTCAGCTATGTGTAAAACTCCTGCTAACAAAAACTATATGTATGACCAATTCGTTGAAATTTACAACAACTCAGCATTTACTCAATACCTTGACAACTGCTTGCTAGCTCGTACAGAGATTGCAGCTAACACAAAAACTGTATTGTGGGGTTCTACTCCTGAAGAGATGAAAGCTGTTGCCGTTTCTTCATACGTTGCAGGTTGGGTTGGTAACGGTAAAACTTATCCTATCGAACCAGGTCAAAGCATAGTTGTTGCTTTCCAAGCTCAAAACCACACTATCATGAGTGATGATCCTGCAACTGAAGAGATCGAGGTTAATCCTAACACTGTAGACTTGAGCAAAGCAGACTATGAAATCGATATCACTGAGTACAAATCAACTTATGTTGCTAACCCAGACGTTCCTAACCTAACTATCGTTGCTAAACCAGGAACTCAATCTGTAAACTTCGCTGTTCTTCCAGCATTCGGTGCAGGTCTTGTATTGGCTAAAGTTGACAACATCGAGACTTATTGTGACGTTAACAACGAGGCTAACTGGGTGGCTAAACCAGAGGGTACTGACGTTAACCCATACTTGATGATTAGATACAAAGACATCCAAGATGCTATCAACGTTGTTTGTGTAACTGAGACTCAAAGAACTTGTGCTCTTCCTGCTCAAGTTGATGCTGGTATGATTTATACATCTGCTATGTACAACGGAATGGGATTCACTCGTAAAGTTAAAGAGACTGTTAACGGTCGTGTTGTTTACCAAGATACAAACAACTCAGCAGAGGACTTCGAGCCAGAGGCTAAACCAACTCCCGGATTCTAATTTTATATAAACAATAATCAATAAAAAGAGTTGCCGACCTTGGCGTCGGCACTCTTTTCCCAATAGGGAAATAAATCGGGGGGAACAACAAAAGATACCCCACCCTGAGTATTTTACTCAAACAGAAAAAAAGAAAAAAGAGATATATGTTGAAACTTAAAAAGATAGCATTCGTATTATCGTTAATAGCAGTGCCTTTTGCAATGAATGCAACTGAGGCAGATACAACGGCTGCAATTATGCAGTACAAAGATTGTATGTACCTTAACAATGTGGCATACGGCAATATAAACCCATCTTTCATAAAAGACCTCCCTATTGATGCTTTTGCAACATTAGAGGTTAGTTATGGCGCAGGTAAAGGAGACTTCCACCAAATAGATAAATCTGGCAAAATCAGCGACCTATTGGTTTCGGTTTATGGTGTTAGAAAACTAAGCGATGTGTCGTTTGAAGGAGGTATGACATACCGTAATGGCACAGAGGCTGAACGCAAATGGAATGCTACTCTATATCAATCGGATAGAAACCCTTTCATACTTGCCGACTCTCTATATAGTGACTACTCTACTGAGGAGTTTACTCTTGATGGACGATTCTCATGGGAACCAATAGAATTGCTTCGATTTGGTGTAAATGCCGACTACTTGGTTGGTACAAGATCTGATGAGCAAGACCCTCGTTTAGAGACTAAAGGTATGCGTTTTACTATCAACCCCGGTATTGATTTTAAAGTTTCAAAATTTGTAAAAATAGGTGCTACCGGAGGTATTCGCATATTTAGCGAAAACTCTAAATATAGCACTGTTGAAACAGGTAAAACTGCATCATTCTTTGTAATGAGTGGTATGGGTACTTGTATGGATATGGGAGGTACTTCGTACCAACGCGAAGTTAAAGGTATGGGATACTTTGCCGACATACAAATATTCTGGCAACGCCCTGAATATGGAAACCTTTTAAACATTGGTTTCGAAAAAGAGTCAGAAAAAGCAACCGATGGTGGTAGCTCTTACCAATTCCTCGGTGGACAATACAACAACATGAAAATTTCTGCTTGCGACCGCTTCTCTTTCACAAAAGGTAAATTTGTTCACAACTTTACTCTTGAAGCCGCAATGGATAATATAAAAGGTACTTGGTTCTATCAAAAAAATGTTGTGGATCCAAAAACAGGTTCTTCACAATGGGTAGTAATGGACCAAGATGATACTAAACACATTGAGAAAAGAATGACAGGTAGTTTGTCATATCGTATGGATGTCCTTGCAAATAACGGACAACCTTCTTGGACTACAGGGGTAAATGCAGACTTTGTTAATTCTAACATTGAAAACAACCCTAACAAATATTACCAAAATTATATGAACGTAAAGGCCGGTGCCTTTGTTAAGAAAACATTCCAAATTAAGAAATCAATATTATCACTTTCGGTAGGTGGCGATTACAAAATGAATTTGTCAAATTCAATCAATATGGCTGCTACTGAAAGATTGAGAGACAAATATACTTACCCTATGTTTGACTTTACAACAGCAAACTATTATGATGCATATGCTAAATTGGAGACTAAAATTCCTATCGTAGGAAAACGCTTTACATCATATATAGGTGCTTTTGCCGAGGCTTCTACTCAACGCTACATAGGAGACTTAGACAAATATGCAAATACAGCATTTAATCAATTTGGTGGAGGTTTGAATTATACATTCTAATACCAATACCCACAAGTAAGAAAAAAGAAAGTGGTTTGTTCGCAAGCCACTTTTTTATTAGGCTAATTAGACTAATAAAAGTAGGTAATAGATTGCAACCTACTCAATAAAAAACAACAAACTAACTAAATATTATGAACAAATTTTTTAAACTATTTATTGCTGTGGCATTTGTTTGCAGTTCTTTTACAGTATCTGCGGCAAAAAAGGGGTTTGCTATTGTTATTGACCCCATAAGCTACAAAGAGGCGAAAGCAGAGGTTGATGCTTATGCTCAATCGGTGGAGAGACAGGGTTTGAAAACATACATTGTTGAGGATGTATGGAACAATCCCGACTCAATTCGTGCTTGTGTTAAAGCATTGGCAACTAAAAAAGATGCTCCTATTGAGGGCGTTGTTTTCATTGGAGACATTCCTGTTACAATGATTCGCGATGCTCAACACTTTACTTCGGCATTCAAAGCTAAACAAGACCCAAAGAAATTGGAGTTTACTTCGGTTCCTTCTGACCGTTTCTATGATGACTTTGATTTGGAGTTTGAGGCTCTTGACCTTAATGACGGTAAACCCGGACACTTCTACTACTCGCTAACTGCAAACTCTAAGCAAGTTTGTCAACCCGACATCTACTCTGCTCGTATGAAAACTTGCGATAAAGGTGGGGTGACTAAATATGAGAGACTAAAAGCATATCTTAAAAAGGTTGTTGCCGAAAAAGAGAATGCTGAAGCTCTTTCACAATTCTTCTACTTTGCAGGACACGGTTATAACTCTGATTGTGCATTGGCTCGTATTGACGAGAAAAACTCTTATTATGAGATGTTCCCCAACATGAAGGGACAAGAATGGGCTATCAGATACCAAAACCACGCTGACCACACTTTCAGCAAATATCCTTTGATGAGTCAAATGCAACGTAAAGATCTTTCGTTGGCTGTGCTTCACCACCACGGATACCCCGATACTGAATATCTTAACGGAGAGAGACCTGCCATGAATGTTTCTGAAAACATTGAGGCTGCCAAAGCATTTTTCCGTTCTAAAATCAGAACTGCTGTAAGTCGCGGAAAAGATACCACAGAGACTATCAACTACTATAAGAGTGGCTATGATGTTCCTGAGCATTGGTTCAGCCACGAGGCTTTATTTAACGAGGAGATTACAAGACAAGACTCTATTATTGCCGACCAATTGGATCTTCACATAACTGACCTTGGCAAATACCAACCTAACGCCAAAGTTGTTGTGCTTGATGCTTGCTACAATGGTGCTTTCTGTTATGATGAATATATTGCCGAAGAGTATATTTTTGAGGGTGGCGATTGTGTTGTTACTATTGCCAACAGCGTTAACTCATTGCAAGACAAATGGTGCGACCGTAACTTGGGTATGTTCGCTTTAGGTTTGCGTGTTGGTAACTTTGTTAAATACAATCCTTATTTTGAGTCTCACGTTTTTGGTGACCCCACCTACTCTTTTGCTCCGTTCGAAAAACTTGGCTTTGATGTTAACGAGGCTATATACAAAAGCAACAAATGGTGGAAAAAACAACTTGCTTCGGAGTATCCTGCTCTACAAGGTTTTGCCATAAACGAGTTGGCTCTACGTGGTGCTATCTCTTCGGCAGAAATTTTGGATATGTTCAAATCTTCTCCTTACCAAATTGTTCGTCTTATGGCATTGAATACTCTTGCTACTTATAAAGATGACAACTATGTTGAGGCTATTGCTTTGGGATTGAACGATAACTATGAGTTAATTCGTCGTTTTGCAGCTACTCAAGCAGGCAAATGCGGTGATTTGAGATTGATTCCTGCTCTTGTTTCATTGGCTTCAAAAACTTCGATTGGTGCGAGAGTTGATTTCCAATTGAAAATGGCTTTGGCAATGTTCCCATACAACGAGTTGGTTGAAGAGTTCAAAAAACAAGACCCTTGTAAAGATTTCTATAACGCAGAACAAGAGACTGAAAAAATGTTGAAATCGTTTGTAAACTTCTCTGACAAATCGTTTGAGGGAGATGTTGAACAAATTACAAAACCTGAGGTTTCGGCTAAAGATAAACTAAAAATTATCCGCTCGTTCCGTAACCGTCCTCTTCACCCTGCTGTTGACGAAATTCTTGCAGCATTTGAGACTATTGAGGATTCTCAACTTCAAGTTGCTTTGATTGAGACTATGGGATGGTTTAATATGTCGTACAAACGCGCTCAAATTGCAGAGTATTTCAAGTCTGTTTCAGAGAACGACAAATATGAGACTGCTGTTAAAAACGAGGCTCTAAAAACTTACAAGAGATTGTTAGGACTATAATTTAGTTGTTTGTTGTCGGCTAACACCGCCCTACGGGTAGTTGTTAGTTGTTAGCATAAACACTGGTTTGCTATTGAGGTAAATCAGTGTTTTTTATTTATCTATTAAATATTTTTATTTTTTATTCCTCCTCTTTTATAAAGTAATCCCCAAAGTTTGGAAAAACTTTGGGGATTACTTCTCTATTGTTTGTAGCTCTTAAAGTATAATGCTTTTTAGTGGTTGTTAAGAAAGTATTTGATTTGCAGAATCGGATGTTTTTACCTTTTCTATTACTCTTTCAACCACTGCTGTATCTGCATCTATAATAAATGTTTGACGAAGTGTTCCCATATAGGTGCGACCATAAAGCTTCTTCTCTGCCCATACGCCAAATTGTTGTTGCAATTGGGTGTCGGTATCGGCAATTAGAGGAAATGGCAGTGAGTGCTTTGCTATGAAGCCTTGATGCGACTTTGCACTGTCTTTGCTCACTCCTATTACCTGATAGCCTGCCGAGAGTAGTTGAGAGTATCCATCGCGTAATGAGCATGCCTCTGCTGTGCATCCCGAAGTGTTGTCTTTGGGATAGAAGTAGAGTGCCACTTTTTTGCCGGGATAGTTGCTTAAACGCACCTCGTTTCCATCTTGGTCTAAGCCTAAAAGGTCAGGGGCTTTGTCTCCTACATTCATTTATTATAGCTCTAAATCTACATTAAACATTTCGTGCCAAGGCAATCCTTGCTCGTTAAGTTCTTTCATGAATGGATCGGGGTTAAACTCCTCTACGTTCCATACTCCGGGTTTACGCCACTCGCCTTTCAAGAACATTTTTGCTCCAATCATTGCAGGTACTCCTGTTGTGTAGCTTACTCCTTGTGCTCCTGTTTCGCGATATGCCTCCTCGTGACTACAGTTGTTGTATACGTAGTAAGTTATCTCTTTACCCTCTTTGTCAATTCCTTTTATACGGCAACCTATTGAGGTTTGTCCTGTGTAGTTCTCACCAAGATCTCCAGGGTTAGGCAATACGGCTTTCAAGAATTGGATAGGGACAATCTCTACACCGTTGTACATTATTGGTTTGATGCTATCCATTCCGATGTTTTGTATTACACGAAGGTGTGTTAGATATTCTTGTCCGAATGTCATCCAGAAACGTGCGCGTTTAATTGATGGGAAGTTTTTAACCAAGCTCTCCAACTCCTCGTGGTACATCAAATATGATTCACGTGGTCCTACCTCAGGATAGTTCAATGGTTGGTGTACTGATAGTGGATCGGTCTCTTTCCACTCGCCATTCTCGTAATATTTTCCACGTTGTGTAATCTCACGAATATTAATCTCGGGGTTGAAGTTTGTTGCAAATGCTTTGTGGTGATCTCCTGCATTGCAGTCTACAATGTCGAGATATTGTATTTCGCTGAAGTGGTGTTTTGCTGCATATGCTGTATAAACTCCTGTTACTCCGGGGTCGAATCCACATCCAAGAATTGCTGTTAGTCCAGCCTCCTCAAAACGTTGTTTATATGCCCATTGCCAGCTATATTGATATTTTGCTTCGTCTAATGGTTCGTAGTTTGCTGTATCCAAATAGCTTACGCCATACTCCAAACATGCATCCATGATTGTTAGGTCTTGGTATGGAAGTGCCAAGTTTACTACCAATTCGGGTTTGAACTCGTTAAATAGTGCTACCAACTCAGAAACATTGTCTGCATCAACTTGCGCTGTTTGAATTTTAATGTTTTTGATGTCTTCCGCTATCTTATCGCATTTGCTTTTGGTGCGGCTTGCCAACATAATATCGGTAAACACATCGGCATTCATTGCCATCTTTTTCACTGCTACGGTGCTGACACCGCCTGCTCCAATAACTAATACTCTTGCCATTGCAATCTCGTTTTTAGAATTTTGGTTAGTAATATGCTTGAATATGTTTAAATTTTATTTTCAAATTATCTACAAATATACGAATTATAATCATATAAAGATAATATTTATTAAAAAGTTTCGGGAAAGTTATTTTTATTGTATTTTCGTACTTGTGAATTTAAGATTATGAGTAATAAGAGAATTTTGGTTGGCATGAGTGGCGGAGTGGATAGCTCGGCTGTTTGTCTTTTGCTACGAGAGCAAGGTTATGAAGTTGTTGGAGCTACTCTTCGTATGTGGGAGCGTGGCGAAAACGACGAAGAGCCTGCATTTATTTCAGACGCAAAAAATTTAGCCGAACGTCTTGGCATTGAACACCATACCATTGATATTCGCAAGGAGTTTAAAGATAGGGTTATTGCATCGTTTATTAACGAATATATGAGTGGTAGAACTCCAAATCCATGCGTGGTTTGCAACCCAGGTTTCAAGTGGAAGGCTCTGCTTGCTTGCGCCGACAAACTTGGGTGCGAAAAAATTGCTACAGGTCACTATGTGAATATTATTGAGGAGAACGGAAAATTCTTTATTGAAGAGGGAGGTGATGGCAGCAAAGACCAATCATATTTTCTTTGGGGCTTGACTCAAGAGCAGCTCTCTCGTACTGTTTTCCCTTTGGGCAGACTTGTTAAACGTGAGGTTAAAGAGATGATGCGACAACGTGGTTTTGCATCAAGTGCCGACAAAAGCGAAAGCATGGAGATTTGCTTTATTGAGAAGGACTATCGCACATTTCTTCGCGAAAACGTTGAGGGTATTGACGAACGTTACTCGGGCGGTTTCTTTGTTGATAAACTTGGCAAGAGATTGGGACAACACAAAGGATTTCCATTCTATACCATTGGGCAACGCAAAGGGCTCGAAATTGCCCTTGGACGTCCTGCTTACGTTACAAAGATTAACCCTCTTAAGAACACAGTTAAACTTGGGTTTGAGGACGAACTTTTATGTAACGGTATGCGATTAAGCAACTGCAAATTTATTGATGAGAGCTTGATGAGTTCGCCTGAATTGGTTGTGCGTATCAGATATCGCGGAACTCCGTACGGTGTTAAATCCATTGCAACAGATGAAAAGGGTGTCAAAGTTGTTTTAAACGACTCGGCTTCGGCTGTAGCCCCCGGACAATCGGCTGTCTTCTATATCGGAAACCGAGTTGTTGGTGGTGGTTTTATTGAGTCTCCTCTTGCGGAGCATGAAATTGTATGTTAAGATTTTTTATCTCTCTTCTACTCTTTTTGGGAGGCTTCTGCGTATACGCAGAGGAGTTGCTTACCGTAAGGGTATGGCTATTGGATAAAGAGGGTTGCGAATACTCTGTTACGCATCCCGATGAGTTTATGAGCGAAAGGAGCATTGCTCGTCACAAGAGAGATAATGTTAATTTTTCTCTTAACGACCTGCCTATTTCGAAAGTCTATAAGAATGAAATAGCAACTATTGCCAACAGATTTATTTGTCACTCAAACTGGCTTAACTCATTGGTTATTGAGTGCGACTCTGCAATGATTGAAAATATTAAAAATTTTCCTTTTGTTAGGCGTATCGAGGTACTTTGCAGGGGGGAGATTGTTAGAAATGAGATAAAGTCGGAGTTCTATGATTTTGGAGATGTAAAACGTCACCCACTGTATGGTGTTGCTCAACCAATATCAAAGGCTGCTAACGCAACGCAACACCACAAAAAGGGATGTTGGGGCAAGGATGTTTTTATTGCTGTGCTTGATGATGGCTTTGGAGGTGTTGATACTCTAACCCAATGGTTTGATAAAGAAAGGATCAAGTTTAATTGTGACATAGTAAATCCTAATGGGGATATATTTCGTGAGGATGACCACGGAACTGCGGTTCTTTCGATTATGCTCGCCAACCGTATTGGAGAGTTTGTGGGTGTTGCCCCCGAAAGTGACTACGCACTAATCCGCACCGAAGATATTGGTTTTGAAGCTCCTTTTGAAGAGGATTTCTTTGTTAGAGGTTTGGAGATTGCCGACAGCCTCGGTGTTGATATTGTAAATGCTTCGTTAGGCTACGAACAGGTGGGAGATATTACTTCGGTATCATGTATTGCCTCGGAAATTGCAACAAAGAAAGGTATTAAGGTTGTTACAAGTTGTGGCAACAAGGGAGATGGAGGGTTTACTCTCCCTGCAAATGCAGATGGGGTTATTGCCGTTGGTGGTACTGACAAACGTGGCAGGGTTATTGACTTTACATCAAAAGAGTTTATTGATGGCAGACATGTTGCTCCAAAAGTTAAAGCTCTTGCTTCGGACGTACCTGTTATAAATGGTGGTGGCAAGATAATGAGTGCATACGGAACTTCGTTTGCAGCCCCGGCTATTAGCGGTGCAATTGCGGTTAAAGAGAACTTTTAGTTGGTGTTTTTTAGTTGATGAATATTAATGGCTGAGAATATTACTCTATATGAACTGAATAATATGTTGAGTATTGTTGTTGGAAATGCTTTCCAAAAACAGTACAAGGTGGCTGCGGAGATTAGCGAGTTACGCATAAACGGCTCGGGACATTGCTATATGGAGCTTATAGAAAAAGATGAGCAGGGCAATACCGTTGCCAAGGCTCGCGCCAATATATGGGCATCAACATTCCGTAAGCTACAACCTTTTTTTGAATATTCAACAGGTATTTCTCTTAAAGCGGGAATTAAAATTTTGGTTACCGTAAAGGTGAGTTTTGACCCACTATACCACTATTCTCTTACGGTTTGGGATATTGACCCGGCATACACCGTTGGAGATATGGCCATGCGTCGCACCCAGATTCTAAACCGTCTTGCTGATGAGGGCGTGATTGATGATAATAAAAGTCTTACCCTATCCCCTATTCCCAAAAGAATTGCTGTTATATCATCGGCTACTGCCGCCGGTTATGGCGATTTTTGCGACCAACTGAAAAAGAACACAAAAGGTTACGTATTTTATCCTGTTCTTTTTAAGGCTTTGATGCAAGGCGAACAGGCAAGCGAGAGTATTATAAATGCCTTGAACAGGATATACTGCAATATGAATCTGTTCGACTGTGTGGTTATTATAAGGGGTGGTGGCGCTACGTCGGAACTTAACTGCTTTGACGATTACAATCTGGCATTGAACATTACTCAATTTCCTCTGCCTGTTATTGTAGGTATTGGTCACGAAAGGGATATTACCGTTTTGGATTACGTTGCTTATAAAAGCATTAAAACGCCTACTGCAGTTGCAGAATTCCTGATTTCGAAGATATCGGAGAGCGACGACTATTTGAATGAGCTTAGTGGGGAGATTGCGGACAGAATAAAGGATATTTTAAATAGTGAAAAACTAACTCTTTCCACAATAGAGAGTCAACTGCCCTCGCTTGTTATAAACAAAATTGAGAGAGAAAAGAATGGTCTGTCGCAACTGCAAAGCAAGGTTTTGATTAACATTAGAGAGCGTGTTGGTAGAGAACAGATTAAATTAGCCACCACACACACCTCTTTAATTGATAAATTTGAACGAGCCATTGAACGCGAAAACAATAGAATTTTAAATATTGAAAAGAGCATAGAACTTTTATCTCCCGACCGAATTTTAAAACGTGGCTACTCTATTTCTGTTAAAGATGGATTCGCGGTTAAAAGCGTTACAGAGCTGAGAGAGGGAGACTATATAAAGGTTGTTTTTGCTGATGGAGAGGCTGAAACTGAGGTTAAAAATTTAAAGAATATATAGATATGGATAATGTAAAATCATACAGCGAAGCTGTTGAAGAGCTTGAGAATATTGTTGCTATGTTACAAAGCGACAAATGTAAGATTGACGATTTAAAAGCATACGCTCAAAAAAGCGTTGAACTTATAAAGTTTTGCAAAAGCCACCTCTCTCAAACTGACGATGAGATTAAAAAGCTTTTGGATAATATCAAAGATGAGAGTTGTTAGTTGTTAGTTTTTAGTTGTTAGACGTAAGCTTTTTAATAAGCTAATATTCATATAATTACAACTAAAAGTTCTTTAAGAAAAGGGACTCCCCATCATATTCGAGGTATGAGTTGTGGGTTATCCAATCGCCTGTAAGAACTATCTCTCCTCCGCTTTTCAATTGGCGTTTAAAGAATAGATGTTGATGACCGAAAACGAAATAGTCTATTTTGTTTTCGGTTTTTTCGTTGTATTCTGTAGCCCACTCAACAAGGGGATTCTCTTCGTTGTTCCCAAATTTGGGTGTTTCACCTCCTGTTTTTCGGCTGTTTGATGACCATCCGTATGCAAATGGCACTGTCCACCATGGGTGTATTGACGAGTAGAGTTTTTGACATACCTTATTACGGAAAAGCCAACGGATAAAGAGAAAACCCAATGGTCGTTTCCCCTCTCCGTCGCCATGTCCCATATAAAATCGCTTACCAAGTAAGTTGGTCACATATGACTCTTTATGTACTATTACCCCTAACTCGGAAGGGAGATAATCAAATATCCATATATCGTGATTGCCTATAAACCAATGCACTTCAACTCCGCTATCGGTCAACTCCGCTATTTTACCGAAAAAGCGTGTAAATCCGCGTGGTACGACACAACGATATTCAAACCAATAGTCCAATATATCGCCAAGCAGATATATGGCAGAGGCCGACTCTTTTATTGAGTCGAGCCACGCCACTACACGTTTTTCTGATTCTTTTGTCGACTTAAGAGTTTTTGCTCCTAAATGCAAATCAGATATGAAATATATTTTTTTATCCATCCTTCTTATTTAAATGAGAAATTAGGAATTCTGCGGGTAAGCGAGAGCAAAACAAGTTTACTTGGATTTTGCCGAGCGTATGCAGAATCAACAAACGAATGTTTGTTAATTAGAAAACTCTAACAACTAACAATGCTATTTAAATTTTACAAAAATCCTAAATCGAGTTTTGCCTCCTCGCTCATCATATCTTTGTTCCACTCAGGTTCAAAGACTACCTGTAAATCGAGACTCTTTACTCCGGCAATACCTTCGAGTTTCATTCTTACATCTTCAAGTATAAATTCTGCCGCAGGACAATTGGGGGCTGTAAAGGTCATCTCTACTTTTAGGTTGTTTTCCTCATCAAAATCAATGAGGTAAACAAGTCCCAAATCGTATATATTTACAGGGATTTCAGGGTCGTAAACGGTGCGAAGCATCTTTACAACCTTCTCTTCCAATGTTGGCTCGTGATCTAACATATTACTTCTCCTCTGCTACTTTTTCTATTATTGCAACCATGTGTTTATAGAAGTTTGCAACTGCAGGTATGTGGAGCCTTTCGTCGGGTGAGTGTACTCCACGAATTGTTGGTCCAAATGATACCATCTCCAAATATGGATATTTCTCCAAGAATAATCCACACTCCAATCCTGCGTGTATTGCTTTTATTGCAGGCTTCTCTCCAAATAGTTGCTCGTATGTTTCGACTGTTGTTTTAAGAATAGATGAATCCATGTTGGGTTTCCATCCTGGGTAGCCATCGCTGTGCGATACTGTTGCTCCTGCAAGGGTAAATACGCTCTCAAGACTGAATGCTGTTGAGTGTTTTGCACTCTCCACACTACTACGTTGGCTTGTTGATATTACTATCTTGTTATCACCGGGCATTTTTACAGATGCAAGGTTTGTTGATGTTTCAACCAATCCCTCTATATCACGACTCATCGCAACTACTCCTTGAATGCATCCGTTGAGTGCATTTATAAGATTTTTTGCAGTTTGAGTTGAGATGGCTTCTGCCGCATCGGTTGTCTCCCAACGCATTTTAAAGTTATCGTCCACACCTTTCAACTCGCTTGCAACTTCAGCTGCAAACATATTCAAGGCTATTGTTATTGGTTCTTTGTCTTCTTTGCGTACTGCTACTACTGCCGATGCCTCACGTGGTATTGCATTACGTAGATTACCTCCCTCGAAGCTAACAAGATATAGAGGATTTTTACGCATCCACATCATCAAGAAACGAGATAATATTTTTATTGAATTACCTAATCCCAAGTGAATATCGCATCCTGAGTGTCCTCCGCGAAGTCCTTCAACATATATTTTCAAGAAGTGGTATCCTTCAGGTACAGACTCAGTTTCATACGATAGTGTAGCTACTGTGTCTACTCCTCCTGCACATCCTACAAAAATCTCTCCTTCATCTTCTGAGTCAAGATTTATAAGGTATTTACCATCCATAAAGCCCTCTTTCAAAGCAAATGCTCCTGTAAGACCAGTCTCCTCGTCAACTGTAAACAATGCCTCCAATGGACCATGTTTTATTGTTTCGTCAACAAGTATTGCCATTGCTCCTGCCATACCTATTCCGTTGTCGCCTCCAAGCGTTGTTCCCTCAGCGCAAACCCACTCTCCATCCACTACGGTTTTGATGGAATCTGTTTCGAAATTAAAATCCACTCCGTTGTTTTTCTCACACACCATATCCATATGTGCTTGCATTGTTAAAACAGGAGCATTTTCATAACCAGGTGTTGCGGGTTTGCTTAGTAGTATATTTCCTGCCTCATCCTCTTTTACGGCTACATTGTTTTTAACTGCCCAATCTTTTAGGTATTGACGAATCTTCTCTTCCTTTTTTGAAGGACGTGGAACTTGTGTTATCTCGTCGAAGATTGTCCAAACTGCTTGTGGTTTTAACTCTGTTATTTTCATATCTTATGCTGTTATTTATTAATATTTGTGAATATATTTAAAGCATAGGCGAAATTTTAATACGAACTTTGCATTTATCACGCTAATTTGTATCTTTGTACCCGCTTTTACACCGACTTTTAAAGTTAGATAGTTTATTGTATTTATCCATTACAAATATATAACAAAAATGTGGTATATAGTATTGCTTTTTACATTTCTTATCCTTACTTTTGCAATATTCGCAATGGCTGTTAAAATTTTATTTAAAAAGGGAGGTAAATTCTCCAACGGTCATATAGGCAAAAGCAAACCAATGCGCGACAGGGGTATTACATGCTCGGTCTCGACTGATGCAAGAGATAGAGCTAAGAAAAACCTTGAAGATATTTTAAAAGAGCAAAATATAAAAAATTAATAATATTATTCACTTTACTTATTTATGAAAAATTTAGGCAAATCATTATCGCTTATTATTGCAACGTTATTTGTTGTTGCAGCATTTACTCAATGTAAAAATTCTGACGCTAATGCTTCTTTTATTACAGCTAACGACAGTACTTGTAATTCTGCAATAAAAATTGCATACGTTAACACTGACTCTTTATTGAAAAATTACAATCTTGCTAAAGAGTTGAACGACGAAATGTTGAAACAACAAGAGAGCATGCGCGCTAATGTTAACGAGCGTAGCAAAGCTTTGGAAAAAGAGATGGCTGAGTTCCAACGCAAATATGAGAACAACGCATTCCTTAGCCCTGATCGCGCACAACAAGAGTATCAAAGAATTTCAAACGAAGAGGTAAAACTTCAAGAGTATGTTCAAAAACTTGAAATGGAGGCTCTACAAAGCAGCCAAAAAATGGTTTTGAGAGTTAACGACTCTGTTCAAAACTACATTGACGAGGTATTGAGCAAAGCTTACGATATTGTATTGAACAATGCAGGAACTCTACACGTTTCTAAAAAATTCGATATCACAGACGAGGTTGTTAAAGGTTTGAATGCTCGTTATAAAAAATAATTTTTAAAATAAAGTTTACACAAGAGGGTGACCCAAAAGGAAAACGGGTCACCCTCTCTTGTCTATGGGTTGAATAAAAAGAGCTATTTTTAGGCTTGCGAAGACTCCAAAACCGCAGTTTACTAATCGTAAATGAGGATTTTGGAGACAAGCATAACGACAAAAGAGCCTTTTTAGTCAGCCTCTTTGTATACATATACCGTTTCTTCTACTGAATATTCTTACCAAAGATTATCTGATATATTCTCTTCATCTTTAGAGTTTTCAGCAACATTGCAAAGAGCAATGGGCCTACTACTCCCACCAAAAACTGCACTATAAATTGCACATATATTTGTCCACAGATACCATTTGGAAGCACCTTGAAAAGAGTTATTACACCAAGCAGGAATATTATGTGCATAAAATATATCTCTGTTGAATATTTGCCTACATATCTCAAAACAGGCAATTTAAAATCTGCTATTAACTTTGAAAGGGAATATGTTGAGACAATCCCCAATAGTGCCAACATAAGATCGAATATGATACTGACATGTTGTACACTATATAGATAAAGCAGTATCTGCAAAGTCAAAGATGGAATCATCAGATACTTTACATTTACCACATTGCCTTTCGACAGGTATTTGTATATGAGAAGACCTAATACGAAAAATACCAAATGTTCTGACAACATATTCAAACAGAACAAAGATGGAAATGGGATAAAATATATTCCCAAACTTATAGCCAACAGAATGGGTAATTTCTTAAAAATAGGAACTATAAGATATATTAAAAAGAGGACATATACATACCATAGGAATGACACAAATCCACCATATGGGTTTATAAACAGTGTATAAAGAAATGACTTTAGTTCTATCGGTGTATTTACTCCCACTGCATAACTCGAAATATATTTAATCAAATAATATATTACCATAACTGAGATATACGGGAGCAACAGTCTTTTTGCCTTTTTCTTTACAAAAGAGAGGTAGTTAAGAGATTTATTATGATGTTTTGCGTATAAATACCCCGATATAGCCATAAACAAAGGCATATGAAATGTATATACGAAGTCGCGGAATTGGCTATATGCATCGAGGGCATATAGTAACTCTATATGCCCCAATACTACAAGAATTATAGCAATTCCTTTTAATATATCTATCTCTTTATATAAGTTCAACACATTGGCAATTTTTACGACAGTTTAAAATCCTCGCTTGTCATATGCCTCTTTCAAACGATTCATTGCCTCCTCCATTATTGGGCGTGGCGATGCAGCATTGAATCGCATCCATCCCTCTCCTCCGGGACCAAACATATCTCCTGAATTTAGTGCTAATCGTGCCTCGTTTACAAAAAAGTCGTCCAACTCTTTTTGTGTGGCAAATCCCAACTCTCGGCAGTCGAAGAACATCAAGAACGATGCTTCGGGCTTCATTGCTTTGATTTTAGGCATCTCGGCATTGAGACGGTCGTTTACATAATCCATATTTGCAAATACATATGTAAGCATTTGGTTCAACCACTCCTCTCCTTGGTTATATGCTGCCTCGGCTGTCACAAAGGCAAATACGTTTCCGCCCGAGATATGATTGTTGTCTAAATATGGGAATGCACTATTGCGAAGCTCCTCGTTAAAAATCAATATTTGAGATGTTACGACACCTGGCATATTAAATGTTTTTGAGGGCGCCATAAATGTTATTGAGTTATTGCGAGCCTTCTCAGATGCTGCAGCAAATGGCAAGTGACGTGCAGGAGGATAGGTCATATCAGCGTGAATCTCATCACTCAATACAAGTGTTCCCTCCTCTGCGCATATATCTGCCATAAGGCTCAACTCCTCTTTACTCCAACGTCTTCCTCCTGGATTGTGAGGATTGCAAAGAACAAATATTTTACAACCTTTTATGTCGCGACGCATTGCGTCAAAATCTATTGTGTAACGTCCGTTCTCAATTATAAGCGAGTTATGCACAGCTTGGCGTCCTGTTGCTGCAATTACATTGTGAAAAGGATGATATACGGGTGGTTGCACCATAACCTTATCTCCTGGATTTGAGAAGTGGTTTATCATCATGTATATTCCAGGAACGATTCCGGGAACGTGATGTATCTCCTCTTTTTTTACCACCAATCCATA
Source organism: Muribaculaceae bacterium (assembly GCA_017546805.1). GTDB lineage: Bacteria > Bacteroidota > Bacteroidia > Bacteroidales > G3-4614 > Caccoplasma_A. The sequence continues at coordinate 14,025 of JAFYRT010000006.1, read as the reverse complement.
TCTTCGATCAGCCCAACGAATGAACGACTCAAAATATCCGTCGTGTGGTTGTGGATAGCCCAATATCTCATGAGATAATCTTTCTTTGATTACGTCTGTTATAAACGTTGGTGTTTTGAAGTCCATGTCTGCAATCCATAAAGGAAGCACATCTTCTCTTCCCCATAACTCTTTTGTTGAATCGTACTTTACTGATTGTGTTCCGTGACGATCAATCATCTCATCAAAATTGTACTTCATATCTTCTCTATCTTAAATATTGAGTTGTTTTTATTATTCTATTAAAAAAGTGGCATCATCGTTAAGTCGCTCCTCCATTCGTTGAGACTTAACACCCGACTCTATCACTTGTCGGGCAGATGTTGCTATACTTTGTCTTCCAACCAACATCTTACTCTTGACACTCTCAAATTTATTTTCTACATTTTTAAATGCCTTCTCTACATCGTCCACCAAATCGTATAGGGCAGCCATGCGATCGAGCATATTTTCTGCAGCTTTTATTATCTTATCCTGATTGCGTTGTTGCTCAACTTGCGCCCAATAGTTTTCTATCATCTTCAATAGCGAGAACAACGATAGTTCGCTTGCTATTATCACCTTTTGGTTGTATGCCTCATACCATAGCGAAGGGTCCAATTCGCGCATCAACTGCAAAGCTCCTTCATTTGGGACAAACATCACTACACAATCGATAGTTTCGCGTTTAACCTCTTTCCGATATGCAGCATAAGATTTTGATACAATCCCTTTTATATGTCCCTTGATACTTGCTATGTGACGTTTTGCCGCATCTTCGCGCTCCTCGTCAGTTTCGGCATTGCACCAATCAATATATGCTGTCAACACTACCTTTGAATCGATTATTAAATCTTTATCTGGATAGTGGACGACAACATCGGGTATCATCTTCTTTTGCGTATCCTCGTTTACAATGGCATTACCTTGCGCATCGCGCAACATCTCCTGGCACTCAAACTGTTCTCCCTCTTTAAGTCCACTGCGTTTTAAAATATCAGCCAACACTAATTCGCCATATTGACCTTGTGTTTTTGATTTTCCTTTTAAGGCTTCTGCCAAACGGTTTGCCTCGTTGCCAATTTCATTGGTACGTGCCATCATATCTCGTATAGCTGTATCCAACGAAGATTTTTGAGCTACACTCTTCTCTCGGGTATCTTTTATCTCGTCACCAACCTTTTTCATCTCCTCTCTGAGGTTTTCAATAAGCGGGTTGAGCATATCCCTGTTGTTTGCTCCAAGTTGCTGAGTCTTCTCCTTTAGCAACTCCTCCGACAACTCTTTAAACTGCAATTTAAGTGTCTCGGTTTGATGACGGAACTGCTCGGCTTGTTGATTAAGACGCTTCTCAATCTCCGACTCTTTTTCTGCAAGCATCTTATATTGCGCATCGTTTGCCGCTTTAAGTGAAGAGTTCTCTTTCACCAACTCTTCCCTTTCTGAACTTAATGCTTCAATAGTCATTTTTGCCAAATTAAGCTCTTCTAATTTTTCAGCAAAAGCCTGCTTTTTAGCATTACTGTCTGTGACTATTTTGGCATTTTCAATTTCTATTGCAGACTTATCTTCTCGCAATTGCGATAGTGTTTGGTTTAATTGTAATATCTCTTGATCTTGCTTTTTAACCAAACCATTTTTTGCCTTTACCACAAACACAAGTAAAAGCATTCCTATTAAAATTCCAATAACTAAACCTATAAATATTTCCATGTTTTAAACTTTTCTTGTATGGGGATAATAGCAAGCGGACGTGGTATTCCACGTCCACCTCTCTTATTCTGTCTAAATTTTAAATCCCGCTCAAACGTTTTATTGTTTTGAGAGCTTCGTTGCGAATCTTGTCGCTATATGCATCGCTTGCCCATACTTGCTCGCAGAAATTTATTATCTCGCCACGTTTGTATGAGTAGTTGAACCATCCGAATACCTCAACTATAGAAAGACGCAAATCTTCGTCGCTCTCTTCTGCAAACATTTGCATTAGTTTATCTGTTACTGTGTGAAGATTCTTATTGCGGAAGTTACGCACCATATTTGTTTTCTCTTTTATAGTTGCATTAGGTGTATTCAACTCCTCTTCCATTGCAACATTTGAGTAGCGACTGAACACTGCTTTTATTCTTGCAATCTCTTTATCTCTGTCATAATAATATTTGCAAGGATCTTGTTTCTCGAACTCTGCGATTATTTTATCTTGTGGGAACAATTCCAATGCTCCACGCAATTGGAAATCAACACGAGAACCGTTTGCATGACGAGATATTGCAGATACCAATGATGGAATTATACGTTCATCACCACATTTTCCTGCATACACGCCACCAAAACGTTGTACAATCTCGTATGAGTCGTTAAGTGCAAGTGAAATTGCCTCAACAAAGTTATCATCTTTGAATGTTGTTAGCATCATAAATGCAACCAAACGGACTGTGTTCTCAGGTGCAGTTTTGAATACCTCTAACAACTCTGCCGATGTGATGGCTTTGTTTTTAACCAACATCTCCATTGCAAAGCATTTGATGGCAGGAGCACCTTGTTTAAGTTGTTTTTTCCAGAATTTGTTGCTTTTGTATATTGCTTCGTTTACATCAAATGACAACTCTGCTCCGGGTGCAAATGAGAATGTTGGGTCTCCATATACGTGCGCTCCCAAATATGGGTTATATTTTACCATGTTTCCTACGCGCAATCCATAACCTAACATTCCTATGTGGCGGTCGCACCATTTGTCTTGCAATGAATTTACACTGTTTGCAATAGTAACAACACACTCTCCGTCCTCAAAAATATACTCTTCTGCCATATATTCATCGTAATTGAATGCTCCGTTGAAACAAGCATCAAGGAATACAACTTTTGCATTGGGTTGATATTTTCCAAGGTCTGTGATATGAAGGTCTAATTTATCGTTGTAAAGTGAGTCTTCAAGAATTGATTTGCGTGTGAATATTGAATCGAACCAATGAATAGGCACATCATATTTTGCAGCCCAACGTGCACATGCAGCATCTTTATCCTCGCCACCCTCTACTGCTTTGCGAATTTTTGAACGGAAGAAACGATTTGCAGATTTCAACTCATCTGATGCATTCTTTGGCAATGGGTATCCGTTTAGATACTCCTCATCGGGATAGCCGTGGTGGTGTAGTACTGCCAACGAAAGGTCTTCGCGTTGCATTTGGCACATCAATGGGAATTTGCTAAACTCATCATCAAGGTGATCTTGGAATACGATTCCATTTGCTTGACGTTGCAACCAAGGGAAGTGTTCACGATATGCAATCTTCTCGTCCATACGAGCAAGTATAGACTCTGAGTTGTATCCGTGTCCTGCAAAATAAAAAACTTGTGAAAGTGTTTCGTTTTTCTCTTTTTGCGCAACTACTTTTTTAAGGTATGCTTTTAGACGGTCGTATTTTGTTTTGTCTCCTTTATCGCAAGTTTTTATACGTCCTGAATATAGTTCGGGAGAGCATACTTGTGTTGAGTTTGCGGTAAGAGTATAATAGAATAGATTTGGCTTTTTAGTATCTTGAGCCATAAACTCAAACTCCAAATCCAAATCGTCATAGAAACGGTCTGAAGGACAAGAACTCTTCTCCATACGTTTCATATTTTGTTTTGGTTTGAATCCTGACGCAAAGTGTTGTGCATCAAAAAGCATTGGCACCGGAATATCTCCAACGAACACCATACCTTCAATAGGAGCATCTTTTTTAGTTGCCAAACTTTTGATTACCGCTTTTATTGAGTCGGGGTTATACCATACATCCTCAACAATATAGGTTTTCAAACCTTGTTTTTCGATTGATTGAGCGTATGCATCAACCTCGGCTTTTGCCTCTTTGTAACTTTGCTTGTCGATAATAATCGCAAAACCTTTCTTTCCTGCAAATGCAGATACAGAGCTAAATATGGCAATTGCCAACAAGATGCTCTTCAAACTTAACACTTTCATTTTATTAGATTTATGATTTTTAATTGCTTTATTTACCATTACAACTTCCAAAGATAGAAATTATTTTTCATCTTTTCTATTAAATCAGGTAAAATAATTGCAATAAAATTCAGATGTTTTAAAATAGACTGCAAAAATATGCAATTTGCAATCAAAAATATACAAAAAAAAATCGGAGCGAACTCCGATTTTGTAATTTCAACTATATAATTGATATTAATAGTTTGTTGCTCTTAATCTGAAGTAAGATTTAGGATGCTCGCATACAGGACACATTTCAGGAGCATCTTTACCAATTACAATGTGTCCGCAGTTACCACACTCCCAGATTGCGTCTCCGTCGCGAGAGAATACAATTTTCTTCTCAATGTTATCCAAAAGTTTACGATAACGTTCCTCATGCTCTTTTTCAATTTTTGCTACCTCTGAGAACAAGAATGCTATGTGGTCGAATCCCTCCTCTTTTGCCTCTTTTGCAAAAGTTGCATACATATCTGTCCACTCATAGTTCTCACCTGCTGCAGCGTCAGCTAAGTTTGTGATAGTATCTGCTACTTTTCCACCGTGCAATAGTTTAAACCATATTTTAGCATGTTCTTTCTCGTTATTGGCAGTTGCCTCGAACAACTCTGCTATTTGAACATAACCCTCTTTCTTTGCTTTTGATGCATAGTAAGTGTATTTGTTGCGTGCTTGAGACTCTCCTGCAAATGCAGTCATCAAGTTTTGTTCTGTCTTACTTCCTTTTAATTCCATAATATTACTCTGATTTTAAATTGTTTACTAAATAAATCTTCTCTCTTTACAACGTTTTTGTTTGACATTGGTTTATACAGCACGAAAATAATAAAATATTTTTTACCAAGAAATATTTTTACAAATTTTAATTAAAAACTAAAATTACATCTTGCCGCTCTATCTCAATATGCCTATCTTTGCAAAGAATTTAAAGATTAAAGTAATTAAAAAGATTTATGAAAAAGGTATTATTTACTATTGTTATGTGCGCCATGGCTCTTGTGGGATATGCTCAAAAAGGAGAAATGATGGCTGGTGCACAATTTATTTTAGGCGCAGGACAAGGCATTACAACGCCCGGATTAGGAGCTAAATTCTCATATAGCATTACCGACCCTTGGAGATTGGCGGCTTCTGCCAACTACGGGTTCAAAAACAAAGGGATTAGCACTTGGGATGTTAATGTTGATGCTCATTACCAATTCTTCTTTGGCAAAGGAATGAGAGCTTACCCCTTGGCTGGATTTACTGTTATGGGATACCATTACGGCATAACTCCAGAAGAAGGCTTTTACGGAGATTATGACATGGGTGACAGCAAAGCAACTCACTATTCTGCCAACTCCACTTGCGTAGGAGTTAACTTAGGTGGTGGTTTTCAATACGACATTAACAATGCATGGGCTGTTTACACCGAGATGAAAGGTCAATTGGTAAGCAAACACGGTTCTCGCTTTGTTTGGTCAATTGGCGGAGCTTATAGATTTTAAGATTAAAACAGCTGCACTATAACAAAAAAATCGGAGCCAAACTCCGATTTTTTTGTATCCTTATACCTCTCTACTCAATTCCTCCTGCCACTACGACAGTCATATCTTCAAATTTTGGCAAATACATCTGTGCTGTTTGAAGCATTATTTGAGGCGTTGCATGTTTTATATGCTCTATGCGAATATCGTAATAATTCATAGGCACATCATTGGTTAATACCGCTATAAAATTATCGGCAAGAGTAAATGCATTATCAAACATCCTTGCAAAATCACCCAATAAGAAACCTTTTAATATTCGAAGTTCATCTTCGGGCATCAATGAAGTTCTTATCTTATCTATCTCGTTTTTCACCTCATCAATCAATGGTTTGGTAAAACGAATGGCTGTGTGCGATGATATGGTAAAGTAGGCTGCATCGGGCAAACCTATCAACCACGAATTTATTCCATAGGTATAACCTTTTTCTTCTCTGATATTCTTGTTCAGCCTACTTCCAAAGTATCCACCCAAAACGCTGTTTAGAATATGGAGATTCATATAATTTTCATCTCCTCGATTTATTGTTCGTGCACCTATTCTTACAGAACTTTGCAATGCGTTTTCAATCTCCTCTACGACCATTCCTTGAGGTGGTTCCACTCCTATTTCATGCTTTATATCTTTGATATTTGACGAGGAGTTTACCTTTTGTAAATTCTCCACAAGAAGGGATATCATATCTTTATCAACATCGCCGGAGAGAATTACCTGACACCTTTCTGCCACAAATCTTTCAGAAGCATACTCTCTTGTTGCTTCAACGCACAGAGCATCGTAATCCTCTACCGTAGGAGTTACTCCGTACGGATGCGTACCAAACATTTTGCTCTTGAAAATTGTAGAAGATATGCTCTCCACTTTTTTCTGATTAACCTTCAAACTCTCTCGTCCTTGTCTCTTGAAACGTTCCAAGTCCTTTTTGCTAAAACGCGGAGTGGTTATTAGTTCAAAAAAGAGAGGCAATAGTTTTTTGTATGTTCTGTTTGGAGAATAGAGAGTGAATATTGTATAATGTAACGACACACTCTTTCTTAACCACCCTCCATAAAAATCCATCAACTCCGAGACCACCCCAAAACTCTTCTTCTCTGAGGCTTCGGTCAGCGCCTCGGCTGCAGCTTGAGCCACCAATGGTGCACTCTGCTCATAAGCTCCTGTTTGAAAGATAATATCTATGCGAGAGACATCTTGTATGCTTCCGTCATAGACGTATAGAGGCATGCCTCGTCCGGCATCAACCAAACGAGGCATCTTAAACTTCAAATCTTCAAACTCCTTTACCTGTGGACGCATTAAGACTTTTATTTGATTATTAACTATTGGCTATTTGTTTCATAAATTCCAATGCCTTTTGCATATCGTCGGGAGTATCAATACCTATTGTCTCTTGAGTTGTTATTCCTGCCTTTATTTTAAGACCGTTTTGCAACCAACGTAATTGCTCCAACGATTCGGCTTTCTCCAACGACGATTGTGGCAATTGAGTTATCTGCTTTAGTGCATCTGCACGATAGGCATACATTCCTATGTGTTTATAGAATGTATTCTCTTTTAACCAATCTTGCATGTCGCATCCTCTTACGTATGGTATTACCGAACGACTAAAATAGAGGGCTTGATTGTCGACACCTAAAACTACTTTAGGCGAATTTGGATTCACCAAAGCATCTATGCCATCACTCTCCGTGAATGGTTTTACCAATGTGGCAATTTGAACTGACGAATCGCTGAAACACTGCATAATTGATTGAATTTGCAATGGAGCAATAAATGGTTCGTCTCCCTGTATGTTTATTATGACATCTTCTCCGTTTCCTATTTTTTCATAGGCTTCGGCACAACGGTCTGTTCCGCTTTTATGGTTTTGCGATGTCATCACCACGTTACCTCCAAACGACTCTACAGCACTATATATACGTTCATCGTCTGTGGCAACATATACCGTATCAACACACTTTTCAACCTGTTCATAAACTCTTTGTATCATTGGCTTTCCGTTCATGTCTGCCAATGGTTTCCCAGGGAAACGTGTTGATGCATATCGAGCAGGAATAATAGCTATAAATTTCATTATTTTTAATTAGTAATTAGTTCGTGACTTCGTCACAATTAGGAATTAGGAATTAATTTTTTCATTCCGCATTTCTAATTCATCATTAATATCACAATTAGGAATCAAACAATTTCTAATTCCTAATTCCTCATTAACAAATCTTACTCACAACTTCCGCTACAGCCACCGCAACCGCTATCGCTACCACAATCACCTCCATGGCAACCGCTGCAACATCCGCAAGAGTGTTTAGGATTCAACTCCTCCTCTGTTGCATCACGCACCAAAAGAACCTCACCTACAAAGTGTAACTCCTCGCCTGCAAGTGGGTGGTTAAAGTCCATGATAACAGTGTTCTCTGTTACCTCCAACACAGAACCGTTGAATCTGTCGCCATCAGAGTTTATCATTTGGAATGTTTTTCCTGGGACAACATTCTCTGCATCAAATTCTCCGTTGGGGCTGAATATCTCTTTTGACAGTTCTTGTACTCGAGCTTCATCATACTCGCCAAAAGCATCGGCACTTGAAATTCTGAAATCGAATTTATCTCCTGCTTTAAGTCCTGCCACTTGAGCCTCAAATGCTTCAAGCATTTGATCTGCTCCAAAAATAAACGATAGAGGACGGTTTTGTGGTACTGTTTCCATAACCTCTTCCTCTTGGCCCACTGTCAATACATAGCAGGCTTCTACATATTTTCCGTCTTTAATAATATCCATAGTTATAAATTTTAATATGTTGCGAAGTTACAAAAAATAGAACAAATCGAAACAGTTTCTAAACTTTTTTACATAAGTGATTGTTTATTACCATAAAAAATAATAACTTTGCGACTTAATTAATGAAGTTTTTAGTTTTCGGGAAAGTCCGTAAAACTAATATTCTCAAAGCCGTGAGGCCTGTGATATTACAATATTGCTAAAAACCAAAGGCTGAGTCCAACAATATGGGCAATGCTGAAACAATAACAAATACTGAATCAATGGATGAAAAACAAAAATCTCGTCGTCCGAGAATAGGCGAAAGACGAGATAACTTCGGGCGAGGAAATTCCGATAACGGATACAAGAAACCTTATAACAGAGATAACCGCCCAAATAACTCTTACGGTTCTGAATACCGCACATCTTCAAACAACAGAAATTACAGTTCTCGCACAGAGGGAGAGAGAAGATATGAATCGAACAGTTACGGTTCGTATCGCGAAGACAGACGTCCTCAACAACGTAACTTTGGAGAGGAACGCAGATACAATAGTAATGGCGGATACAAGAAACCTTATAACAGAGACAACAGAGAAGAGGGATACAAACCAAGAGTTAACAAATTTGAAAAATCAACTCAATATAATAGCCCCAAACCTCAAAAAGCTGCTCCTAAACCAAAGGCAAAAAAGAGTCCAGAACCTCTACTTTATAAAGCTCCATTCAGCCCCGACGAGCCTATACGTCTAAATAAATATCTGTCAACAGCAGGTGTTTGTTCGCGCAGAGAGGCTGATGAGATGATACAACGTGGCGAGGTTAAAGTTAACGGTAACAAAATAACAGAACTTGGCACAAAAATTCTTTTTGGCGACATTGTTACCATTAAAGATAAAGTGGTTACTCCCGAACATAAAGTTTATGTTTTGTTGAATAAACCCAAAAACTGCGTCACAACAATGAGCGACCCAGAAGGACGCTTAACTGTAATGGACTTAATTCGCAAGGCTTGCCCAGAGAGAATTTTCCCTGTGGGACGTCTCGACCGCAACACGACAGGTGTTCTTTTATTGACAAACGACGGAGAGTTGGCATCGAAGCTTACACATCCTCAATATGTTAAAAAGAAGATTTATTACGTTTGCACCGATAAGGATGTAACCGAAGAGGATATGCAACGTATTGCCGATGGTATTGAACTAAGCGACGGTCCTATCCATGCCGACGCCATTAGCTATGCAACAGAGACCGACAAAGACCAAATTGGCATTGAAATACACTCAGGCCGCAACCGCATTGTTCGCCGTATATTTGAATCGTTAGGATACAAAGTAAAAAAACTCGACAGAGTTTACTTTGCCGGATTGACAAAAAAAGATCTTCCTCGCGGACGTTGGCGTTACCTCACAAAAGAGGAGGTAGGCATGTTGCACATGGGTGCTTTTGAATAGTTTGATAACAGAAAGAAATATATAAAAACATAGATATGAAAAGAATTAGAATAGTAGATCTTTTTGCTCAAAAACCAATAGGCGAAAAGGTTAACGTAAAAGGTTGGGTGAGAACAAAACGTGGAAACAAACAAGTTGCGTTTATTGCCCTAAATGATGGAACAACAATTAAAAATATTCAAGTTGTTGTAGACCTTGCTTCGGCAGACGAAGAGCAAATGAAACTTATTTCAACAGGTGCTTGTCTATCTGTTGTTGGTGATTTGGTAGCTTCGCAAGGTGGCGGACAAGAGATTGAGATACAATGCAACGAGATTGAGATTTACGGTACTGCCGATCCTCAAACTTACCCTCTTCAAAAGAAAGGGCACACTATGGAGTATTTGCGTGAAATTGCACACTTGCGTCCTCGCACAAATACTTTTGGCGCTGTATTCCGTATTCGCCACAACATGGCAATGGCTATACACAACTTCTTCCACGAAAGAGGATTCTTCTACTTCCACACTCCATTGATTACAGCTTCGGATTGTGAGGGAGCAGGACAAATGTTCCAAGTTACAACAATGAACCTTTATGATTTGAAAAAAGATGAGAATGGTTCAATTATGTACGATAACGACTTCTTCGGACGTCAAGCATCGCTAACCGTATCAGGTCAATTAGAGGCAGAGTTGGCAGCTATGGCACTTGGTGCTGTATATACATTCGGTCCTACTTTCCGCGCCGAGAACTCAAATACTCCTCGCCACTTGGCTGAGTTCTGGATGATTGAGCCTGAGGTTGCTTTCAATGAAATTGAAGACAACATGGAGTTGGCTGAAGACTTTATTAAATATTGCGTTCGTTGGGCTTTGGATAACTGCACAGACGATTTGCAATTCCTTAATGACATGTTCGACAAAGAGCTATTGGCTCGCTTGCGTTCAGTAATTGATGTTGAATTTAAACGTTTGACATATACTGAAGGTATCAGCATTTTGGAAGAGGCTGTTGCTAATGGTAAAAAATTCGAGTTCCCTATTTTCTGGGGAGCAGACCTTGCTGCAGAGCATGAGCGTTATTTGGTTGAAGAGTACTTCAAACGTCCTGTTATTTTGACAGACTATCCAAAAGAGATTAAATCGTTCTACATGAAACAAAACGAGGACGGAAAAACTGTACGTGCAATGGATATTCTTTTCCCAAAAATCGGAGAGATTATCGGAGGTTCTCAACGCGAGGAGAGCTATGAAAAACTTGCTCAACGCGCTGCAGAAATGGGTGTACCTGAAAAAGATATTTGGTGGTACTTGGATACTCGCCGATTCGGAACCGCTCCTCACTCAGGTTTCGGTTTAGGATTTGAGCGTCTTTTGTTGTTTGTTACAGGCATGAGCAACATTCGAGACGTTATTCCTTTCCCACGTACTCCACGCAACGCAGAGTTCTAAAAAAAGAGAATATTATAAAATAGCAAAGGAGTGATAAAATCACTCCTTTGTTGTATGATGCTTATCATAAAAATAATACATCATAGATTTTTTTGTAAAGATGTGCTGAATTGTTGCATAACATTAATAATTATCTTTGACTTTTGAAATGGTAATAGTATTAAAAAAAATAACTTCCAAGAATTTATCGAATAAGAATTTTTATTCGTATCTCCACAATTATTAAAAGGAGGAGTCGGTGTAACGTATCTTAATTGACTCCTCTTATAGCATTTGTGCGTCGCCTACTCTTTTACTCTTCAACTATTAATGGTTTAAGAACGTCTGATACCATTTCTCTATAAAACCCTGCCTTCCCTTTTGCTACTTTTATAATCTTCAAATTTTTACAATAGCAAACAAAAGATTCTTCCACAAAGGTGACACTTTCAGGAATTGTCAATTCGTATAAATTATTGTAGTTGTCAAAAGCATGAGTGGCGATTCTTTCAACTCCGTTTGGAATTATGGTAGTCGGACAACCCTTTATCAAGGTGTTTGTTGCAGTTTCTATTATAGCATTGCAATTGTTGCGAGAATCATAAAACATATTATCCTTATCAACTTCAATAAATACGATATTGGGACAATCTGAAAATGGATAAACTCCTATCTCTTTAACCGATGCAGGAATAGATATAGATTTAAGGTTTTTACAACCTGAAAATATACAAAAACCGAGACTCTCTATTATTGAAGGAATATATATCTTCTCAATATTGTCAAATCCCAATAATGCATTGCCACTTATTGTTGTCACAGAAGGGTGTATATTTGGTGTGCAACTTTGAATTAAAGTGTTTGTTGCAGTTTCTATTATAGCATTACAGTTCTCTCGCGAGTCGTAAAAACTATTCTCTCTATCAACCTCAATCACTTTTAATTTGATGCACTCTTGGGTTATAGGACCTTCAATCACCTCTACCGATTTAGGAACATACAGAGTCTCTAATTCATTGCAATATCTTATAGAATGAGACTCTATCAATTTTATAGAATCGGGGAGTACAAGTTCTTTGAAAGGACAGCTATGAAAAGTTTCACTCTTCAATTCTTTTAATGATTTTGGAAGTTTTACCTTTTCTAAACTTTTACAATAGAAAAATGTCATTTCTCCAATCTCTGCGACCGAGTCGGGAATATCAATTTCTGTAAGATTTTGACAGTGAGCAAAAGCATAAGAACTTATCTTTTTCAAAGAAGAAGGGAGGCTGATTCTTTTTAAGTTTTTACACGAAGAAAAAGCATATTCACCTATCTCTGTAACCGAGTCTGGAATATCGATTTCTGTAAGACAAGAACAATGATAAAATGCTTCTTTACCGATTTTTTTTAAAGTTGTGGGAAGTTTTATTCTCTCTATTTTACAATCGGCAAAAGATTGTTCTCCTATTTCGGTTATCCCTTCAGGAATTTCAACAAAACTCATATAAAACCCATAAAAAGCCTTATCCTCTATTTTATTGGTAAAGCTCTTTCCGCATATTGTAATAGATGCACTCATAACCTAAAAAGATGAAAAATATTAACGCAATAAAGATATTCCTTTTTTCTTCAAATATATCTTTTATTCAAAAAATATATAAAAAATGGCAGGATTTTTAAACCTGCCATTCTATTAATGAATAAATTTTACCTATTATATAGATTAGATAGAAAATTTAAATAATCAAGGTGGGTTTTAATTTCTCCATTATTCATTGCGTTATTTAATTCTTTAATAAAATCATTATTACCCTCGATATCAAATGCATCTAATAATTTATAATCTCCATAATCAATATTCTTATACAAATACGCTTTATTATCACTAAAACCTAAATCTATAGGTTTTTTAATATTTTTGTATATATTTTGAAGCCTTGTATTTTTAAATGCTCATCATGGATTCAAATCTTTAAGATAAGAATTATCCCTATCTCTAAGAATTGCCAAACCAGCAGATTTTCTAATCATCTCCTCAATGGTATCGTCTCCTGTGATTTGGTTACCTGTTCGCCAAAGAAGGCTTTTAATGGTTTCGTCTGTTAGATTTTGAACATTGTATTTATTCTTAAATAGTTCTCTAACATAAGATGATAATCTATTCCACTCCTCAGTATTCATTTGAGGATTCTTTGCCAAATCGGAGATATATGACAATGCTGTCCCCTTTGAGGTTTTGCTTTTATCGGAATATTTTGCACTATCTCTATTACTCATATTCTTATATACATCATCCAATAGGTTATCCAACTCATTTCCTAATACACCCTCTAATCCTTTTGACGAATATCCTTTTTGAACAATAAGATTTAGTAAATCAACCTCATTTTCTATATTATTACCAATAACTACCACCTCATCTGTCTCTGGGTTGTAAAATCCTTTACTACGAGAGTGGTCATCTATATATTTTTTATACTCCGCAGGGACAGATGATATATCGTCAAACATTCGAGTCTTTATATTCATACTCTTTGCAATATCGTCTGTAGCTATACGTTTCAAAGAATTATGATATAGTACTAGAGGAACTCTCTTAATATTTTTCATATCCTCTTCGGTAAGCAACAAAGTATGCGGAGTGGCTGGTGGATCAGTACTTTTATGTAGCAATGTTCTGATGTTGGATTGATAATTTTCGCCCAAGATAGACTTTATTCTGTTCTCTCTATCCATCCAATCTCTCAACGACAAGCCTTCAAGGTCAATCATAGGGTTATCGGGCAAATTCAACTCATACATTCCAGGTAAATTCGGCTCCTTTGCGATAGGCTTTGGCAGATAATAATCTTTTAGTGCCGAGCGCAATTGAGGCAATAGCTTATTA
>JAFYRT010000024.1 GCA_017546805.1 Muribaculaceae bacterium | reverse complement strand
CACTTGGGTCTTGGAAGCCTTAGCGGTTCCGCCTTCGCCTGCTATTACTGTTACTTTATGGGTTATGAAGTTGGCTACATACTCTACATCTTTTGTTACGGTTATTGTGTATGTTGCTTCTTTTGATACTTCCTCTCCGTTTACTGTCCAATTGACAAAGCTATAACCCTCTTGTGGTGTGGCAGTCAAGGTTACTTGTCCGTTATGACCCACTTGGTTTTTTGAGGCTGTGGCTGTTCCGCCTTCGCCTGCTATTACGGTTACTTTATGTGTTATGAAGTTGGCTACATACTCTACATCTTTTGTTACGGTTATTGTGTATGTTGCTTCTTTTGATACCTCCTCTCCGTTCACTGTCCAATTCACAAAACTATAACCTTCGTTGGGAGTGGCGGTGAGGGTGACTTTTGAACCATTTAATACTTCTACTTCTGTTTCATTTAATAACTCTCCTTCTTTTGTGGTTTTCACTGTTCCTCCCTCGCCTGCTGTTACTGTTATTTTATAATTATCTTTCTCAAAGTTGGCTTTGAATTGTGTAGTGGCTGTAATTGTTGTGGTGTAGGGATTTTCTTTTGATACCTCTTTCCCTCCCACTGTCCAATTTACAAAACGGTAGGTGGCTTCGGGTACAGCTTTTAGGGTTACCTCCCCTCCCGAGACTACTTCATTGTTTGAAACTACTCCTATTCCGCCTTCACTAATCTCTACTGATACTTTACAGATTAAATCTTCTTTTTCTGCATCGGGAGTACATGATGCTATTGTTAGTAACATCAACGCAACAAGCATGCTTAAGATGCCTAAATAATTTTTTAAATGTTTCATATTGGTTTTTATTTTAATGTTTTTTATTGGAGTTATTAAAGTAATACTTCTTGCAAAGAAAAGTTAATTTTTCCAAAAAAGCAACCGTCCCATCGAGAAAAAAAAAGGGGGGGGGGAGGTAAATTGCTGATTTACAAATATTAACAATGCATTTTTTATAAAACAAATAGGATTAATAGGATAACTAAGATGGCTAAGATAATTAGAAGAGGTGTTATGCAGGTTCAACGAGCTAATGCTCATTAACAAACAAAGTTGTGAACGAGTAAGAGAAAAGTTATGCTTGGCATAACTCTTCTGAATGTAGCAAGTTCGAGATATAAACATCTCTCAACTAACAACTAACAACTAACAACTGATAATTGCATATTCAGCTTTATTCCTTATCTTTGAGCTACACTCGAAGATACTCTACTCCGTCGCACAGAGCACTGTGCTCCCCATTTTAAGGCACAAATTGACATTTAGTCAATTTTAATTGCTTAAAAGCAATTACCTTAATATGCTCTCGCTGTAAAAAATAATGAAGCAAGCTTCTTATTTATTGCTCGTTTATTTGTATCTTTACACCCGAATTATAAACCTTTATATATAACGGACCATAGAATGGCACAATTTGATGAAGATAAAATCACCGAAGAGTTGAGACACCCCGATACTTGCAGAGATGCGTTTTCGGAGGTGGTTAAGCATTACGGGCGTCCGTTGTATTGGCAGATAAGAAGAATGGTTACTTCGCACGACGATGCTGATGACCTTTTACAAAATACTTTTCTTAAGGCTTGGGATAACATTGAGTTGTTCCGCGGTGAGGCGAAACTATCTACTTGGCTGTACCGTATTGCTGTTAATGAGAGTATAAACTTTTTGAATAAACAACGTAAAATTCAAAATATTTCGTTGGACGGAGAGAACGACTATATGCTAACCTCGCTTGAAAGTGAAGAGTATTTTGACGGAGACGAAATTCAAAAGTATCTGCAAGAGGCTATTATGACTCTCCCGGAGAAACAGAGATTGGTCTTTAATATGAAATATTTTGATGAAATGAAATACGAAGACATCTCTGATATTTTGGGTACTTCGGTTGGTGCATTGAAAGCTACTTATCACCATGCAGTAAAGAAAATCGAAAATTTCCTAAAAACAAAGAATGTCGATTAAACCATTCTACATTTTATCTGTCAAAGAGTAAAAACGAGGATTATGAAAAAAGGAATATTGGATGAGATTAATAGAAAAAGCGGAATGAAAGTTCCTGACGGATACTTTGATTCGTTGCATGACAGAGTGATGCAAAATCTCCCTCAAAAAGAGATTATTGTGGAACGCCCTGCGCCAATTTCCTTCTGGACAATGGCTAAACCTTGGGTTTATATGGCCGCCATGTTTGCAGGCATTGCTCTTATGTTCAAAGTCTTTACTTGGACAAGCGGAGATATATCTGATTCACAAATGAATGCAATGGCAAAAGATAGTGATACTGAAATTGTAGAGGATTTTATATTCCTTAATAATGTTTCGGACTACACCATATATGAATTTATTGCCGAAGTTGATTAAATAGATAATTAAACCATAGTATTATGAAATATTTTTTACTAATATCGTTCTTTGCTTTAATTCCTTTTATGAGGGTTAATGCTCAAGGATGCCACAATGCCAACAAACAGGACAAACGCTCTGAATTGATAGCTAAATATATGGAGGAGAAAAAGGAGTACCTCAAACAATGTATTCCTTTAAACGACAGTGAGGCTGAGAAATTCTTTGCTTTATATGACGAGTTGGAGAGAAAAAAATTTGAGATTATGGCCTCTGTTCATAAAGAGGCTCGAAAAATAAGAAAATCGGTTGAGGAGGTTAGCGACGAAACTTATTCTGCAGTTGCCGATAAAATGGCTGAACTGCCTGCTAAAATAGCCGCTATCGAAAGTGAGTATTTTGCAAAAATAAAACAAATCCTCTCGCCTAAACAGATGTTTATGTTTTTCAACTGCGAAAACAGTTTCGGGAAATCGATGCTTAAAAAAGGAGAAAATAAATAATTCAATATTTAATTTAGCACTATGAAAATTCTAAACACTCTTGCAATTGTTATGATTGCAGCATTTTTAATGGTTGGCTGTAAAGCTAAAGAGAGTACATACTCTGCTGCTTACCAAATGGCACAACAAAAAGAGTTGGCTGACGAGTCTATTAATACTCCGGAACAAACAACCAAGGCTGCTGTGGTAGAGGAGACTCCCGCCCCTTCGACTGTTAAGGTTGAAAGCCCTGCAGTTAAAGTTACTGTTGAAAAAGTTACCGTTGTTGACTCAGGCGACACAGGTAAACTTAAAAAATTCAATGTTATTGTTGGTACTTTCTCTATCACAACTAATGCAAACGGTTTAAAAAACAGCTTGATAAGCGACGGCTACAATGCTTTCACTGTTCAAAATGCTAAAGGTTGGTACCGAGTTGTTGCTGCCAGCTTTGACACAAGAGAGGCTGCCACATCGTTCAGAGAGGCTATCAAACAACGCTATTCTGGTAAATTCGACGATGCGTGGTTGTTGGTTAACGAATAACAAAGAGACTAATCCCACAGACAAAGTCCGAAACGCAAGTTTTGGACTTTTTTGTTTAGTGATACATAAATCGCCAATTTATCAGACATAGATATGTTTAGCTTATTATATATTTTTTATTACCTTTGTGTTCATATATAATATAGATAAAGATGATACTTAAAGAGACTTTTGAAAATGCTCGTAAAGCGGCCAATGCCTTGAACATGCTTGAAGAGAAGACCATTAACGAGGTATTGATGGCTTTGGCTGAGCAAACCGAGGAGGATTGCCAATATATATTGAAGGAGAACAAACGCGACCTCGATGCAATGGATAAAGCAGACCCTAAATACGACAGGTTAATGCTTACCGAAAAACGTATTTTTGATATTGCTTCGGATATCCGCAAAGTTGCATCTCTTCCCTCTCCTCTTGGTAAAATTTTATGGGAAGATGTTCGCCCAAATGGAATGAAAATAAGCAAAGTATCGGTTCCTTTTGGCGTTATTGGAATTATTTACGAGGCTCGTCCCAATGTTACATTCGATGTTTTCTCTCTTTGCTTTAAGGCAGGTAGCGCATGTATTCTTAAAGGTGGCAAGGAGGCTCAATACTCAAATGCAGCTATCATAAAAGTTATCAACAAGGTGTTGATAAAGTTTGGAATCAGCTCTGACTCAGCAACTTTACTTAGCAATAAGAGAGAGATTTCAACAGAGTTATTAACAGCTGTTGGTTACGTTGACCTGATTATTCCTCGTGGTAGCAAAAATTTGATAAACTATGTGAGAGACAATGCAAAAGTACCTGTTATTGAGACAGGTGCAGGTATTTGTCACGCATACTTCCATACTGAAGGTGATATTGCCAAAGGCAAAGAGATTATCTTCAACGCAAAAACTCGCCGCGTTTCGGTGTGCAACGCCATTGATTCTGTTATTATAGACAAGAGTCGCCTATGCGATTTAGCTGAATTGTTTGGACCATTGAAGAATAAGAATGTTACGGTTTATGCCGATGAGCTTTCTTACTCGGCTCTTGATGGTAAATATCCTGCGGAGTTACTTAAAGTTGCAGACGAAAACTCTTGGGGCACTGAGTTTTTAGACTATAAATTATCTGTGAAATGTGTAGAAAACTACACTGAGGCGGTTGAACATATATCGAAATTCTCATCAAAGCATAGCGAGGCTATTATTACTGAAAACAATGAAGTTGCCGAACGTTTCAGCAAAGAGATTGATGCGGCTTGTGTTTATTGCAATGTTTCTACTGCTTTTACCGATGGCGGTCAGTTTGGTTTTGGTGCAGAGATTGGCATAAGCACTCAAAAACTTCATGCTCGTGGGCCTATGGCTTTGAATGAGATTACAAGTTACAAGTATATTATAAAAGGAGATGGTCAAACTCGTATTGATGGTGCTCCTCAAAAATGTTGTATATAAAATTTAAAGATATGAGACACTTTACCAATGTTAAAGATTTAGGAGATTTAAAAGAGGCTCTTAAAGAGGCCTTTGAGGTTAAAGCAAACAAATTTGGTTATAAGGAGTTGGGTAAAGATAAAACCCTTATTATGATTTTCTTTAATTCAAGTTTGAGAACACGTTTGAGTACTCAAAAGGCTGCTATGAACTTGGGTATGAATGTTATGGTTTTGGATATTAACCAAGGGGCATGGAAGTTGGAGACTGAACGTGGTGTTATTATGAATGGCGATAAGAGTGAACACCTTTTGGAGGCTATCCCTGTTATTGGTTGCTACTGCGACGTTATTGGTGTGCGTTCGTTTGCCAAATTCGAAAATAAAGAGGATGATTATGAGGAGAAGATTATTTCTCAATTTATTAAATACTCTGGTCGCCCGGTATTCAGCATGGAGGCAGCAACAAGACACCCGCTACAAAGTTTCGCAGACCTTATTACTATTGAAGAGTATAAAAAAACCGAGCGTCCTAAAGTCGTTTTGACTTGGGCTCCTCATCCAAAGGCTCTTCCTCAAGCTGTTGCAAACTCTTTTGCAGAGTGGATGAACGAAACTGATTATGAGTTTGTGATTACTCACCCTAAAGGCTATGAGCTTGATCCTAAATTTGTTGGCAAAGCTAAAGTTGAGTATGACCAACGTAAGGCTTTTGAGGGTGCAGACTTTATTTATGCTAAAAACTGGTCGGCTTACGAAGACCCCAACTATGGTCAAATTCTAAATCAAGACCCAGATTGGACTGTTGATGCTGAGAAGATGGCTTTGACTAACAATGCTTACTTTATGCACTGTTTACCTGTCAGACGTAATATGATTGTTACCGACGATGTTATTGAGTCGCCTCAATCTATTGTTATACCCGAAGCAGCTAATCGTGAGATTTCGGCTCAAGTTGTTTTGAAAAAGATTTTGGAAGGTCTTAAATAATTGAGGCCTCAATAAAATAAATCAGGGTTTGTCTCGCATGAGTCAAACCCTGATTGTTTTTGTTTATATCGGTAATTATAGATTTGCATCTAATTTAACTTTTATATCGGCTTTTGTCATTGAACCTACCAATTTATCTACCAATTGTCCACCTTTAAAGAACAATAGTGTTGGAATGCTACGAACGCTGTAATTCTCGCTTAAATCGTAGTTGTCATCAACATTACATTTTCCGATTATTGCTTTTCCTTCATACTCGGTAGCCAATTCCTCTACTATAGGTGCTATACTTTTGCAGGGTCCGCACCACTCTGCCCATAAATCTACTACTACCAATTTATCGCTTGATAGTAACTCTTGGTAGTTACCATCGGTAACCTCTAATGCCATAATTGTCTTTATTTTTTTTCCGAAGACTACTTTCACGAATGAGAGCCCCTTCGGAATGAAGCCTCAAACGCATACAATGTTTTGTGTTTACAAATTTATATATATATTTTTATTCTACAACTAAGAAGATGTCTAAATTTTAAATAACATCTATTTATTAAATTAAGTTTTCAACATTTATTATTAGTCCGATATAAATTCTTCCTCCAAAATCTCCTCTTGAGCCTCTACTACTCGCTCTATAATTCGGCCATTTACTTTAACGCTTATTCCATCTATGGCTTCGAGTGTAGATACCAAATCTCGCTCAATCTTAACCTTTTTAGAACGTGAATATAGTGGTACATTATAGTTCTGACTCTTATCTACTATTTCGAACCTCAACTCTCCTGTTCCTCCCACATATTTATTAAGAACTTCATTTACGGCTGTTGTTTTTGAGGAATCGAAGTTTTGTGAATCGACAACTATGGTAATATCTTTTATGCTGTTAGCCATAGCTTCGTCCATTAACGAGATTCTTGATATTCTCAATTGCGCTCTATTGTTGTATTTGGCAATCTCAACTTTTCCCTGCACCATTAGATAAAGCCCCTCTTTTCCGTAGGCTCCATAGTTTATAAAGTCTTTTGAGAAAAGCGGTATCTCTGCAGTACCTGAATAATCCTCAATGGTAATTATTCCAAAAGGTGAGCCTTTCTTGGTCAATCCCTCACGATACGAAGTTACTATTCCGCCTATTGTTATATCGCTATTTACATACTTTTCTAAATCGGAACTGAAGTTCTTTAACGATAGATTGCATACATAATCAAGCAACAAAGAATATGACTCCAATGGATGTGACGATAGATAGACTCCTACCAAATCTCGCTCACGATTCAATCGTTCCAAATCACTCCATCGCTCAGCTTTTGGAACCTCAGGTGTAGGAATTTCAACCATGTCGGCTCCAAACAGTGAGTTTTGTTGTTTTGATTTGTCTATCTGATAACTTACTCCATATCGCATAAACAGATCAAGGAACATCTCTCCTTTTGTATTGGTTGCAAAGAACTGCTCGCGTGTTGCCTCCTTGAAGTTATCGAATGCTCCTGCCAAAATAAGGTTCTCCACATTTTTTCTGTTGCAGGCATTGAGGTTTACTCTTTGGGCAAAATCGAATAGCGAGGTGTAAAGTCCGTTTTTCTCTCGCTCCTCTATTATTGCTCGTGCTGCATTCTCTCCCACTCCTTTTACTGCTCCCAAACCAAAGCGAATATTTCCCTCTTTATTTACGGTGAATTTTAGGTTACTTTCGTTTACATCTGGCTCAAGCACCTTTATTCCCATAGCCTTACACTCATCCATAAATTTGGTAATCTCGGTTATATCCGAAATATTTCGGCTCAATACTGCCGCCATATATTCCGAAGGATAGTGTGCTTTGAGATATGCTGTTTGGTATGCTACCCATGAGTAGCATGTGGCGTGAGATTTATTGAATGCATATGATGCAAACTTCTCCCAATCTCCCCAAATCTTCTCCAATACTTTTGGATCGTGCCCATTCTTTTTACCTCCCTCAATGAATTTGGGTTTTAGTTCATCCAGCTTTGAGCGTATCTTTTTACCCATAGCCTTACGAAGGGCATCACTCATACCGCGAGTGAAGTTTCCTAACAGACGAGACAGAAGCATGACCTGCTCTTGATAAACGGTAATTCCGTATGTATCTTTCAAGTACTGCTCCATTATGGGGATGTCGTACTCTATGGGTTCTATTCCATGTTTGCGTTTGATAAACTGTGGAATATACTCCATTGGCCCGGGACGATACAAGGCGTTCATTGCAATTAAGTCCTCAAATGTAGTGGGCTTTAGATTTCGTAAGTGGCTCTGCATTCCCGGCGACTCAAATTGGAATGTTCCAATTGTTCTTCCTGCACTATAAAGGTCGTACGTCAGTTTATCGTCTATTGGAATATTATCTATATCGATGTCTATTCCTTTTGATAGTTTTACATTCCTTATTGCCTCTTTTATGATAGATAGGGTTTTCAAGCCCAAGAAGTCCATTTTGATAAGTCCTGTATCCTCAATTACCGAACCCTCGTATTGAGTTACAAGGAGTTTCTCTTTGGTTTCTTTGTCATCTGCAGTACTTACAGGCACCCAATCGGTTATATCATCCCTACATATAATAATTCCACAGGCGTGAACTCCCGTTCCTCGAACATTTCCCTCCAACATCTCCGCATAAAGCATGGTTTCGCGAGTAAGTTCATCTCCATTCTCTGCTGCATCTTTTAGTTCAGGAACATATTTTACGCAGTTCTTTATATTGATTTTTGGCTCTTTGCCATCGACTTCGGGCAAATGGGCAGGGATGAGTTTTGCCAATCGGTCGGCATCGCTCAAAGGCAACCTCTCAACACGCGCAACATCTCGAATTGCCATTTTTGCCGCCATTGTTCCGTAGGTAATGATGTGCGCAACCTTGTTTGCACCATACTTATCGGTTACCCAACTCAACACCTCTCCACGTCCGTCGTCGTCAAAGTCGATATCGATATCAGGCAACGATATACGGTCGGGGTTCAAGAAACGCTCAAACAGCAAATCGTATTTAATTGGGTCTATTTGTGTAATTCCCAAACAATATGCAACCATTGATCCTGCCGCAGAACCACGTCCAGGACCTACAGATACACCCATATCTCTTGCCGCCGCAATGAAGTCTTGTACAATCAAGAAGTATCCCGGGAATCCCATGGTCTTCATGATATACAGTTCAAAGTTCATTCGTTCCAGCAGTTCCTCCGTCAGTTCGCCATATCGTTTTGCGGCTCCGTCGTATGCCAATTTCGATAGGTAATCTGCTTCGAGTTTTATACGGTATAGTTTATCGTATCCTCCCAAACGTTTTATTTTAGCTTCTGCATCCTCTTGCGACAAAACTACATTTCCGTTTTCGTCGCGAGTAAACTCTTCGAATATATCTTGATTTGAGTATTTTGCTCTGTAACTTTCCTCTGTTCCAAACTCCTCGGGGATATTGAAGGTTGGCATGATTGGAGGGTTATCGATTGAGTAAAACTCTACCTTTTCCAATATTTCATTTGTATTTGCCAACGCCTCAGGTATATCGGCAAATACCTCGTTCATCTCCTCTATTGTCTTAAACCACTCCTGCTTTGAATAGAGCATTCGGGTTTGATCATCGAGGTCTTTACTTGTACTTAAACATATTAAGCGGTCGTGTGCTTCGGCATGCTCCTCGTTTACAAAGTGAACGTCATTTGTACATATCAATTTAACGTTATGCTTACGTGCAAGAGCAACAAGCTCCTCGTTTACCTTTTTTTGTATCTCATAAGTTTCGTGATTTGCACGAGGGACTGAGGCTTTATGTCGTTGCAACTCTATATAATAATCATCGCCAAACACATCCTTGAACCACTCTATTGCCTCCTCTGCCTCCTCAATAGAGCCTTGTATTATCTTTCGAGGAACCTCACCTCCTAAACATGCAGACGAAACAATCAACCCCTCACTGTGTTTTTTAAGGTCTTCTCTATCGGTACGAGGACGCATATAGAAACCTTCCGTCCATGCATGTGACACCAATTTTATAAGATTATGGTATCCTGTTAGATTTTTTGCCAATACTACCAAGTGATAACCTCCCTGCTCCTGTTTGGTTTGCTTACTGAAACGACTCTCACCTCGAGCCACATACATTTCGCACCCAATTATAGGCTTGAAGATTTTTTGTTTCTGAGCCTCAAGTTCGGCTTCTGCTTCAGCTATTTGAGTATCATCCGCTCCTTCATTTCGTAGTGCATCTAATTTTTTAGTCAAATCTTTTATGTCTGACTTTACTTTCGAGTTTTTCTTATTCACATAATTGTAAAACTCTTTTATTCCGAACATATTTCCATGGTCGGTTATTGCCATTCCTCGCATATTATTGCTTATGGCTTTGTCAACCAAAGCCGGAACAGAGGCCTGTCCATCGAGGATAGAATAGTGAGTATGCACATGCAAATGCACAAATGGTTGTAGTGACATATGTTTAAACATTGAAGGTTCGTTAGCTTACAAATTTAAGAAACAATAATATTCTTTTGCTCCTAAAACAAAAAAAGTTTTCAACAAATACATGGTTTTATTCTTTCTACAAAGATTTTAGTTTATGGAGAGAGGTAATGTAACATATTATTTATTACTTTCGTAAAATTTTTAGAGCAGATTAACCCTATGTACAAACTTGTTATTTTTGATTTGGACGGAACTCTTTTAAATACCATAGGAGACCTTGCAGAGAGTTGTAATTATGCACTAAAGATGTGCGGATACGAACCTCATCCTGTTAGTGCCTACAACTTTTTTGTAGGAAATGGCATAATGAAACTCTTTGAAAGAGCTTTACCCGAAGATGCAAGAGATGCCAAAACCTTAAGAGAAATGCGAGAATACTTCTTATGGCACTACGAAAGAAACAACAACGTAAAGACAAAACCATACGATGGCATTATTGAACTGCTTGCGAGTCTGCAGAGAGATAATTATATGTTAGCCGTTGCTTCAAACAAATACCAAGAGGCTACAGAAAATATTGTAAAAGATTATTTTGGGGGCTTTGACTTTGTCAAAGTCTTAGGTCAAAGAGATAGTATCCCTATTAAACCAAATCCTCATATTATAAACGAAATATTAGATGCTGCACAAGTTAATGCAAACGAGACAATTTATGTTGGCGACTCGGGAGTTGATGCATCTACCGCGACCAATGTAAAAGGTATTACGTTTATTGGTGCGACATGGGGATTCAGACCTAAAAAGGAGTTAGAGGAGAATGGTGCAGAGATTTTTGCGAACTCTCCGGAAGATATTTTGAATATTATTAAGAGATAGTCAGCAAACATTGGCTTATTGAATCGTTTTTTTTGTAAAAAAAATTACGTTTTTAATATAAATATTGTAACTTAGCGAACAGATAAATATAAAAAGTATTAGGTATTGATTTATTTTTACGCACTATGTTATTTGAGAAGACCAATATTGATGGGGTTTTTGTAATAACTCCAAAAATTATTGGCGATAATAGAGGTTACTTTGTTGAACGATACCGCAAGGATTTGTTCGACAGAGAGGTTGGGGTTGTTAACTTCATCCAAGATAACCAATCTTTATCGTCAAAAGGGGTGTTAAGGGGTCTGCACTACCAAAAAGGGGAATTCTCTCAAGCCAAAATGGTTTGGGTTTTATCGGGTAAAGTCATTGACGTTGCCGTAGATTTAAGAAAAGAGTCTCCCACTTTTGGTAAACATGTTATGGTGGAGCTATCGGATGAAAACAGAAAAATGCTTTATATCCCCCGAGGCTTTGCTCATGGCTTTTTGGTTCTCTCGGAGCAAGCAATATTTGCTTACAAAGTAGACAATGTTTATGCTCCAAGTGAAGAGGTTTCTATATCTTATAACGACAAAGACATAGATATTAAATGGCCAATTGAAGGCATGGATATTAAACTCTCAGAAAAAGACAAAAACGGAATTAAATTTATTGACGCTGAATATTTTTAATGATTATGAAAAATTTTCTTTTCTTGATAATCTTAATACTTTCAAGTATTAGTTTGTCTGCCCAAAGCTATGAAGACGCAATAGTAGCATTTAACAACGGAGACTACAAAACCGCTTTTTCTATTGCAGAGAAATTAACCGATTGTCCAAAAGCTAAAATAGTTCTCGGCAACATATACATTGACGGTTTAGGCTTGGCTCATGCCGACTTTTCTAAAGCATTAGCATGTTATACTGAAGCCGCCGAAGCAAATAATGCTGAGGCTCAATACATAATAGGTTCTCTGTACTATTCAGGCAGAGGAGTTCATCAAAGTTATGCAGAAGCAGCTAAATGGTTTGAAAAATCTGCTCTCAACGGATATGTAAAAGCCCAATCTGATTTAGGCGAGATGAATTACAGAGGAAAAGGTATTCCACGTGATTATACAAAAGCAGTTAAATGGTTTGAAATGGCTGTTGAGCAAGACGATGCAAAGGCGATGTTCTTCCTCGGCGGTATGTACAACAGCAAAAATCAAGGCGTTCAGACCAACACTTTAAAGACTGCAGAACTTTGGAGAAAATCGGCCGCTCTTGGCTATCCTAATGCTGAGTTCTACTTGGGACAAATGTATTTGATTGGGAGAGGAGGTATTACTCAAAATGCAGATTCTGCCATGATATGGATTAACAAAGCGGCTAACGATAATTGTGTCGATGCTCAATTCTTTTTGGGAGAAAGAGCTTATGCCGCCGGAGATATAGAATCGGCAAAAGAGTGGTATGGCAAAGCCGCAGAAAAAGGACTTCAAAAAGCTCAAGATAAACTTGACGCAATATCTTCAGGCATGTAATAAATAACAAGAAACTGTTTAAAACAGATACAAAAAAATGTCTCAAGTCGTCGACTTGAGACATTTTTTGTATGGTAACTATTTTAATTCATCTCTGTTGAGGATGGATATACTTTGTAGGTTTTATCCTCCATGCTGTTTATGTATTTATTAAATTCCGAGAGTGTCTCAAACTCCTCAACTTTATCCAATCTTTGTGGGTAGCTATCTCCGTCTGATATACCCATTCTGATATGAATTGTTGCAGGGAAATCACTTTCTTTGTAAACAACATCTTCAGGTTGCATAACTGTTGCTTTCATTCGAGGGATAAAGCCCCATGGCAAATGAGTGAATATTGTATCCCACTGACCAAACTTAGAGTAGTCGTAACGACGCTCTATTGTAAGGGGGTCAAGATAGGTTATTTCAACATGCAAACCTTTTAGCGATGTTGATTCTTCGACCATATCAAATGCATACCAAATATCTTTCCATTTATACATGGATGAAGAGTCGTTTGGATCACCACAAGATGTCACAACACACAATCCAACAACCAAAGTTATCAATAACAGTATTTTTCTCATAATAGCTTAGAAAATATATGCCGCAGAGACTTGCCAACGTTTAGATTTTGAAGAAAATTCTATTCCTGTATCTCCGTAAACATACTTGTATGTATAATCAACAGGGAATATGTAGTTGAAACCAATATTCAAATGGTCAAATAATATTATTCCTGCACCAAGACCTATACCCATAGATAATGGTTTTGTCTCATTTCTCAACAAT
Organism: Muribaculaceae bacterium; assembly: GCA_017546805.1. Taxonomy (GTDB): domain Bacteria; phylum Bacteroidota; class Bacteroidia; order Bacteroidales; family G3-4614; genus Caccoplasma_A. The sequence continues at coordinate 44,035 of JAFYRT010000024.1, read as the reverse complement.
AGCGGATTTCCTCCTTCTGCTTCCAACGATTGTTTTATGTGGTTTTCAATTGCCTCTCCTTTATTTAAGTTGAATGCAAAATCGGGACCTCCTGCAAAATATACTCCAAAGACTTTAGCAATAGATATCTCCCATCTCAAGTTTATGGGAATCTCTATTATGTGACGATCATCTTCTACATCTCCTTTTTTATCGCTGTATTGAACTTTGTCAAGAGCATACATTAATGCAGCATCAACATTAAATCCCAATGGAAGGTCCACATTTGCCATAGGTCCAACAAAGAAACCTGCTCTGTTTTTAGATGTGAAGTTTTCTGCAAAATCTCCTTTAAATGATAAATCAGATAGAGTTAATCCTCCTTTTACTCCAAATGCAAAATTTTTTGCCGATACTTGGAACATGGCTACTGATAGCACAAACAATATTAACAATGATTTTCTTTTCATATTTATTTCGTTTTAGATTCTGTCACAAAGATAGAGTTTTTTTATTAGATAAGTAATTATAGGAACAAAAAAAGGTTGCTTGTGAGCAACCTTTTTATTTGGTAGCGGGAACGAGAATTGAACTCGTGACCTCCGGGTTATGAATCCGACGCTCTAACCAACTGAGCTATCCCGCCATCCTTTTTGCGGTTGCAAAGGTAATCATTATTTTCTTTTTATGCAAGAAATACTTAAAAAACTTTTAAAAAATATGCTATCCTCCCCATTTTATCAGAGCGAATAGCACATTTTATTCTATATAAAACACTTCGTTAGAAAGAAAGTCCTAATCTAAAGCCCGAATTATTTATTCCTTTTACATCGTAAATCAAGACATCTGATTTATTTGTTGCATAACTATAGTAAAGAGCGATATGCAATCCTACCTTCTGACTTGATGTAAAATATATTGTTGTTCCGACTTCGGGACAAATATAAAATCCCCAATTCTTGTCGCTACTTGAGAATGAATTATAATACGATGAGAGCTTTGAATATTCCGTTCCCAACTTAAGTGCAACATATGGTTTTACTATTGCATCGGGCAGAAAACGATAACGTGCTGATACTCCGAATGGCAATTGAAATATAGAATGCATCTGGTCTGTTGTAAGAGCAGACGTTTCGGTAAGCATCATCGTTTGACGCTCAACATAGTCATTATTGGTGCTATATGTCATAAACATTCCCAATCCAATGTTTTTGGTTATATAATAACCACCTTCAAATGACATTCCCCAACCCGAAGCTTTATCGGCAAAACCTGTTTTTATAGGCATATTAAATTGCCAATCAACATTTATATAACCATTATCGGTTACTTGAGAATTTGCTTTGTTCGGAAATAATATTACAACCAAGAATAATATTGCCGACACTATGGATTTATTTAAGGTTTTCATAATAGTCGTGATTTTTCTGTTATTACTACTTTTTAATATAAGGCGATTGAACAAACGCCTGATTTACACCCCTTTTTGCATTGGCAACATCTGTTCTGGTCGAACCACTCATAGTTCCTCCAACACACATACTCCATGCTTGTTGAAGCTTTTCGGTTGCCCTATCTATCAATATCAACTCTCCCAACAAAGAGCCTACATCATAACGATATGTTACAGAATATGATGGGTATGGATATATAGGGAACCAGCCATTCCAAAATATAGAACCCCACCACCAATCATACCAATAATAGGGCGAATAGTAATCGGTGAAATAGTAACTGTTTTCAACATAACTTAATTGTATTCCTATATCTGCCATAGACTTCTCGCTCTCATCCAACTGTACATATCCCCTATCCTTCATATTATCTGCAAAAGTCTTTATTATTGATTGAGCATTATCGTCACTCCAATCCTCTTTTTTATCAGACAAAACCTTTATGGCATCCGAGATATAGAAAGTCGAATACTTTGAAAAATCTACAGATTTGTCATAATTGGTATAGGTAATAAACTCAGAAGAGAGTTCGTCGAAGTCGGGATCTTTCTGACACGACACTGTCAAAGAGAGTAATACGACCGTCATTAATAGAGTTGCTAATCTTTTCATAATTAATTTGTATTTAATCGCATATTAAAAACACAGATATCATTAAATTTGTTTGTCGCACAAAAATAATTATAATATTTCATCATAACTTCCATAGAAAACAGAAATATTTGTTTCTGTATGTTAATTTATATTTTTCTTAAAGTTGCTATTTCGTTTTTTTTGAGTAAATTTGCTTTATATATAAATAAAGCCATGAAAAAAAACATTTTTATTATCGCAATTCTACTTGTAACAACCCTTATTTGTTCAGCACAAGTAAAAATAGAACCCGAACTTCAACAATTGTTGAATAGTAAAGGTGATAAAATGATAAGTATTAATATCATTTCAAAACATCAAATAAGTTCAAATCTGCTAAAGTCTAAAACTTTTTTGATAAAAGACTCTGAAATAAGGAAAGGGCTTATTATCAAGGAACTTAAATCTTATTCCAACAAAACTCAGGCAGATATTATTGACTTCCTTAAAGCAGAAGAGAGTAAAAATTACGTTATCAACATAAAAAGCCATTGGATAGCAAATTCGATTTGTTGCGAGGCTACAAAAGAGGTAATTGAGAAATTGGCTCAATTTGAGAATATTGAAATTATAGGCTTAAATCAAGAGGTTCAGATGATTTGCGACAGCAACGAATCTTCAATTGAGCAATATTCAAATAACACAAATGCAACGCCTCATGTTCTTCAAGTAAATGCAGATGATGTATGGAATATAGGATATACAGGCAAGAATGTTGTTGTTGCAGTTTTAGACTCAGGAACAAATTTTGAACACTACGACCTAAGCGATCATCTTTGGATTGGTTACGCAGACACCGATGGAGACGGAGAAGAAGATGATATCATATATGGCTGGAACTTTGCCACCAAAGATGCAAATGGCAACAGCAATATAAAAGACGATTACGGGCATGGTACTCACTGTGCCGGTATTGTTTGCGGCGATGGAACTTCGGGAAACACTACAGGTATTGCTCCTGACGCATCACTGATGACCGTAAAGATTGTAAACAGAACAGGAGGAGGTACTCCTGAACAGATGATAAGCGGAGTAGAGTTTGCAGTTGAAAACGGAGCAGACATTTTAAGCATGTCTTTAGGATTTAAAAACAATCAAATTGGCGATGCAGCAAAAGCTGCTCTACGTAAAACGTTTGAGAATGTTTTGGAGGCCGGTATTATTGTTTGTGCCGCTGCAGGAAACGATGGAAACAGCTATGGCGCACCAAACAATGTTGATATTCCTGCAAGCTGTCCTCCTCCATATCTTCACCCTGATCAACAAATTAACAGCGGAGGATTATCGAGTGTGGTTTGTGTTGGTGCCGTAAACAGTAACGACGAGTATGCATCTTTCTCATCTCAAGGTCCTTCAACATGGCAAGGTTCTGAATGGAACGATTATCTTTTTGACGATAATAATATTGGTCTTATCCGCCCTGACATTGTTGCTCCCGGAGATTTGATTTACTCTCTTAAGCATGACAATAACGATAAATACAAATTCAATTCAGGCACATCTCAAGCCACACCTTGCGTTGCCGGAGTCATGGCTCTTATGTTGGAAAAGAATCCCCTTCTTACCCCTGCCGAAATTTGCGAGATTATTGAGACAACCGCAGTCAAACTTTCGGATAAAAAGAACAACACAACAGGTTCCGGTCGTATCGACGCATTAAACGCAATAAATGGAGTTGAAGCGGGAGAGGAAAAACCATTTATAAAACTTTCAGAATTCTCACCCTCAAAAACAGCAATCAACAATTTGAATATCTCTGCCATTATGAAAAATTATGGCAAAGGAAATAATTCCAATGCTACAACGGTTGTTCTTTCAACAAACGACCCATATATTACAATAACAAACAACATATCTTATCTAACATCATTAAACAATGGTGACGAGAAGGAGATTTTGTTCCCTATAGCTATAAACGAAAATACTCCAAACGGACATACTGCATACTTCAGACTTACCACAAAAGATGGAGAGCTTGAATGGAACGACGAATTTTCAATAGAAATTGAATCTTCAGCCCTAATAGTTTTCAATTCAAAATCAGTAGAGTCTGTTGAAGCCGGCAACACCATCTCTTTTGATGTAGAGATGATTAACGTAGGAACTGCTGCCACAACTTTTAAATCGGATGTGACACTATCTGCATCTTCATCTTATGTCTCTATTATAAAAGGAGACGGAGAGTTAAATCCGCTGAATGTTGGAGATAAAGAGAGTGTTAATTTTACCATAAATATTGACGAATCTATTCCAAACAACTCTCTTATAAATTTTGATTTATACGTAACACCTAACAACTTCAATGATGTAAGCAACTACATGTACGAATTTGAAATAGGTAAAGACAGATTCGGATACTACGAAGACGGTTTTGACGGATGGACAACTTTTGATGCCAGCAATGACGGAAGAAACCATCCATGGTGGCACTCATCTCTATATGCAACACACAAGGTGGACAATATTGGTTCGTTACACTCAGGCAAAGGTTGCATGATGAGCGAGACATATTGCCTGGCCTCATTAATTGAATACGAAGTTCCTATCGACAACTATTTTGTATCTCCCAAAGTTAAAGCTACCGGTGAGAGCAAATTCAGTTTCTGGGCTAAATCGCACTCAGGATTTTATTACGGACAACATTTCGGAGTGGCAATATCGGAGACAAGCAATAACTCGGCAGAGAGCTTCACCACAATAAAAGATTGGACTATAACTTCTGCAGAAGATGCTGATTGGGTTAAATACAGTGTTGACTTAAGCGAATATGAAGGTAAAGAAATTTATGTTGCAATTCGCCACTTCTTCACTCCGGAAGAGTGGAGTGCTTTAACCAATGGATATGACCTTTATGTTTTGTATGTTGACGATGCTATGTTTGAAAATGTAACAGACATATCGGACAATGTAAGATATGACAACTACAGTTATTTCTCAATCAAAGCCAAATCTGCACCTATTCAAGCCCCTACAAACTTAAAAGCTACAACCATTGACGAGAAGAGCATTAATATCTCATGGAATGCCGTTACCAATGCTCAAAGCTACAATCTATATCGCGACGGTAAGTTTTTGGTGAATGTAAAAGGTAGCACTCAATATAAAGATTCAAACCTTAAACCCAACAAAGAGTATTTCTACGCCGTATCTTCTGTTTACAATGGAGCAGAATCGGCATTGTCTGAGAGTGTATCTGCCAAGACAAACAAAGCCGACCACAATATAGCAATTAAATCAATATCTCCTGAGGTTCTGGAATTGGGAGAAAATGAGTTACTGATTACCTTTATAAATGACGGCAAGTACGAACAAGACTCAAGAAGCACAATAACTCTTTCTTGCTTAAACTCTAACGTTACCATCCTTACCAATAACATAAATCTAAATGCTTTGTATGCAGGCGAAGAGTCTACAAAATCTTTTAAGGTTATGGTTGGCGATGTTCCTGCTGCCACCACTATTGAGTTTAATGCCAATGTAACTCAAAAATTCACCCCATATTATAGCTGGGATTGTCCTTTTGAGATGATGGCAAATGTTCCTTCTGGTGTTGAGAATAACAAAAGCGACGAGAAGATGACATCGGTATATATAAGTGGCGGAGAACTTCATATTAATGGAATTGAAGGCAATGCTCGTATAGAATTCTTTGATATTTCAGGTAAAGCTCTATTTAACCATATATGTAACGAAAACTCTGCAAACATTAACGTAAACAATTTCAAAGAGGGCATCTACATTATTAGAGTAATTGACAACAATGGCGTTAAAACTAAAAAAATATATATCAAATAATCGTCTGATATAAAAGATTTACATTAAATATTTATATTTGCAATTAGAATAATAACCAATAAATATACGCAATGAATATCTCTAATTTTAAAAAGGTTCTAACAGTATTGATTTTGGCTATACTTTGTACAACAGCCAAAGCTTCGACTGTAGAAAATTCCATTAATGCAAAGTATGGATTTTCACAATTCAATAGTGACGGAAATGGATGTTATAAAGTTTGGAACGACTTGAAATGGGGAGTATGTGATACCAATGGTAAGGAGATTGTTGTTCCTGCGTATGATGCCATTTGGGATTTTAACAATGGTTATGCCATCGTGAATATGGGGGCAAAATGGATAAAAACACCAACCCCTAAAGGCGTTAGCAATGCGGAGAAAGAGAAGAACTTCGACAAAATATGGGTGTATGATAACGAAAACTGTATGGCATACATTTATGATCCAACAATGAGACAGATATACAAACTTAATGGTGGTAAATTTGGACTTATTGATAAATTTGGCAATGAAGTTATTGCTCCAATATATGACGAACTAACCAATACATCAGAAAAGGGCATATTAAAAGTAAAGCAAAATGGCAAGTATGGATATGTCAATCTAAACGGAGACAAAATAACAGAAATCAAATATGATGACGCATATGACTTCTGCGATGGAATGGCAATCGTCAATATAGGCGGAGCTCTAAATAAGAGAGGTCGCATCACAGGTGGGAAATATGGCTATATCAATAATTTGGGAGACGAGGTTATTAAGATAAAATATGATAATGCAAACTCTTTTTCTAATGGTATTGCCACAGTTCATGAGAATACATATTGGTATATTATTGACAAAAACGGTAAAAAGATAATTGATAACCCCTTTGAACAATTGGGAGAATATTCTGAGGAAAGAGTTGCTTACTGCGAGAATGCCAAATATGGATATTTAGACAATAAAGGCAATAAGATTATTGAAGTACGTTATGATTTTGCCATGCCCTTCAGCGAAGGTATTGCAAGAGTAAAACATGGATGGTCATGGGGGTATATCAACATTAACTGTGAAAATGTCACTTATTTCGATTTCCAAGAGGCATCAGACTTTGAGAACGGAATAGCCAAAGTAAAAAAGAATGGCAAATGGGGATATATTGACAAGACAGGAAAAGAGATTATACCTATAAAATATTCTGTAATATCTGAATTTGACGAGAACAATTTTGCCAAGGTTAAAATAGGTGCTAATTGGGGAATTGTTTCGATGGATGGGACAGAGATTGTTTCTCCAAAATACCAAGTAATAGAACCATTTAAAGGTGATTACGCAAGAGTCAGCATTGATGAAAAATTCGGTTTTATAGACAAAACAGGAAAAGAGATTATTGCTTGTCAATATGAAGATACCGAAGATATTGAAAACGGTTTAGTAAAAGTTAACAGCATGGGAATGTGGGGATACTCAAACATAAAAGGAGAAGAAGTTGTTCCTTGCATGTATGTAGCTGTTGGCAAACCCGACAGCGAATTGAGAACTCCTGTTAAACTAAGCACAAAATGGGGATATATTGATAGTCTTGGAATGGATATTGCTCCTGCTAAATTCGACACCATCGGAAATTTCGTCAACAATTTGGCCATTGCTAAATCATTAGGCAAATGGGGATATATCGATAATAACGGTGAGACAAAAATAGGTTTTAAATATAGCGAAGTTTCTGATTTTTGTGATGGTTTGGCAAAAATAAAATACGCAAACAGATATGGTTACATCGATGAAGAGGGGAATGAAGTAATTCCTGCAGAATACCAGAACCTATATAGTTTTGAAGACAAAATTATTGACGTAAACATTGTCAGCTCTTATACAGGAGACGATACTGTAACGATTGACGTATTCGAAATAATGAGTTTTAATGACGGCTACATCATATTTAAAAAGGATGGTAAATGGGGTGCAATGAATCGCAACCAAGAGGTCATCGTCAAAAACAAATACAACAGTATCAAAGAGGTTAAAAAAGAATTGTACAAACAATAATGAAGAAGAGTGTTGTTATTGTAGCAGGAGGTAAAGGCATTCGTTTTGGAGGAGATATGCCAAAACAGTTCTTACCAATGAACAACAAGCCTGTTTTGATGCATACAATTGACGCATTCCACAACTGCGACAATTCTTTTGATATCGTTGTTGTTATACCTGAAAATCATTTCCATCTTTGGGAAGATTTATGCAAGAGCTACAGCTTTACCACACCTCACAAATTGGTTAGGGGGGGTGCTTCGCGTTGGGAATCCGTAAAAAACGGATTAAGCGTAGTTGATGAAAACTCCATTGTAGGTGTTCACGATGGGGTTAGACCTCTGATTTCTGCAAACCTCATCAATGCTCTATATACTAACGCAGCATCTTATGGGGCAGTAATACCTGCAGTTAAAGTTACAGACTCATTAAGATTACTTAATGACAACAAAGATAAAAGTGTTGCAGTAGACAGAGAATTGTACCGAGCAGTACAAACGCCACAGGTATTCAAAGGAAATATCATTAAAGAGGCTTACAACATGCCTTTTGAAGAGGTATTCACAGATGATGCTTCTGTTGTGGAGAGATACGGAGTTGAAATTAAAATTGTAGAGGGAGAAGATACCAATATAAAAATAACCTCTGCCAAAGATTTAATAATTGCAGAGCTACTAAAAAATCGTGTCTGAATTTTCGCGTATTGATATTAAATTTCTTGCCGGAGTAGGTTCGAAAAGAGCCGAAATCCTTAAAAAAGAGGCAGGGATTGCAACATACGAAGATTTGTTGTACTATTTCCCGTATAAATATGTAGACCGTAGCAAAATATTTAAAATCAGCGAAATTGACGGCAACTTTCCATATATTCAAATAGAGGGAGAAATCATATCTTTCGAAGAGGTAGGCACAGGTAGAGCAAAACGATTAAGTGCCCTGTTTTCAGACGGAACAGGAACAATAGAACTCGTATGGTTTCAAGGAGCAAAATTTATCACAGACCGCTACCATTTAAGAACTAAATATACAGTTTTTGGAAAACCTGTTCAATATGGTTCTAAAATATCCATAGCTCACCCCGAAATAGACAAAGCCGAATCTATCACCGAACGTAAACATTCTCTTCAAGGATACTACAGCACAACAGAGTTAATGAAAAGGAAATTTATTAATTCAAAGGCTATTTCAAAACTTGTCGAGAATATTTTCAGCAGTCTTAAAGTTCCTATATATGAGACGATATCTGCTGATGTTACAAAACAATGCAACCTTGTAAACATTAATGATGCTTTAAGAAATATACACTTTCCTAAATCAAATGAAGATTTACAAAAGGCATCGTTCAGACTAAAATTCGAAGAACTTTTTTACATTCAGCTAAATATATTGCGATATATGAAGTTGAGAGAACGCAATATGAACGGATTTAAATTTAACCGTATTGCAGACAATGTAAATAGATTCTATAAAGAGTGCCTGCCATTTGACCTTACAGGGGCTCAAAAAAGAGTTATAAGGGAGATTCGCGCCGATGTTGGTAGCGGAAAACAGATGAACAGATTGCTACAAGGAGATGTTGGCAGCGGAAAGACTCTTGTTGCGATTATGAGTATGCTCATTGCCGCAGACAACGGTTTTCAGGCATGTATTATGGCTCCCACCGAAATTTTGGCAACGCAACATTACGAAAATATTAAACGACTTCTATCCAAACTTGATATCAACATAGCCCTTCTCACAGGCTCCACCAAAAAGAGTGAGAGAGATATTATTGACAGAGGATTGAAAGATGGTTCTATTAATTTCATTATAGGGACACATGCCCTTATAGAGGACAATGTTATATTTAAAAACCTGGGATTGGTTGTGATTGACGAGCAACATAGGTTCGGAGTTGTTCAGAGGTCGAAACTATGGAAGAAAAACAATCAACCACCTCATGTTTTGGTAATGACGGCAACCCCTATTCCCCGAACTCTTGCCATGACTCTATACGGAGATTTGGATGTATCTGTTATAGATGAACTACCTCCAGGCAGAAAACCCATTTCGACCATACTCCGATTTGATTCGGGAGCAGACAAAATGTATGACGGAATCAGGAAACAGATAGAGGCCGGCAGACAAGTTTATATTGTATATCCACTCATCAAAGAGAGCGAAAAGAGCGACTTAAAGAATCTCGAAGAGGGTTACGAGTACATAAAGAGCTTGTTTAAAGAATACTCTGTTTGTATGGTGCATGGAAAGATGAAACCGTCTGAGAAGGAACAAGAGATGCAGAAATTTGTTTCGGGCGAGGCAAAAATAATGGTAGCTACAACTGTTATTGAAGTTGGTGTTGATGTACCTAATGCATCGGTTATGGTTATTGAGAATGCAGAGAGGTTTGGACTTGCACAACTTCATCAATTAAGAGGCAGAGTTGGTCGTGGAGCCGAACAATCGTATTGCATACTTAAGACATCGCACAAACTCAGCAGTGATTCTCGTAAACGTTTGGATATTATGTGCAAAACAAACGATGGTTTTGAGATTGCCGAAGCAGATCTTAAATTAAGAGGCCCCGGAGATATGGAAGGTACTCAACAAAGCGGTATTGCATTTAATCTTAAAATTGCCAACATAACAAGAGATTCTCAAATTCTTCAACTTGCAAGAGATTGCGCAGGTAATATATTGGACAACGACCCTGATCTATCTCTTCCAGAACACCATATTCTAAAAATAAGACTTGACAAGCTCTTTAAACGCATAGTAAATTTCGGACTTGTTGGGTAATCAGTTAAAGAACATTTGTATCTCGAACTTGCTAACGTTAAACAATACTCAAACAAGTTTGGGTATTGTGTTTGTCTACTCACAGTTTTGTCAGCCGTCAATTCCTAATTCCTCATTCTTAATTCCTAAAAAAAAGTGGGTCTACATTATGTAGCGCCCACCTTTTACACGTTTGTTTCTTTGAAACAATTATCCGAATACAAAGAATCCTTCGATAAATTTGTTGCTGAAATATAGTGTTGATTTCTCCTCGCGGCAGTAAATTTTACCTTCACGAGCTAACCATCCTATTGCTGCGTACAAATCTGCTGTTTTAAGACCTGTTTTCTCTTTTAATTGAGTTACATTCATCTCTGTATTAGCCTCTAAAACATGCCAAAGCTTTCCTGCATTCTCTCCAATTGAAAATGTTAATGCTTTCATTTTTTATATAATTTAAGGTTTTACAACCACAAAGATAATGTTTATTTATTGGAGAATAAAATTTTTAACATTATTTTATAGTTTCTATTTAATAGACTCTTTTATCATACTCCTTAAAGCTTCTTTTGGTCTGCCTCCAATCCACTTTTCAACTTGTTCTCCATCCTTAAACAATATTAAAGTTGGAATTGATTTTATCTGATACTTTTGAGCTGTTTGAGAAGCATTATCAACGTTTACTTTTATAAACTTAACCTCTCCTTTAAACTCGTCAGACAATTCTTCAAAAACAGGAGCAAATGCTCGGCATGGACCACACCATACTGCCCAAAAATCCACAATGGAATAACCACTTTCAATTTCAGTGGCAAATGATTTGTCGTTAGCTTCAACTACGTTTTTTGCAGATAGAGACAAAGATGCTCCAAGCATAATTGTCAAAAACAGTGCTGATAAAATATTTCTCATAATCCTTAATTTTAATTAATACTACAATATCTGTTTATGTTTTATCTATTTTTTTCGTAAGTTTGCACCAACCCAAACTTAAAATTATGAACTGTTTACTAACGATATACAATGCAGGAGAATGGTTATATAGCTCTATCTATTTTGCCATACTCTTCCTAAATATCGTTTTTACAATCATTATAATTTCGGAGAACCGAAATCCAGTAAAGAGCATTGCATGGATCTCCGTTCTTATCCTATTGCCTGTGGTTGGCTTTATCTTTTACCTCTTTTTTGGGCGAGAGCAACGTTCTCAACGTATGATTTCACGTAAAAGCAAACGCAAATTGGAACGTTTGGTTAACAACAGCATCTCTATCAGCAAAGAGGATGTTAACAATTTCAATGATTCAATAAAGCATCTGCTTTTTCTTGGTAACAAACTTACGAGAGCTTTGGTTACCTTAAACAACAATATTGAAATCTTCACCAGCGGTAAAGATAAATATTATAATCTGTTTTGTGATATAAAAAATGCTAAAAGTTTTATTCACATTCAATATTATATAATAGATGACGATAATATTGGCAACGAATTGAAACAGTTACTTATCGAAAAAGCCAAACAAGGAGTAGAGGTAAGGGTTTTGTACGATGATGTAGGCTGTTGGAGTTGGAGCGAAAAGAGATTCTTCAACGAGATGATTTCGGCAGGTATCGAAGCCAAACCATTTTTTAAAGTAACATTTCCACAACTTGCCAATAAACTTAACTATAGAAACCATCGCAAAATTGTCATTATTGACGGATATATAGGCTATATCGGAGGGATGAATGTTGCCGACAGATATATTGTTGGAGACAAGCTCGGAATATGGAGAGATACACATATTAAAATTGCAGGCGAAGCGGTAAGAGAGCTACAATCAATATTTATGGTTGATTGGAACTTTACCACAAAGGAGTTATTAAACGAATCGAACTATTTCCCAAAAGAGAAATACGAGAAAGGCGGAGCCACAATTCAACTACTTACAAGCGGACCTTTGGATGAGCATAAAGCAATATATTTAATGTTCACAAAGCTTATATCCAATGCAAAGGAACGTGTATATATACAAACCCCATATTTTTTACCAAACAGCGTAACTGCAAATGCGCTTAAAGTGGCTGCTCTATCGGGAGTTGATGTTAGGATTATGATCCCGGAAAGTTCAGACTCAAAACTTTTGCAATATGCTACAAATTCCTATATAAATGAGATGCTTAAATCAAATGTAAAGATATACTTTTATCAAAAAGGATTTTTGCATGCAAAAGCACTTATTGTTGATGACGAAATTACAAGTATCGGCTCAACAAATTTTGATTTAAGAAGCTTTGAGCAAAACTTTGAGATAAATGCATTTATTTACGACAAAGAGTTTAACAGAAGATACTCTGAGATATTCACAAACGATATTAAAGATAGCAAACGAATATCGTTAAAGGCTTGGAATCAACGCGGATTCTTATCGAAAACAGCTGAGTCGATTGCACGTCTTTTCAGCCCTGTATTATAAATCATCATCAGGGTTAGAGAGAAAATACTTTGGAGTATTTATCAGATATAGTTTATCTGTTGCTCGCGTAAAAGCTGTATAGAGCCACCTGAAGAAGTCTATACTTACAGACTCCTCCGAGATATTGCCCATATCTATAAATACATTCTGCCACTGACCACCTTGTGCCTTATGGCAAGTTACAGCATATGCATATTTCACCTGCAGAGCATTAAACCACTTATCAAGTTTAACGCGTTTAATTCTTTCGCGTTTTGTTCTCACATCGGCATAGTCCTCCATAACCTTTGTAAAGAATTGATTGTTTAGCTCTGCTGGAAGCGAAGGGTGTTCGAGATGAAGAGTGTCGAGCATTATTTTTGCATCAATGTCAACATCGTAATCAATCAATCGCAATGTCACATCGGCAAACCTGAAGCCATACATCTCGTTATAACCCCTGACTCTTAAGACCTGAGCCACATCACCATTGGCTATAAAATCAATCTGTTCTATTTTTTCACCCCAAAAGTAGTTATTTTTGGCTATCATCAGTAAATCGCCCGATTCAAGTTCTGCCTCACGATATAATATACGAGCGCGTACCCCATCGTTAAAGAGGTTTGCTCGTTTGTTTGAACGAGTTATAATTATTGTCTCATCCTTTCCTGTTCGAGAATAAGAACTCTCTAACTCCTCAATCAACTCAGCTCCCGTTATGCTTTTAATATCCGGAAAACCTTGCAGTTCAATCTTTGGCGTAGAGAAATCCTCATCACTCATTGCCTTACGCAATTTTGTTGCATTATAGAGTATTCCCGAAGTAAGACTCTGACGTATTACCTCGGTCAAGGTAACCTCTGTCACTCTTAAGTTATACTCCGACAATGATAGCGCGTCCAACGCAGGAGTATTATACTGTCCTACGGGAGGAAGCTGCGCTGTATCGCCAATCAATATCAGTTTACAACCCGGAGAGGAATAGACATACTCTATCAAATCGCTCAACAGATGCCCTGTAGAATCGGCAGAATCAGCAATCATCGATGCCTCATCAACAATAAAAAGAGTCTGTTTATGACGATTATCGGTTAGAGTAAACCCTGTCATATCGGGCGAAAAGCTCTTTTGACGATATATCTTCTTATGGATTGTGTAGGCAGGAGTATTTGCATAGAGACCAAACACTTTGGCTGCTCTGCCTGTTGGAGCCAATAAAACGCTTTTCATTGAGAATTGAGATAATGTCTTTACCAATGCACCCACAAGCGAACTCTTACCTGTTCCTGCATATCCTTTAAGCAAAAACACATCGCGTCCTGTAGCTCTGAAAACAAAGGTCACAAGCTTTGCCATAACTAAAGCCTGCTCCTCGGTTGGCGTATAAGAAAGATTTTGCGAGAGTTTATTTATAAAGTCCTCTTTTATCATTTTATTGACTGTTTCTTTACGCGAAGATAACTATTTTATCATGTATCGAGGCTATATTTTAGGATAATTATTGGTTAACTTAAAACTCTTTATTAATTTTAAGGTCAAATTCATAAGAAGGAGATATGCGTATAATAAGCGGAAAATACGGCAAGAGAAGATTTGATGTTCCGTCAAACATAAAAGCCAGACCAACTACAGATTTTGCTCGAGAAAATATATTCAATGTTCTATCTAACAATATAGATTTTGAAGGGCTAAAGGCTCTTGACCTTTTTGCAGGTACAGGAGCTGTAAGTTTTGAGTTTGCATCGCGCGGATGTTCAAGAGTTGTATCGGTTGAGAACTACCCTGTTCAGTTCAAATTCATTAAAAAGGTTGCAGAGACTTTGGGCGCAAACGAAATTGAGGTTATAAGAGGAGACGTATTTAAATTTATCCCTTCATGCAGCGAAAAATTTGACCTTATCTTTGCCGACCCCCCATATGATATGAAGAACTTTGAGGCAATTCCAACGATGGTTCTCGATAACGATATACTTAATGAGGGAGGAATATTTATAATGGAACATCCACGAAATTTCGATTTCTCTACTCTGCCACATTTTTCAGAGCATAGAGTTTACGGAAGTGTCAATTTCTCTCTTTTTGTAAAAGAATAAAAAGAGTTTCTTATATATTGGCAGGATATATTGCAGAGGTAACCGAGGTTGCTTCTGCATATTTTTTTAATAAATCAACTGTGTAGTCAATAGCCTCTTGTAGCCCCTCCAACCCAGAATAGCCGTTTATTATAACAAGAATATTCTTTGTTTCAGGAGATATTGATGTGCGAACCTCGTCACTTGTGGGTGTTCCTATTCCTCCAACCTCATCACGATAGACAGGAAGCCCTGCAATATTTAAAAGTCCACGACCTATTCCCTCAAACTTTTCATCCTCCTCACCTACACCAAGTGTTGGAGTTCCAACAATTTTATCTTTATCAAATCCTCCAATTGAGTATCCTGTTTTAAGAGAGACAAGGTTTATTAAATCTACGAGGGTCGAGATTTTGTATAGTTCGTTCCCGTTTATAAGTCGGCGCATCAAAGCCTCCGCCGATGGGCGGTAGCGATTTGGATCTTTCCCTGCTATCTTATATGCATTGCGAGTAGCGTGAATTGTTGGCAGAAGTTTTATATCGGCAACACTATATTTTTTTCTTATCTCCTCGGTAAGAGTATCTATCTCGCACCACAACCCCTCATCAAAGGCACTATTCTTCACAGATGCTGTTATAACACCTGCACAATACTCTTTAAACAAAGTCTTTGCTAAATCCGATATTTTCAACATCACCAACTAACAACTAATAACTAACAACCCTAACCCCCACTCTCTCGATTCCCGAAATAGGATTGTCTCTCATGCCTTGCTTAACAGTTATGCTATATAATCCAGCCGTAGGGAAACTGTATGAATTCCGATACTCAACTCTTTGCTGATACGACGTACCCCAGCCATTGCCTAACCATTTACCATACTCATCTGCCAAAGTAATATTTAGTGTATCAGAGAAGATTTGATTGTTGGTACTGTCAGCTCCAGATACAAAAAGATAAAGATTTCTATAAGGGTAGTTATTGTTATATGATAACTCTATATCAATATTACACTTTTCAAGTAATGAATCCACGGCAATTTCGTAGTTCAATACAGAATCCCTCTCCCACCCCTCGTTTGGCAACGAGTGATACTGATGCGCAATGGTTGAGTTGCCACAAGAGTAACATAGCAACACCATAAGTGTTGCTATGCCTAACTTTGCAATATTATTCTTTATTTGCATTTTTGTTTTTATCTCCATTGGAGTGTCTGTTTCCTTTACGGAATTTTCCACCCTTATTATTAGGTTTCTTTTTAACACCCTTATCGAATCGTGTAACACTATCTTGTCCCACCACATCGGTAAACTCTTTTTTCTCCTCTTTTGTTGAGGTTACATTGTTTAGCGATTGAGGCTTGTTTCCGCGCTTATTCATTGAAATTACCTCAAAGGCGCGCGATGCAGATATAGTCACCAAGTTTGCGGGAAACTCTTTGCTTGTCGAGTATGTTATCTCGCGTTTGAAGATATCCGTTTTAAAGTGATAATACTCTCCGTCCATGGTTTGAAGAACTATCTCTCTCGACGGCATTCTCTTTGAACCTTCAACATAGGCATCAATCTCATAGTTTATGCAACATTTTAGTTTAGCACATTGACCTGCCAACTTTTGAGGGTTCAACGAAATATCCTGATAACGTGCAGCACTTGTTGATACAGATATAAAACTTGACATCCATGCCGAGCAACATAGCTGACGACCGCAAGGTCCAATTCCTCCAATACGACCTGCCTCCTGACGAGCACCAATCTGTTTCATCTCTATTCTGACCCTGAAAGCCTCAGCCAAAACTTTGATTAGTTGGCGAAAATCGACTCTGTCATCGGCAATATAATAGAATATTGCTTTTGCTCCGTCTCCTTGATACTCAACGTCACCAATCTTCATATTAAGATTTAGGTCTTCTGCAATCTTTCTTGCACGAAGCATTGTTGAGTGCTCCAACGATTTTGCCTCTTGCCACTTTTGTATATCGGCCTCTTTTGCCTTTCGGTATACACGTTTTATCTCTTGATCACTTTTAAAGCCCACCTTTTTCATTTGGCACACAACCAACGGGCCTGTAAGAGTAACCTCGCCTATATCGTGTCCCGGAGCGCTCTCAACGGCAACAATATCTCCTTTTGAGAGATCGAGATTAAGCGAATTTAAATAATATCCTTTACGTGTATTCTTAAATTGAACTTCGACAAGGTTGCATTGCTTACTGCCCACAGCAGGAACATCAACCAACCAATCGAAAGTCTCTAACTTGTTTCGGCCGTATCTTTTATTGGTGACAACAGGATTTTCGTTATCTTTTATATTATTTTCCTGATTGTTGTCCATATAAAGAGTCTTTGTTTAATTGATTACTTCGCGTAGCTTACTGCTCTTGTTTCACGAATTACGGTAATCTTAACTTGTCCGGGATAAGTCATCTCGTCTTGGATGCGTTTAGCTATCTCTGCCGACAAGTTTTCAGTCTCAATATCGTTTATCTTATCTGCACCAACCACAACACGCAACTCGCGACCTGCTTGTATAGCGTATGTTTTTGTTACACCGGGATAAGACAATGCCAATTGTTCCAAATCGTTTAGACGTTTGATGTAAGCCTCAACAATTTCGCGACGTGCTCCTGGACGTGCTCCTGAAATAGCATCACAAACTTGAACAATAGGAGCTAACAATGATGTCATCTCAACCTCATCGTGGTGTGCTCCAACAGCATTACAAATATCGGGAGTCTCTTTATATTTCTCAAGAAGTTTCATACCCAAAAGTGCGTGTGGCAATTCTGGTTCATCGTCGGGCACTTTACCTATATCGTGTAGTAGACCTGCACGTTTTGCTTTTTTAGGATTCAATCCCAACTCACTTGCCATTACAGCACATAGGTTGGCTGTTTCGCGAGAGTGTTGCAATAGGTTTTGTCCATATGACGAACGGTATTTCATTTTACCCACCATTCTAATCAATTCAGGGTGCAAACCATGAATTCCCAAATCAATTGCGGTACGTTTTCCTGTTTCAATTATCTCGTCCTCAATTTGTTTACGAACCTTAGCAACCACCTCCTCAATACGAGCAGGGTGAATACGTCCGTCTGTAACAAGTTGGTGCAATGCTAAACGAGCAATCTCTCTGCGAACAGGGTCAAATCCCGACAACACAATTGCCTCAGGGGTGTCGTCTACAATAATTTCAATACCTGTTGCAGCCTCAAGCGCTCTGATGTTACGTCCTTCACGACCGATGATTCTACCTTTCATCTCATCAGACTCAATGTGGAACACTGTTACTGCATTCTCAATAGTGGTTTCGGTAGCCACTCTTTGAATTGTTTGAATAACTATTCTTTTAGCCTCTTTGTTTGCAGTAAGTTTAGCCTCATCCATTATATCGTTTATGTACGAAGCTGCTTGAGTTTTTGCCTCATCTTTAAGAGTCTCTACCAATCGTTCTTTAGCCTCCTCTGCCGACAAGCCTGATAGTTTCTCCAATTTTTCGAGTTGAGCTTTATAAACTTTTTCAACCTCGCCTTTTTTCTTCTCAACTTTCTCTAATTGAGACTCAAGGTTTACTTTTTGAGCATCTACCTCGTTCTTTTTTCTTTGCAACTCTTGTTGCTGTTGGTTTAATTGCGACTCGCGTTGTTGTGCTTTTGACTCTGCCGATTGAAGTTTAGAGTAACGAGCATTGATTTGTTGCTCCATTTCCGACTTCATTTGAATACATTTTTCTTTAGTCTCAAGCATTTTTGTACGCTTCATCGACTCTGCCTCTTTTCGAGCATCTTCCAAGATATTCTTGGTGCGCGAACGTAGGAGAACTTTAGTTATAAACAGCATTAATCCTGCTCCCGCAATTACTCCTACCGCTGTCATTATAATGATACCGCTATCCATTATTTGTTTGTTTTTAAATTGTTAATAAAAAAACGCACTACTCTTCGACAATCTCTTGTCGCAGTGTAGTGCGGTATAATATATATGTTTACGTTTTTATTCTTCGTCAGAAGGCAATATTGCCTCAATTCCATCACATATTTCAGCAATGGCCTTCATATCTTGCATGTGAACTTCGTTCAACACCTGAAGGCGTAACGACATGTAAAGTGCCGCTTGTGCTACTATATACGATTCATCTGCTTTAGGATTAAGGCGAGTATATTCGTCAATCTTATTGCTTAATTGACTCGCCGCCTTACGATATATCTCCTCGTCTTTTCTTGGAACGGTTAAAGAGAATCGTTTCCCTGCAATTGTTATTGTTATACGTAATGTCTCCACCATAGCATCCAAAAACTATTCGTTAAGTAATAAGATGCATTTGTCAATTTCCCGCACTAACCTGTTCACTCTTAATCTGGCACTCTTAATGTCGCCCTCTTCTGCGACAAAACCACGAGCTGCGATTAGTCTTTGCTGTTCGGCTTTTATGTCATTTAGTTGAGTCTTTGATTGAGACATCTCTTTTTTCAGAGCCTCAATTTCTGCTTTCAACTCTTCAACTTGTGCCTCTGCAATAGTCTTTGCCTCAACTGCTTTACGATAGTTCTCCGTCAATAGCATCACACTATTGCGCAATCGTTCTACACCATTAGCTTTTCTATCTTCTGACATAAATTTACCGAATAACTACACAAATATAGTATTTAAATTGTAACCTCCAAAATTTAGAAGTGATATTTTTTTTAGAAACTATTGAGATTTTATAATAAAATTCAAATAGCTTCTTAATATCAGTTATTATTTATCGGTGTTTGCTTATACCTTTATTTAAAAATTCAACGAAGTCATCCACATCTTCATTATAGCCATATGGCGATGCCAACGGTTTACCGTCAGATGATAAGAGAATATAATAAGGTTGAGCATTTGCCCCGAATTTATGACGTTGCAAATAGCTCCATTTATCACCATATGTTTTCAACGTTATGGTTTTGCCATACTCCTCCACAACAACAGGTTCCGGAAGTTTGGTTTTATCATCAACATAAAGAGTAACCATTACATACTCGTTATTCAAAAGAGCTTTTACCTTTTCGTCCATAAATACCGAAGCCTCCATTTTACGACAGTTTACGCATCCGTAACCTGTAAAATCTACAAACATGGGTTTACCTTGCTCCTTGGCATATGCTGCTGCCTTATCGTAATCGTCAAATACAGTCTCCGTTGAGTGTTGCGACAAATTGAATGTTTGAGTACTCATTGGTGGGGCAAATGCCGATATCGCCTTTAATGGAGCACCCCATAATCCCGGTAACATGTATATTGAAAAGGCAAGAGATATTATAGCCAAAAACAATCGGGTAACAGAGAGATATGCAGGTTTACTATCGTGCTTGAATTGTATTAGACCCAAAAGATACAATCCCAAAAGGAAGAATATAACAATCCAAAGCGTTAAGAATGTTTCTCGAGGCAATACTCCCCAGCCATACGCTAAATCAGCGACAGACAAGAATTTAAGAGCCAATGCAAGCTCAATAAATGCCAACACCACCTTAACGGAGTTGAGCCATCCTCCCGACTTTGGTAGAGATTTAATTAATGTTGGGAACATTGCAAAAAGAGCAAACGGAAGTGCCAAAGCCAAAGAGAATCCAAACATTCCCACAGCAGGTCCAATGGTCACCCCCGACGATGCAGCCTCAACCAACAAAGTTCCTATTATGGGACCTGTACATGAGAACGAAACCAGAGCTAAGGTAAATGCCATTAACAGTATGCTTAAGAACCCTGTTGTCGCATCGGCTTTTGCATCAATCTTTGTGGTCCACGATGCCGGGAGCGTTAAATCGAACGCACCAAAGAACGATGCGGCAAACACCACCAACAGCAAGAAGAAAAATATATTAAACCAAGCGTTTGTTGAGAGGTCGTTTAAGGCACTTGCTCCAAAAATGGTTGTTATAAATAGGCCAAGGAGCAGATAGATAACAATAATTGCCACACCATACATTATTGCCCTCACAATAGCTTTTCTCTTGCTTCCGCTCTTTTTAAGAAAAAAACCTACCGTCATCGGAATCATAGGCCAAACACATGGGGTCAACAAAGCCAACAATCCACCGATGAAACTTGCAATGAATATATAGAACAAAGACTCTTTCTCTGCCAAAGAATCATCAATCTCCTCTATCTCCTCAGCCACAGTCTCCCACCCTTCAATTGATGCAGGGTCTAAAGCAACACTCTCATCCACGACAGTCAACAAATCATTGGGAGAAGATGCAAACTCAAAACCAACAGTAGTTGGAGGGATACATGTTCCGTTATCGCACGCCATATATCTCACCTCTCCTGCAATCTTATATTGCGGAGATAGTAGTTTAAGTCTCTGAACAAAAGTTACATTGTCCTTAAAATTATTCAACACCATCGAAAAGACACCGCTATACTCCTCAATAGCATCTCTATCGGCAAGCAACGCTCCGTCAAGTTCTACACCTTCAAGAATAGAATAAGTTACCTCTGTAGCCAGAGGTCCACCATCGGGCAAAATATTGGAATACAAATGCCACCCCTCATCAATTGTGGCACTATAACGCAACTCCATTGTATTTTCCGATGTTTTATTCTCTGTCACACTCCACTTTACAGGCTCCAAAATTTGAGCAGATAAAGATGTCGATATAATCAAAAAGAGTAGTAATATTTTTGTTTTCATGGTTCTTCTTCTAATTAGAAATTTTGCGAGTAAGCGAACACAATATCAAACTTGTTTGAATATTGTTGAGCGACAGCAAAATCAACAAACATGTTTGTTAATTAGGAATTATTTTATTAATTTTTTCTTTTGCGAAGATAATATTTTATTTTATAGTTATCATCTTTTTTGCACATTTTAACCGGGTTCTTTGCTATACTAATTGAGCTAATTGGACAAATTAGGTCAATACAAGAAAACGGAATCGCTCGTCATTCAAGGTACAGCTCCGTTTAAACTAAAAACTAATAATTTTTTCTCATCCGAGCAGAGAATGGGTTTGTGCAACTCCTCTTAGTTAGTTGCCATTCCCTGCTCGGATGAGAGTTTAATTCCTTTATTTTTGGCTCGCCTAACCCCGCTTCTCCGAGCTACCGCTCGCGGGGGCGGAGTTACGCTTCTGCTATTTGCATGTTTCTTATAAATTCTAACAACTAAAAACTTACAACTAACAAAGCCACGAATAAGCGCATTTTAAGGTAATTACAGAGTAATTAAAATTGACTAAATGTCAATTTGTGCCTTAAAATGGGGCATACAAGGTATTTGCGAGGCAAATAGGATTAACTGAATGTTAATCCGACCGCAGTATGGGGAGCATATTCCCATATGCGACGGAGGGAATCAGTGCTCTGTGCGACGGGGTCGAGCAGAGTTATACTTGCATAAACTTTGCCGAGCGTGAGTGGGTTCGAGAGATGAATATCTCTCAACTGAATTAAATGCCATAGCATTTAATTTTACTCACAAACCGCGCGGACAGATTGCCCGTTGCAACGGTCGTTGCCGTCCCAATCTACGTTGACCGAATTGAAGAACACGCTGCAGGCGTAGCAGCTGATGCCCGTGTAGAGCGAACTCAACCAGTAGTAGCCGTGACTGCCCGCATCGTAGAGATCGCCGTTGTCGCGAAAGCCCGCAGCAGGAAGAAATATGGTGTTACCATTCACATTACTTGTTACTTTATAGCCGCTTACTCCTTTTTGGGTGGTCCATATCCAAGTGCAATTTGTGATACTCATTAATTCATCATATTCTGCTTTTGTTGGCATTCGCCATTTGCCGCCCCAATTTACATGAGCGGCATCTGCTGATAAAGGCAAAGTTGAGGGATTTAAACTATATTTATAATTTGTATCACTATATGGACTTTTTGTTGTAGTCTCTCCCCATGCAAAGTAATCGCCATACTCTTCAGGTGTGTTTGCTCCTACATTACATGTTGCCCATTTGACTGATAAGCCAAGGTCAACATATTCGTGAGCGTTGGGTGTGTTTACTTTATTATTTGTTGAGACATTTTTTGCTTCATTATTTTCTATTTCACACACCAAGCGCAAGCCGAGATAGTTGCGACGATTGCCGGGAAAAACGGAGTGATTGCAGCGATAAGCCACACGACAGTACCTCGCACCGTCGTACCAACTACCGCCACGATTCACGTGAATAGAGCCACTTGTCGGTCCTGTAGGGTTTGTTTGTGGTGATGAAGTGTAACTATCATACAAATCGTAACACCACTCAGATACGTTTCCGCTCATGTCGTAGATGCCCAATTCGTTGGGTTGCTTTTGCCCTACAGGGTGTGTTTTTGAGCCTGAATTTGATTTGTACCACGCTACATCTTCTATATTATTGCTTCCGCTATATTTATAGCCTTTGCTTTTTTTGCCTCCTCTTGCCGCATACTCCCACTCCGCTTCGGTTGGCAAACGATATTTTTTACCTGTTAATGTGCTTAACTTTTTACAAAATTCTTGTGCTTCGGACCAACTAACTTGTTCTACCGGGTTATTATAGTCTGTAAATTTGCTTGGATTTTCACCCATTATGGCTCTCCATTGTGCTTGGGTTACTTCGTACCTGCCTATATAGTATGAACTCAATGTTACTTTGTGTGCGGGTTTTTCGTCATCATCTACATCACTTCCTTGCTCAGGTGTTGCGCCCATTGTAAAGGTGCCGCCCTCGACATATACCATTTGCCGGTTTAAGCCTTTTATTATTGTTTCGGTGTAGCCATTGACGGTTGTTGCTTTATTCTCTTTGGGTTGAGTAACCACCATAGGCTGTTGCTCTGTCTTTTTTGTTAATGAAAACTTCTCAGAAGAAGCTTTCCCCTCCTCTATGGTTATGATTTTAGTCATGGTTTCATAACCATCTTTTTTTAGGGTTATAGTCCTCTCTCCTATAAGAATATTTTTTAGAATATTTGGAGATATACCCATCTCCTTTCCATCTATATATATTGTGGCTCTTGCCGGAGTTGTTTGGAGGTCGAGTATTCCATAACGTGGCACAGGGGCTTCGAGTGTTTTTGAAATAACCTCTCCCGCCGTGGCGGTCACTGATATTTTTGTTGCATGATGAGACTCTTTGCGTGCTTCTACAATATAGTCTCCTGCATTTAGTTTTCCACTCCAAGTACCAACTCCTTTCTTCTCATTGTTTATATATATTTCTGCCTGATTGGGTACTGTTATGGTTACGGTTGAAAAATTGGGTTGCAGTGTCTCGGTGATTGTTTGCGTTCCTCCTCCGCTTTGTACGTTATGTTTTACTGTTTTAACATTATACATTGGTAATCGGAATTGAAATGTATGCTCTCCGGATATTATTGGCTTAGTTGTTACCGGAGTTGTTCCCGCATTGACATTGTCTATATATACTGTTGCCCCTTCAGGATTACTGTTTATATGCAACACCGAGTAATCAGGTTCGAGCGAAACCTCCTTTTCAACTGCCCCTTCGCTCGAGATTGTTATATTTCCAACCTCGGTTTTATACATATTGGCAGACACCTGATATTGGTGAGTTCCATAAGGAAGTGATACGGTTACTACTCCTTCTGCATCAACAATTTGCATGTTCCCATCTATATATACATCTGCGTTTTTGGGTGTTACCATGAGCGTTAGATAGTGACGTCCTAAATCTTCCTCTACGTGAGTTATAACTTTTCCGGCACTTAACTTCATTAGATAGGTTTTCCCCGATTGTATGGGCGTATTATAGTAGTGTTCACGAAGCACTCCTAAAGTTGCGTGTTTTAGAGTTAGTTTTTTAGCACCCTCAGGAACATACAGCCATATCTCTCCGGTCTTATACTCAGGGTCTCCAACAAATCCCAACGACCCACCCTCAAAGACAAAGCCTTTTTGAGTTGTCTCTATCTTTATCAGAGCTGCATTTTTACGGGTGTTTGGATCGAAACGACTCGAACCTTCAATATTGGCAGTTAAATCGTGTGGCAATAGTTCAAAACTCTCTACCGATATCTTTTGCGCTTGTAGGCAAAATATTGTTGTGAGGAATAGCAGTATTATATGTATTCTCTTCATCTGGTTTATATATTTTTATAGTGTTTGTAAAGTTCAGACAACAAAGATAATAGTTTCGCGTCTTTCAGACGCATATCATGGTAATATTTTTTCCGTAGGTTTGAAAACCTACGGCTATTGAATGGCAAACAATGTTTGCCAAAAGTCCGCCGGACAAAGAAGTATTTATTTGAACAATTAGTCTAATTTGTCCTATTAGCCTAATAATACTTACAAAACTGCGATTAAGCAAGAGCAGAGTCAAGTTCACTTGAACTATGCTGAGCGTGAGCAGGCTCGAGGAACTAATGTTCCTCAACTAACAACTAAGAACTACCCGTAGGCATTTTAAAGTAACGAAGTTAGGATTAACTAAATGTTAATCCGTGCTTTAAAATGGGGAGCACAGTGCTCTGTGCGACGGAGGAAGCTTTAGCCGACAACTAACAACTGATAGCTATTACTTTAAAATGACTCCGAACATCATTTGAATGATGTCGGACACACGATCGTGTGTCCCTACTGCTGAGTCAATTTTTTTTCAGGGAAAGATAGCTTTTTATTTGACCAATCAGCCTAATTGTTGCGAAGCAAAAATAACCCATATAAACACGACAAAAGCGAGGAAAAACCTCGCTTTTGCCATATAAATGAATTAAAAAACACTTCTAATTTTTCATTTCTAATTGCGACAAAGTCGCGAACTAATTTATAGAGATTATCCTCCGAAGTCGTCGAACATCAACATCTCGCGAGGTACTCCAAGATCCCAAAGCATTTTCTTAACTGCGTTAGCCATAGGACCGGGACCACACATGTAGTACTCGATATCCTCTGGAGCCTCGTGTGTTTTTAGATAGTTGTCGTAGATTACTTGGTGGATGAATCCTGTGTAACCTGTCCAATTATCTTCTGGTTGAGGATCAGAAAGTGCTATATGAAATGAGAAGTTGGGGAATTCACGCTCTATTGCACGGAAATCTTCTTCGTAGAATATCTCACGACGTGAACGCGCTCCATACCAGTATGAAATCTTACGATCTGTTGTTTTCAATGTGTGGAATAGGTGCAACAAGTGTGAACGCAATGGAGCCATACCTGCACCACCTCCGATATACAACATCTCACGTTTTGTATCAAGGATGTGGAAATCTCCGTAAGGTCCTGACACTGTAACTTTATCGCCCGGTTTACGAGAGAAGATGTATGATGAACAGATACCGGGGTTGATTCCTGCAGCCCATGTTCCGGTTGAACGGTCAAATGGAGGTGTGGCAATACGGATGTTCAACATAACAATATTTCCTTCTGCAGGGTGGTTAGCCATTGAGTATGCACGGTATGTCTCTTCTGTGTTTTTAGAAACAAGTCCCCACATTTTGAATTTGTCCCACTCATCACGGAATTTCTCATCGATATCCATATCGGCAAAGTTTGCCTCGTATTTAGGTACGTCGATTTGGATGTAGCTTCCTGATTTGAAATCAAGTATCTCTCCTTCGGGTAGCTTAACAACAAACTCTTTGATGAATGATGCAACGTTGTTGTTTGATACAACCTCGCACTCCCATTTCTTAATTCCAAGAACCTCTTGAGGTATTTTTACCTCCATATCGTTTTTAACTTTTACTTGACAAGCCAAACGATAGTTTTCTTTTATTTGTTTGCGGTTAAAGAAGCCGACCTCTGTAGGAAGAATCTCGCCTCCACCCTCTTCTACTTGACATTTACACATTCCGCAGTTTCCTTGTCCTCCACATGCTGATGGCAAGAATACTTTGTCTTCTGCCATAACATTAAGTAGAGATGAGCCTGCTTGAGATACAATTTTACGTTCTGAATTGATTGTTACAGTAACGTCTCCTGATTGTACCAATTTTGCCTTTGCAACCAAAAGGATTGCAACCAAAAGCAAAATGATAACCAAGAATATTATAACGGCTGAATATATAGTTGTTCCTAACATATTTTGCTCTTTTAATTATTCGTTATTAAAGTTTAATTCCCAAGAAGCTCATAAATGCGATTCCCATAAGTCCTGTTACGATAAAGGTGATACCGATACCGCGTAATGGTTTGGGGACATTTGAATAAGCCAATTTCTCACGTATAGCAGCTATACCTACGATAGCCAACAACCAACCTATACCTGAACCAACACCGAATGCTGTTGCCTCTACGATTGTTGAGAATTCGCGTTGTTGCATAAACAATGCTCCTCCCAAAATTGCACAGTTTACTGCGATAAGGGGCAAGAAGATACCAAGTTGGTTATAAAGCGATGGAGAGTATTTCTCGATAATCATCTCCAATAATTGTACCATTGATGCAATTACGGCAATGAAGAGAATCAATGACAAGAAACTTAAATCGATTCCTTCGAATTGAGCTCCTAACCATTGTAATGCTCCTGCTTTTAGGATATAGTTTTCAAGCAAATAGTTTACAGGCAATGTTATGGCAAGCACAAAGGTTACTGCTATACCTAATCCCATTGCTGTTTTTACATTCTTTGATACCGCCAAGTATGAACACATACCTAAGAAGTAGGCGAATACCATATTGTCTATAAAGATAGACTTAATAAAGAGATTTAGGGTTTCCATTTTTCTTAATCTTTATGCTTTTATTTTTCTTGTAAATCTTTATTATATGCACGGTGTGCCCAAATTATACATCCTGCCACAATCAAAGCCATGGGAGGAAGAATCATCAATCCGTTGTTTTGATAACCCCACTCATATACTACATCGGGAATTACTTGGTATCCGAACAATGTTCCTGAACCTAATAACTCGCGGAAGAATGCGATAATAATCAATACGATTCCATATCCAAGACCGTTTCCTACTCCGTCCAAGAATGATTGCCATGGACCGTTACCCATTGCAAATGCTTCCAAACGACCCATTAGGATACAGTTAGTGATAATCAATCCGATAAACACCGACAATTGTTTGCTTACATCGTAAACAAAAGCTTTCAATACTTGGTCTACTACGATTACAAGTGCTGCAACCACAACCAATTGAACAATAATACGTATGCTGTTGGGTATTGTATTACGCAATAGCGATATGATAACATTGGCAAATGCAAGTACCGCTGTTACAGATATTGCCATTACAAATGCAGGTTCCAATTTTGCTGTTACTGCAAGTGCCGAACAGATACCAAGCACCTGTATGATTACAGGGTTATTTTTTGATAGTGGACCTAACAAGGTCTCTTTTGTCTTTTTTGATAACATGCTCTTATTCTCCCTGATTATTTGTTAATGATTTGAAGAATGTCTCGTATGGTGCAAATGAGTTTCCGATCATTGCAGAGACTCCTTGACTTGTAATTGTTCCTCCTGTGATAGCATCAACATAGTCTGCTCCGTTTAGAGGTTTTTGACCAGCCTTCTCAACAGTTACTGTTTTGAAGATGCCATCTTTGAAGAAATTTTTTCCAACAAATTGTCCGCTAAATGCAGGTTTGTCAATTTCTGCTCCCAATCCCGGAGTTTCTCCTTGGTGTGCAAAGTATGCTCCGTAAATTGTGCTTCCATTGTCATCTAATGAGATGTATCCCCAAATTGGTCCCCACAATCCTGCTCCATACATTGGTATAATATATTTTGTAGTATTGTCGGCAAGTGTTGCAACAAATACTGGTAATTTACGCTCTGATGCAGGTTGTTTTACCTCTGCTGCAACATTAACATTAAATGCATCGCCCTCAACAGCAACACCATCTGCATTTATAACCATTGTTGATGTTATGTATTTAGCATACTCAGCTTGTGCATTTGCTGCTGTTGCTTCAACTCCTATTGATGATAAGATTTGTTTCATCTTATCTACTTGTATATTCTCTTGTTGTTTGCCTTTTAAGCTCATTGCAGTAAAAGCAAGAACTGCAGCAACAACAATAACCATTACTGATGCATATACTACTGTATATACGTTTGATTGCTTATTCATTTGTAGTTCCTCCTTTCTTTGCACGTTTCATACGACGTTTAACATTGCTTTCAACTACGAAGTAGTCAATCAATGGAGCAAATACGTTCATCAACAATACTGCCAACATTGCACCTTCGGGGTATCCGTTGTTGTATAGACGAATTATTATTGTGATTGCTCCGATTAAGAATCCGTAGATATATTTTCCTACATTTGTTCTTGCTCCTGTTACAGGGTCTGTTGCCATGAAGACTGCTGCAAATGCAAATCCTCCTAAACAGATGTGATCAACGGGAGTTAAGAATGAACCCGGATATGTTGCCGATGCAAATGTGCTTGCCAATAGTGACATTGCAAATCCTCCTGCAAATACTGACAACATGATTCTCCAGCTTGCGATTCCTGTAAACAACAATACTGCTGCTCCGATTAGGATTGCAAGTGTTGATGTCTCTCCGATTGAACCGGGGATTAATCCTAAGAACAAATCCCAAGTTGAGATTGTGTTACCTACGATATCTGTCAAAACAACATCTCCTGATGTTTGTGTTGCCAATTGTCCAAGAGGAGTAGCTCCTGAGAATCCTTCAACTACTTCGCCTGCTCCCATTCCGAATGTATCAGATGTGCGAACAAATACGCTGTCTCCAGACATTTTTGAGGGATATGCAAAGAATAGGAATGCTCGAGTGATAAGTGCCACGTTGAAGATATTCATTCCTGTTCCACCAAATATCTCTTTTGCGAATATTACCGCAAATGCTGTTGCAACTGCAATCATCCACAATGGTGTGTCAACGGGAACAATCATAGGTATCAACATTCCTGATACCAAGAATCCTTCTTGAATCTCGTGTCCGCGAAGTTGTGCTGAAACGAACTCAATTCCCAAACCTACCACATACGATACTACGATTTTAGGCAATACAGCCAAGAATCCATAGATGAATGTTGTAATAAAGCTTTCTGATGCCCCAATTGCCAAGTAGTGTTGATATCCAACATTATACATACCAAACAAAAGTGCAGGCAATAGCGCAAGGATAACAACTGTCATCGTTCTTTTGCTATCGATTGAGTCGTGAACATGCACTCCTGATTTTGATGTTGCGTTGGGAACAAATAGAAATGTCTCAAACCCTTCGAATACCGATTGTAGTTTTGCATATTTTCCACCCGGCTCGAAATTAGGTTTAATCTTGTCGATATATTTTCTTAATTTCTCCATATTGTGCAAATAATTTTTCCTTATTAGTTCATCTCTTTCATTAGAGCATCCAATCCGTTACGAATTATTTGTTGCAATGGGAGTTTTGATGTATCTACGAACTCACAAAGAGCAAAATCTTCGGGAGCAACCTCATATATTCCAAGGTTCTCCATTTTATCTATATCGAATGCTATTACTGCTTTTATCAAGAACTCGGGAAGTATATCCATTGGGAATACGCTATCATACTCGCCTGACATGATTATACCTCTCTCTCCACCACGCAAACGTGCGTCGATGTTGTATTTTTTGTTCTTACCAAACAACCAAGAACCAAATGTACGGCTTACACTGAATTTTCCGCATCCGGGAGTCGCCCATCCTACAAACTCGTTGCAATCGTCTCCCTCTGGGATGATTGTTACTTGTGTTGAGTATGCACGAAGATAATCCTCTGCAGAAACTTTTGTTCCTGTCAATACGTTACCGCTGATTATACGTTGGTTGTGGTCTGCTTTTTTAACGTTGCCTGAAATGATTGATGCGATTGATGCTCCTGCTACTGTTTTTACATATTGTGGAGCTTCAACCTCTGAACCTGCAAGGGTTATTGTACGAGTAAAATCGAGTTTACCTGTAGTAAACAAACGTCCAATCAAAAGCAAATCGAATGCAGACATTGTCCAAACTACCTCTCCTTTGTTAACAGGTGCCACGTTAGCGATTTGCACTCCGACATTTCCTGCAGGGTGAGCACCTTGGAATTTTACAACCTCACATCCTTTCAATGAAAGTTTGCTATCAGCTTTTACTCCCACATACACTTTACCTGAAGTTAGTTTAGCAATTGCATCGATACCAGCTTGCAATGCAGCCTCCTCTCCTTCTGCCACAAACTCAAAATCGGGAGCCAATGGAGCTGAATCGAATGCTGTTACAAAGATATCACGAGGCTCTACCTCGGGATTTGCAATCACATCGTAAGGACGTTGTTTGATATATGCGAAAAGTCCGCTTTTCAAAAGAGTCTCTTTCACTGCTTGTGCATCCATTTTGCCTGCATCAAGTTTTCCGAAATCAACTGCATCAAACTTGCCATCCGATTTTACTACTATTTCCAACACTTTGCGACGCTCTCCACGATTAACTGCCTCTACTGTTCCACTGACAGGAGAAACAAAATTAATCTCGGGGCGATTTTTATCGCACATAAGTGGTGTTCCTACTTTTACCTCTTCACCACTCTTAACCAATATTTTTGGAGTTACTCCATGGAAATCGTCAGGTACGATTGCATACATCTCCGCTTTTGACGCAGTTTGTATGTTTTTCGCAGCCTCTCCGACCAATGGGATATCCAATCCTCTTTTTATTTTTACTAAATCTGCCATACTTTTTACAACGGATTTTTTACCGAGTGCAAAGTTACAACTTTTTGTCATATTACATATAATAATTAGAGAAAAAAATCTTTAATAGGATAAACTATTGATTTCCTACAAAATAACGTTCACAGTTTTACTCTTTTTGCAAACATTTGCAATAACATGACAAAATATCACTATGCTCACTTTTCTATAAAAAAAGTGCATTACTGCATCATTATGATATATTTTTCACACAAATTTGTACATTTTGATAGTTGCACTTCTCAAAATATTATAGTATTCGGTTTTAAACTTTTAACGAGGTTTTGGTCTAATTAATGAAGTTCTGATATTTGTATCGAATTTATTTTATAAATTTGTATTATATATTAGAGAATTCTGCATGGATAGTTACATTGAACTTAAGGAGATTAGAATTTATGCTTACCACGGTGTTGCCAAACAAGAGAGAGTTGTTGGCAACGACTACCTGGTGAGGGTAAAAGTCAAATACGATATTTCAAAAGCGGCACAAAGCGACTCGGTAGACGATACCATAAACTATGCCGAGTTATATGATATTGTAAAACAAGAGATGGATATTCCTTCAAACCTATTGGAGAATGTTGTTTATAGGATTATGAACGCTATTAAAAACAGATTCCCAACAGTTGAAGGAGGCGAAGTGGAAATTGTCAAAATCAAACCTCCCATCTCCGGAGATGTCAGAGGAGCAACAGTTTCTATTAGTTTTTAGTTATTAGTTTATTAGCTAAAGAGATATGTTTCTTTTAAGAGTTATGGGATTTTTACGTTATATATTTATTATCACAACTTGTTTTTTGTG
This sequence comes from Muribaculaceae bacterium, assembly GCA_017546805.1. Taxonomy (GTDB): domain Bacteria; phylum Bacteroidota; class Bacteroidia; order Bacteroidales; family G3-4614; genus Caccoplasma_A. The sequence continues at coordinate 11,493 of JAFYRT010000024.1, read as the reverse complement.
CAATATTATCGTTGCACAGAATAAACCATACCGCACGGCAAGTTTAGACAGCCGTATCCACTCACTCAAAGTGGAATCGGGCAATGGTTTTATGTTCCCTCCTGTTATAAGACTTTCAACAGAAGATGTCGTGAATATTTCGTTCGACCTTTTTGAAGAGGACCACGAGGATTTGAGCTATAGTATTATTCATTGCAACGCCAATTGGCAACCATCTATGCTTTCATCCATTGAATATATTGATGGCTTTGAAATTCAAGAGGTGTATGATTGGGCTCTCTCTTTCAACACTTTTCAAAACTATGTAAACTACAGGATATCATTACCTAATGATGATATTCAGTTCAAAACCTCGGGCAACTATGCTGTTGTGGTTTATCCACAAAACCAAAGGGAGAGACCTCTTTTATATGCATGTTTTATGGTAAGCGAAGATGCCGTTAAGATTAACTGTTCGGCAAGTTCGCGCACCGACAAGGGCTATGCCGATAACTACCAACAGGTTTCGTTCAGGATTAATCGAAACGATTACAATATCATAAATCCTGCTAGCGACCTTAAAATTTATGTTATGCAAAACAATCGTCTCGACAATATGGCATACGTTCAGACACCTCAATACTTCAACAACAATGAAATTGTTTATAAACACAACAACAAACTTATTTTTGATGCGGGAAACGAATATCGTCGTTTTGAGATGGTAAGTACTCAATACCGAGGCATGGGTGTTGAAAAACTTACTCACTACGACCCATATTATCATGCTATTTTAGAGAGAGATTACCCAAGAAGAGATAAATCCTATACATACGACGAAACCCAACATGGTAGATATGTTATTCGAGAGACAGATTTTGAAGAGGATAGCGACACTCAAGCCGACTACTTTATTGTTCACTTCTCTTTGGATGCAAGCGAAATGCTTCTTCCTGAAGGAGACATCTTTATTGACGGTGAGTTAAGCGAATACCGATTCAGCGACAACAACAAAATGTTGCGTAACCCTCAGTCGGGTATGTACGAAAAGTTTATGCTTCTTAAACAGGGTGCTTACAACTACCAATATCTGTTTGTTCCAAAAGGAGAAAGTGCAGGCAAAGCTTCGATTATAGAGGGCAATAAATATGAGACTCTGAACGAATACCGAGTTAATGTTTATCACAGAGTTCCCGGCGAGCGTTACGATCGTCTGATTGGAACAGGAAGGTGTGTTTCTGATAGATAGTTATTAGTTTTTAGTTGCTAACAACTACCCGCAGGGCGGTTGATTTTACGAAACCGACAACTAACAATCGATAAATAAGAATAGGGAATAGCGACGCTATTCCCTATTCTTATTTATTCTCTCCCCCACTACTCGTGCTGCTATTGCAACATATTCGGCGCATGGGCGACGTTTGTAATATTCGGCTGTGCGTTCTGATGGAACATGTGTCTCTTTTGCATTTGCAGCCAAACCCAACAGGTCGCGACAAATAATCGAGCCATTCTCTTTCTTGAAGGCTTCGGCAAGCTCTTGCACCACTGCATAATTCTTGGTCTTTGCCTCTCTATCATCGGGATTTTCGGCTGAGAACTCTTGTCCTGCGACAAGGAATGCTCCACTTACCGCCCCACACACCTCTCTAAGACGCCCCATTCCGCCTCCTAATGGTCCTGTAAGACGTGCGGCAAAATCTTTGTCTATACCGTATATATCAGCATAAGCCATAAATACCGACTGACTGCAGTTATATCCGCTTTTAAAGAAGTTACGAGCAACTTCTACCCTTGCCTCTACATCTATTTTTTCTTTCATATTTTTCACCATTTTATTGGTTCTATTCCGTTACTTACAAGATATGCATTTGTTTTACTGAAATGTTTGTTTCCAAAGAATCCGCGATGAGCAGATAGTGGCGATGGATGCACCGAAGTTAAAACCAAGTGTCGTTTACGGTCAATATATTTACCCTTTTGTTGTGCATACGAACCCCATAGTATAAACACCAAATTATCTCTTTCGGTTGCAAGTTTGTTTATTGCCGCATCGGTAAACTCCTCCCAACCCTTGTTTTGGTGCGAACCTGCCTGTTGCGCTCTTACTGTTAGTGTTGCATTAAGTAACAACACTCCTTGGTCTGCCCAACGTTGCAAATTTCCGCTTTGTGGTTGAGGTATTCCCAAATCTCCCTCTATCTCCTTAAATATATTACGAAGCGATGGAGGGAAGGTTACTCCATCATTTACCGAGAAACATAATCCATGTGCTTGCCCTGGTTCATGATATGGATCCTGCCCTATAATCACAACTTTTACCTTATCAAAAGGACATGAATCAAAGGCATTGAATATCAACTTTGCTGGGGGATATACCGTTGTTGTTGCATACTCATTGCGAACAAAGTTTGTTAAAATCCCAAAGTATGGTTTCTCAAACTCTTCCTGCAAACGTTTATGCCAACTCTCTTCTATTCTTACACTCATCTTTTTCAGTCAGTTTTAGCGGACATAGCAGACTACGTTCCTATATTTGTGACCTCGAAGGGATTCAAACCCTTGACCTTCAGAACCGGAATCTGACGCTCTATTCAGCTAAGCTACGAGGCCTAATTTAGTTGTTAGTTTTTAGCTGTTAGTTTTTAGTTGTTAGATAACAAACATCTGCGAAATTACTCATTTATTGTCGCATGGCAAAATCTTAATGAGTTGTTAGCATTATATATAATGTAAAAAATAATGTGAGACTGCTCAAAAGAGCAATCTCACATTTTATTTATACGGACGTAGCAAGCTACATCCCTACAAGTTATTATTATTCAGCGTCAACACCCCATTGTTGTTTTGACAAGCGTTTGTAGTTGTTGTAACGCCATGTTGCGTTTGCTTGTGCTGCTTCGAACAACTCAGCTGCTTGGTCTGGGAATTGTTTGAATAGTGACGCAAAACGTACCTCACCTTTCAAGAAGTCTTGGAATTTATCCCATTGTGGTTCTTTGCTATCCAAAGAGAATGGGTTTTTACCCTCTTCCTCTAGTTGTGGATTGTAACGCCACAAGTGCCAGTATCCGCATTCTACTGCAGCTGCTTGCTCGGCTTGTGCACTACCCATACCTTTCTTAATTCCGTGGTTGATACATGGTGCGTATGCAATGATGATTGAAGGTCCGTCATAAGCCTCTGCCTCACGAATTGCTTTCAATGCTTGAGCTTGGTCTGCTCCCATTGCGATTTGTGCGCAGTATACATATCCGTATGTTGAAGCTATCAAACCAAGGTCTTTTTTACGGATACGTTTTCCTGCTGCAGCAAATTTAGCAATTGCTCCTACAGGTGTTGATTTTGATGCTTGACCTCCTGTATTTGAGTAAACCTCTGTATCAAGTACCAAGATATTTACATTTTTACCTGATGCCAATACGTGGTCTAATCCACCAAAACCGATATCGTAAGATGCTCCGTCACCACCGATAATCCATTGTGATTTCTTGATGATGAATTTGCATAGAGGAGCGATTGCTTTGCAATACTCGCAATTATCGGCATTAGCTTTTACAAGAGGAGTGATTTGTGCTTCCAACTCAACTGTTTTATCAGCATTCTCTTTGTTCTCTAACCACTCAGCAAACAATGCTTTCAACTCTGCAGGACAGTTAGGACAATCTTGTGCTTTTGTCATCAACTCTGCAAGACGTACACGCATTTTGTCAACTGCAATGAACATACCCAATCCGAACTCACAGAAGTCTTCGAACAATGAGTTAGCCCATGCCGGTCCACGTCCGTTTTTAGCTGTTGTATAAGGAGTTGAAGGAATTGAACCTGAATAGATTGATGAACATCCTGTTGCGTTTGCTACCATTTGACGTTCTCCGAATAGTTGAGAGATTAGTTTAACATATGGAGTTTCACCACATCCTGAACATGCTCCAGAGAACTCGAACAATGGAGTTGCAAATTGAGAGTTCTTAACGTTAGCTTTAACATCAACAAGTGCTTGTTTTGACGATACGTTCTCTACGCAGTAATCCCAATTTTCAGCCTCTGCCATTTGTGTTTGCAAAGGTTTCATTACAAGAGCTTTTCCATTTTTGTTTCCAGGACATACGTCAACACAGTTTGCGCAACCCAAGCAGTCCATTACGTCAACTTGCATACGGAATGTCATTCCATCGAATGATTTACCTATTGCTTTGATTGTCTTCATATCTTTTCCTGCTTGCTCGTCAGCTGTCAATACGAATGGACGAATTGAAGCGTGAGGACAAACGTACGCACATTTATTACATTGGATACAGTTCTCTGCTGTCCACTCAGGAACAAATGCAGATACTCCACGTTTCTCATATTTAGCAGTTCCTGCAGGCCAAGTACCGTCTTCAAGTCCTACGAAAGCAGATACAGGAAGATCGTCTCCCAATTGAGCATTGATTGGAGCTACCACCTCTTGGAAGAACTTTGGTGCTTTGCTTTCTGCTTTAGCATCATCCTCAAGTGTTGCCCATGCCGGGTCTACAGCAACTTGTACATACTCGCCTCCGCGATCTACCGCTGCATAGTTTTTGTTAACAACATCCTCTCCTTTTTTACCGTATGATTTAACAATGAATTTTTTCATTTGCTCAATTGCCAAATCAACAGGGATTACCTCTGTAATACGGAAGAATGCTGATTGAAGAATTGTATTTGTACGGTTACCCAATCCAATCTCTTGCGCAATTTTTGTTGCGTTGATTGTGTAAAGAGTAATGTTCTTTTGTGCTAATGTGCGTTTTACGTTAGCTGGCATATTTGCTACCAACTCCTCCTCATTCCAGATTGTATTCAATAGGAATGTTCCGTTTTGACGGATACCGCGAAGCACATCGTACATTTTCAAATATGCTTGTACGTGACATGCTACGAAGCTTGGTGTGTTTACCAAGTATGTTGAACGGATTGGTTTATCTCCAAATCGTAGGTGTGAGCATGTGAAACCTCCTGATTTTTTAGAGTCGTATGAGAAGTATGCTTGACAATATTTATTTGTGTTCTCACCAATGATTTTTACAGAGTTTTTGTTTGCTCCTACTGTTCCGTCAGCACCAAGTCCGAAGAATTTTCCTTCGAATGCATCTGCATCGCCCATTGCAATCTCCTCGCCAACAGGTAGTGATGTGTAGTTTACATCATCGTTGATACCTATTGTAAATTGATTTTTAGGCATTGGCAATGCCAAGTTTTCGTATACTGCAAGTACTTGTGCAGGAGTTGTATCTTTTGATGACAATCCGTAACGTCCACCTACAATAACGGGAGCGTTCTCTTTGCCATAGAAACAATCTTTTACATCCAAATACAAAGGCTCTCCTGTTGCTCCGGGCTCTTTTGTGCGGTCAAGAACTGCAATGCGTTTTGCAGTTGCAGGTACTGCAGCAATAAAGTCTTTTGCAGAGAATGGACGATATAGGTGTACTGTTACCAAACCTACTTTTTCACCTTTTGCCATCAAGTAATCGATAGCCTCACGGATTGCCTCTGTTACAGAACCCATTGCGATGATTACGCGGTCTGCATCCTCTGCTCCGTAGTATGTGAATAGGTCGTAGTTACGTCCTGTGATTTTTGAAATCTCTTTCATGTATCCGCGTACTATTTCGGGTACTGCCTCATAGTAACGGTTGCATGATTCGCGGTGTTGGAAGAATGTTTCGGGGTTCTCAGCCATACCACGCATTACAGGAGACTCAGGATTCAACGCTCTTTCGCGGAACTCTGCTAATGCCTCTTGGTCTAACAATGGAGCCAAATCTGCATCCTCAATCATCTCGATTTTTTGAATCTCGTGCGATGTACGGAATCCATCGAAGAAGTTTACGAATGGTACGCGAGATTTGATTGTAGCCAAGTGTGCTACACCTGAAAGGTCCATAACCTCTTGTACTGAACCCTCTGCCAACATTGCAAATCCTGTTTGACGACATGCCATAACATCTTGGTGGTCACCAAAGATTGACAATGCGTGTGATGCCAATGTACGTGCAGATACGTGGAATACGCAAGGCAATAACTCTCCTGCTATTTTGTACATATTTGGAATCATCAACAACAATCCTTGCGATGCTGTATAAGTTGTGGTAAGAGCTCCTGCCTGCAATGAACCATGTAGAGTTCCGGCCGCTCCTCCTTCTGATTGCATCTCTTGTACTGATACTACCTCGCCGAAGATATTTTTACGTCCTGCGGCTGCCCACTCGTCAACATACTCTGCCATTGGCGATGATGGGGTGATAGGATAAATAGCTGCAACTTCGCTAAACATATAAGATATGTGAGCTGCGGCTTGATTTCCATCACATGTCAACATTTTCTTTTGTTTCATGTTCGTTTAATTTATTTAGTATTAGTAATTTATATAGTCTTTTTAAGCTATCGTTTATTTGTCTTTATTTAGTATAAAAGCCCAAACATCCACAAAGGTACAATATTTTCTTCACCTATCATTATATTATCCTCTGCATATATAATATCAGATTCCTTTTTTTTGTATTTTATTGTACCCACCTTAAATGAATATTCTCCGTCTATCACAAAATGAACACCTTTTTCTCCTTTTGCCACTGTATGATCTTTAAATAGTGCATTGCAGAAGAATGTCTCCGCCAACGATTGCGCATTTATATTCTCCTCTCCTACAACCTGCATCAGATTTGGGTTGTGCATATACACTTTTGCAGGTTTTTTGGGGAATGATTCTCCCTCCTCGTACAATACATTTATCAGTCGGGCATCGGAGAGATATTTTATATAGTTTACCACCGTTGCCCGAGATGTAGATATCTCTTGACTCAATTTACTCACATTGGGCCTACATGGTGCATCTTTTACCAAGAGATACAACAGTTTGCGTATTTTTGTAAGGTATGCGGGTTCTATTTGCTTGATAAGCAATATATCAACCTCCATCATCATATTCATTGTCTTCAGCAGATTTTCAGAGAAGTTGCGCTTCTCCAAAAAGAACGGGTAGAATCCATGTTGAAGATATGCATCAAAATAGTCAAACGGATTAATCTTTGAGGTTATCTCCTCTGCTATCTGCTTATGGTTTGCCAACAACTCTTTGAGTGTAAGAGGCGCAATGTCTGCCGTAGTCATCAAATTAAGATACTCCCTAAATGAGAAACCTCTTAAATTGTATGATTGTACAACATCAGCAAGGTGAGGATTATTTTCCTTCAAACGCATAACGGAAGAACCAGTAAAGACAATATTCAATTGCGGAATATTATCATAACAATAGCGCAATTCCTCACTCCAATTTGGATATTTAAATACTTGGTCTATCAATAGAGTTTTTCCTCCTTGCTCTGCAAACTCACAAGCAAATTGAGCCAATGTCTTGTCGGTAAAACATAGGTGGTTAAGGTTTATGTATAAACATTCGCGTGATGTCCCAAACCTCTCTTTTGCATATTTCAAAAGGAAAGTTGTTTTTCCTACACCCCTGCTCCCTTTTATTCCTATAAGACGATGGTTCCAATCTATTTCGCGCATAAGTTCTCTCTCAACGGGCGAATTAACATGCTCGACGAGATACTCGTGCGTTTTGTAAAATAACTCCATTGGTAACATCTTTTTCTCTCAATTAGGAATTATAAATTAGGAATGAGGAATTTTTAAACGAATTTATTCATTATAAAAAAACACATTACCACTACTTTACGTGGTACAAAATTAATTTAAAATTTTAGTTTTTGCAATGTTGACATTACATTTTAACACTAAAAAAATATTTTTTTAATATCTTTTTTCATCCGATTTTTGTTAATTTATGCTTATACAAAACACACAAGCACCTAATAAACAACATTTTGACATTAATACACAGCGTTAAAGTTTCTATATTTTTAGGTGGTTTGCAATATTTTGAGTAATTTTGCACCCGAATTTTAAACAAGAAATTTATGAAAAAACTTTTACTTAATGTTTCGCTAATTATAGCGTTTTTATTTACATCGAATTTAATCTTCGCTCAATACCAACTTACAAACTCAGGTTTTGAGAATTGGGAAAGTGTTAGTCAATCTAACAAGTCTGGACAAGAGCCTATCCAATGGAACTCTTTCATCACAATGCAAACAAAGAGCTCTTTATACAACTCTGCCAGAGCAAATAAAATTGAGGCTTCAACTGATGTTCGCCCAGGAACAAATGGTAGTAAATCTGCAAAAATATGGTCAACATCGGTTCTAGGTGTAGTTGCAAACGGAAACCTAACTACAGGTAGAATTTACGGAGGAAGCATGACTGCTTCTGACGCAAGCGGAAACTATAACTTTTCAGATCCATCATCTGATGCAGCATACAAACACGCTTTTGCAGGGAAACCAGACTCTATCGCAACTTGGTTAAAATTCGTTCCAAGCAGTACTTCAACCGAAGCTCGTGTTTCAGCAATTATCCACGAAAACTCGCGTTATCAAGACCCAGAGGCAACAACATACTCTAACGTAGTTGCTAAAGCTCAAACAAACTTTTTTCCAACATCAGATAAAGGATGGCAAAGAATTTCAGTTCCTTTTGTTTACGAAGGGAACAAAACTCCAGCATATATCCTTGTTTCATACACAACAAACAAAACTCCAGGAAAAGGTACTTCAGGAGATGTTCTTTATATAGATGACGCAGAGATGATTTACAACTCAAAAGCGACATCAGTAAGTTTCAACGGAACTTCATTCTCTGGATTCAATAAAAACACATATCAATATTTTGATATTGAGGCAGAGCTTCCTTCAACAATTACAGCTACAGTTGATGGAGTTTCTGCTACATACACAACAAGCATTGATGCCGCAAACAACCGTGCAACAGTTGTTGTTAAAGGTGGTGATGTCAGCGTAAATGCAGGAAACTATCACACTTATACTTTCAACTTCAAGGCTCAAGAGGTTACAGTTAACGTTTCTGCCGCAAACAGCGAAATGGGTAATGCATATATAGGTCAAGTTGGTGGAGCTACATCTGCATCAGTTAAGAAAGGTTCTTCAACTACTGTTGTTGCTGCAGCAAACTCAGGATACATATTCAAGAACTGGACTGTTAACGGAAACGTAGTAAGCACTAATGCTTCATACACATTCACTGCTAACGAAGATATGAACTTGGTTGCTAACTTCAGCAAAACATACACAGTTACCGTTAATGCAAATAACAGTTCATTCGGTAAGGCATATGTTGGCAACAATCAAAACGAAACTTCTGTTACAGTTGAAGAAGGAGGTTCTGTTACATTAACAGCCGTTGCTTTTGACGGATACAAATTCACAGGCTGGAAAGAGGGACGCAAAACTATCAGTACAGATGCTGTATACACTATAAGCAACATAACAGCAAACATTGCTTACACTGCTAACTTCGCAGCTAAAACATATAGCAACCTTGCATTTGAGAATACAAATGTTGAGTATAGCGATATAGACAATGGAACATTCTCTAATACCGCTTCTTCTACTAACTCTGAGGGTGCTATTACATACGCTATCACAGAGAGCAGCGAAGCAGGTGTTGCTACAATCAATGCCACTACAGGTGTTGTAACATTCTTGAAAGTTGGTTCTATCACTGTTACTGCTACTCAAGCAGCATGGGGCGACTACCTTGAGACAAGCGTAAGCTACTCTTTGGATATCACTCCAACCGGAATTGAGGATAACGTAGCTGACGAGGTAACAGTATTCGCTAACAACGGCGCAATAGTAATCAACAGCAACGAGGTTGTTAATGTTGAAATATTCAATATGGGTGGTGCCTTGATTAAAGCTACTACTTGTAACGGAAACTGCACAATTGATATGAACAGCGGTATCTACATTGTTAAAGTTTCTATTAGCAACAACTGCAAAATTGAAAGAGTTATTGTTAAGTAATTAACTAACTTATAAGATATTTTCGGAACGGCAGCATTTTGTTGCCGTTCTTTTTTAAAACTGGCATAGGAAATGGGAATCAAATTTTTAAGTCTTTCGAGCGGAAGCAGCGGCAATTGCTACTACATTGGTACAGACGAAGAGGGCTTCTTGATTGACGCAGGTATTAGCGCAAGAAAAATAAAAAAAACTCTTGCCGAACATAGCATTGATATGGCTATGATTAAGGGCATATGCATATCTCACGACCATGCCGACCATATTGCTGCCGCAGGATATTTGGGAGAACGTATGGGGAAACCCATTTACGTTACAAAGACCACCCTTGAAGGAATGAACCGCAACTGGAGAATGAGCGAAAAGATTTATACCGCTCATCGATTCATCTTCAAAGAGATAAGTTTCTCTCTTGCTGGATTTGAAATTACTCCCTTCGAGGTTCCTCACGACGCCCATGACAATGTAGGTTTTCTTGTAAAAAGAGGAGATTGGTGCATGGCTTTTGCTACCGACCTCGGAAGAATCACTCCTACCGTTAAACGTTTTATATCAAAAGCAAAGTATCTGGTTCTTGAATCGAACTACGATGCCGATATGCTTCGAAACGGTAAGTATAACTACTTCCTTAAACGTAGAATTTTGGGAGAAAACGGACATCTTTGTAACAGCGTCACAGCTAAATTCCTCGCAGATAACTTTTGCGAATGTTGCTACAAAAAGATTTTCCTATGCCATATAAGCAACGAAAACAATACTCCTGAACTTGCGTTAAAAACAACTACCGATGCTCTTGCAAACACAGGTGTTAGAGTTGGAGAAGATGTTGATGTTTACACCCTTAAACGCGATAAAGCATCGGATTTATTTATTTTAGATTAAGAATCTGTTTAAATTTTATTTCGGAATTATTTGAGAGCTATTTTTGAGTAGATTTTCTTTCGCATCTTGCAGGGAATAGCGGGCTATTTCCAAAAGATAAGAAATAAAAGATGCCTAAAATAGACTCAAAGAAACCGAAACCGGCTTCGCTATGATATAAATATTTTTCAATAAAATTTAAACAGATTCTAAATTTTATCGTTTTTTGTTTGCGAGTTACAACCAATCTTGTTACCTTTGCACCCGCAAACAAAGATTAAGGATGACTCCGTAGCTCAGCTGGTAGAGCAAATGACTCTTAATCATTGGGCCGAGGGTTCGAATCCCTCCGGGGTCACGGTATAAGCTGCACAATTGTGCAGCTTTTTTTTGTTTCCGTCGGGATTACCCTCCGTCGCACAGAGCACTGTGCTCCCCACGCTGTGGCACGGATTGACATTTAGTCAATCCTATTTGCGTTGCAAATGCCTTGCGGACCTCCGTCGTGCAGGGCACTGCACTCCCCACGCTGTGGCACAAATTGACATTTAGTCAATTTTATTTGCGTTGCAAATGCCTTGCGTGCCTCCGGGGTCACTATAGAGGCTGACTAAAAAGTCTATATGACTTTAGATGTCAGCCTCTTTTGTATATAACATATCCGTTCCATCATGGAATAAAAAAATAGGCTATCTCTTTAATAAATAATGAGATAGCCTTGTTTATGTCAGTAAAAAATTGT
>JAFYRT010000005.1 GCA_017546805.1 Muribaculaceae bacterium | reverse complement strand
TTTTGTCGTTATGCTTGTCTCCAAAATCCTCATTTACGATTAGTAAACTGCGGTTTTGGAGTCTTCGCAAGCCTAAAAATAGCTCTTTTTATTCAACCCTTAGACAAGAGAGGGTGACCCGTTTTCCTTTTGGGTCACCCTGTTGTATATCTTACAACTATGGCACAAAGTGCCGTAGTATTAAATGGTGACAACTTATAATTAAAACTCCGATGTGAAATGGAACTTGATTTTTGGGAAATCACTTTGGGCCATTTGCAAAACGTAAGCCGAATCGGCAAGGAATACATCTCTGTCCTCTTTATCTTTAGCCATATATTGGTATTTACGTTTTTTGAAGTTCTCCAATTCTGCTTTGTCATCGCTCTCAATCCAGCAAGCTTTATACAAAGAGATAGGTTCCCATTTACATTGAGCACCATATTCATGTAGCAAGCGATATTGTATAACCTCAAATTGAAGTTGTCCCACAGTACCGATGATTTTACGGTTGTTGTATTGGTTAACAAACGATTGAGCAACACCCTCGTCCATAAGTTGGTCGATGCCTTTGTTAAGCTGTTTTGCCTTCATTGGGTCGCTGTTCTCAATATATTTGAACATCTCTGGCGAGAAGCTTGGCAATCCTTTAAAGTGTAGTTCTTCTCCTGCAGTCAATGTGTCTCCAATTTTGAAGTTTCCTGTATCTGGTAAACCTACAATATCTCCGGGGAAAGCCTCGTCCAATACCGATTTCTTTTGAGCCATAAAGGCAGTTGGGCTTGAGAAACGCATCATCTTACCGTGACGAACATGTTTGTAGTTTTCGTTACGCACAAATTTACCCGAACATACCTTAACAAACGCAATACAACTGCGGTGGTTGGGGTCCATATTTGCGTGTATTTTAAATACAAATCCGGTGAAAGCCTCCTCTTCGGGTTTAACCTCGCGCTCAATAGCATTAATTGGTCGGGGAGAGGGGGCAATATCAATAAAGCAATCCAACAACTCTTTAACACCAAAGTTGTTAAGTGCCGAACCAAAGAATACGGGAGCCAATTCACCTTTTAGATAATCCTCTTTGTCAAAGTCAGGATATACACCCGATATAAGTTCAAGGTCATTTCTTAAACGCTCTGCATCAGCTTCGCCTATGTAGCTTTCAAGTTCGGGGTTATTTATGTCTGTAAACTCAACACTCTCGGTAACAACTTGTTTGCTTGGAGTGTAAAGGTTAAGATTTTTCTCATATATGTTATATACACCTTTAAATCTTTGACCAATGTTTATTGGCCAGCTCAAAGGACGAACAGATATTTTAAGTTCGCTCTCCAATTCGTCGAGAATCTCAAATGGGTCGCGACCTTCGCGGTCCAACTTGTTTACGAAGATGATAACAGGAGTTTTACGCATACGGCAAACCTCCATAAGTTTACGAGTCTGCATCTCAACACCCTTTGCAACGTCAACAACAATAATAACGCTGTCAACGGCAGTAAGTGTACGGTATGTATCTTCAGCAAAGTCTTGGTGACCTGGAGTGTCAAGAATATTAATTTTATGGTTGTTGTATTCGAATCCCATAACCGAAGTGGCAACTGAAATACCACGTTGTTTCTCAATCTCCATCCAGTCCGAAGTAGCAGTCTTCTTAATCTTATTTGATTTTACAGCTCCGGCAATGTGAATAGCACCTCCAAAAAGCAACAACTTCTCTGTAAGAGTTGTTTTACCGGCATCGGGGTGGCTGATAATTGCAAATGTCCTTCTTCTCTCTATCTCTTGTGTAAGTGTACTCATAAAATAATTAATCTATATTTAATAACTTAATACAATCTTTCAAACTCTCTTTCCAATCGGGTATATTTAATCCAAATGTGTTTTTAATTTTACTTTTGTCCATAACACTATAAGCAGGTCTTTGGGCTTTAGTGGGATACTCTTCTGTTTTAATTGCCTTAACATTGCACTCAATACCTGAGAGACGGTGTATTTCGCATGTAAAATCATACCACGAACACTCTCCCTCGTTAGAGTAGTTGTATATTCCGGCAACAAATTCACTTGCTTCGGCAATAGACACTATTGCTTTTGCCAAATCGCGAGCATATGTTGGAGTTCCTTTTTGGTCGCTTACAACGCTCAAACTATCTCGCTCATGACCTAACATAATCATTGTTTTCACAAAGTTTTTTCCAAATGTTGAGTATAGCCATGAGGTTCTGATAATAACACAATCGTTTGGCATAATCTCAATCAGCCTTTTCTCTCCATCAAGTTTTGTTGCTCCATAAACCGATTTTGGATTAGTTTCGTCGCTCTCCAAATAAGGTGTTGTTGCATCTCCACCATAAACATAATCGGTAGATACATGTATAACCTTTGCGCCTATGTTTTTTGATGCTTTGGCAATATTCTCTACTGCATCACAATTAATTTTAGCGCATAGTTCACAATCGTCTTCGGCTCTATCTACAGCGGTATAAGCTGCACAATTTATAATAAAATCAGGCTTATGAACTTCGGCAAAATCAGATACAGCATTCAGGTTGGTAATATCCAACTCTTGAACGTCTGTAAATATATAGGAGTTTAATTTATCATCATTGGCAATGTAGCGCATCTCATTGCCAAGTTGACCATTAGCTCCTGTAATTAAAAATTTAGCCATACTCTTATTCTATTATATTTCTAATTCTCCTGCTTTATCTTTCTTATAAAGTTCGGCAAGTTGTGATAAAAATTGTGTAATGGTTTTAGTTGCCGATAAAGTCTCTTCAGAAATCTCTCTTTTAGCCAAACGTAGCAATAGCATACCGTACAACGAGTTAAACGCAGTTTCAATGTCGTTACAAGTTGTATCGCCTTGTTTGTTTTTAATCTCGTTGATATATGGCAAAGCTTTGTAAAATGCTGCTGTATACAAAGGCATTTTTTGAGAAGCAAGAAGTTGTGTATGCAAATCGTTAAGTTTGATAATAACGTTAATGTTTATTTGCAAATGTCCCTTCTCCAACTTGCCCTCGTTACGCATCATCTCAATTAAATTCTCGTACCATTGGCTTATTTCGGATTTAACTTCCGAAGCAACATCATATTGCTCTACAATATTAGCATTAATTATTGTAATATCATAATTACACGCTCTAATAATATCCTCTACTTGCCACATATATAGCAAATACTCGGCGATATTGTTCTCTCTTTTCTCTTTAGCTACAATCATATTGTTTTTAGAATGAGAAGTGTAGTTCAATACGAACACCACCTTTATTAATATTTGGTAAATCGCGATAAGTTACGCGGAAAATATATTCTATTCTTAAAATACTGAAGATATTATCCAATCCAACACCTACCTCCATATATGGCAGTTTGGGATTCCATTTATTGTTTTGGTTAACATCAGGGAAACGCCAAAGCGAAGGATCTTTATCAGGATTGTTTTTATCAGATAAATAACCAAAGAAACCTTTGAACGAAACAACCTCTCTTATCTTCAGGTACTTGATGTACGGTATATGGTTAAATAAAAGTCCATTTGCAAGGTATTCAACGTCCCATGCAGCATAGTTGTCAAAAACAAACTCAATGGGATTTAACACAGCAAACGCTTGAGTTCTGATTGTGTATGAAAGGTTTGCATCAGGAATAATCAATGCTGTATATGGAGTCTTGGTCCAAACTTTAGAGAACAAAAGAACAGAGTTAATATGTCCGTAAGTAGAGAACCAAAAAGCCTTTTGTAAAGTGACATCGGTACGTTGATAATTGTATTGACTATTTAAAAATCCTTTCCAACCCATACCATGATTAATCATGAAAATAGGAGTGGTTTTATTTATTGGATAGCGAGTTCCCTTAGTTTGGTAAAAACGCTCTTTGTATGCATATCTAAGTTTAATATTAAAGTCGGCTTGGTCATATTTTTTAAAGGAGTTTCCGTAGCCATCTATAAACTCAACCCATTTTGTAGCCTCTTCAGTTTTAAAGGCAAAACCAATATTATACGACAATCCATGATTATGCTCCCTCATGTACTCAATCTCAGAGGTTCTCAAATATGTTGAGCGAATATCCTGCATACG
The DNA here is from genome assembly GCA_017546805.1 of Muribaculaceae bacterium. Classification (GTDB taxonomy): domain Bacteria; phylum Bacteroidota; class Bacteroidia; order Bacteroidales; family G3-4614; genus Caccoplasma_A. The sequence goes on along the minus strand of JAFYRT010000005.1, from coordinate 8,340 downwards.
TTTAAGAGCAAGAAATATGTTGTCTTTATTGGTAAAACGGTATTGCTGTCCAAGCTGATTTATGTCATATTTGTGGCTAACTCTCAACTGGTGAATAGGGAACTCTTTGTAATGCTCCCTTTTGTCAACGAAAGAGTATATAAAGTCGGCTTTGTACTTAAATCTCTTATCGCGTGTGCCAAAAGCCACGTAAGAGTCAAGAAATATGCGCTTGTGCAGATTTGGGGTTGTCATACCTCCAATCCTGAAACGAGCGCCTTCAACACCATTTCCGCTTATAGTTGTGTTTAGTGGTCCTAAATCGAATTTGCTGTTTTCAGATGTAGGGACATATCCCGAAACCAAGCTTGTAAGAATCTTTTCAGACCAATAGAAAACTTTATTCTCTCTAAGTCGAGCAAGAATCTTATCAACTGAGTTCTCTTTCTTTTTTAGAGGAATCATACGGTTCTCTTCCCAATACTGTTCGGGGTATGATAATGCGTACTTATCTTCAATAACCTCTCCCTCTAAGTTAAAAACAGAACTATCGGCAGGAGCATCAAAGCTATAGTTATCGCAACCAATCAAACGACGCACATGTAATCCCTGAATACCCGGCATCAATCTCATTTCTACCATTGCATCGTCCAGTGTCTTTATGCGTAAGCCGTCTTCACTTCTGGTAAATACCTGCTTTATTTTCATGTTTTGAACGTAGTTAAGATTAATATCTTTAGGAACGTTCATATCAACCTTTTTGATAAAGTAGGTAGAGTCAAGAGTTACATAAAGGTGTCCGACAAAACCGTTCGATTCGGAATTGTGAGGTGCAAATCCCAAATCAACACACTCCACGTTGTCAATCAAAAGGGTGTCGAGTAGGTAAAATTTATAGAACGAAGGAGCAATATTCGATAGCGGACTGACAAAGCGTGTAAGCATAAGGTTAATCTGGTTGTCATAGATGTTAACCTCTTTAAAAATTTCGTCGTAGAACTGTTGCATGCTCTCTTGGTTGAGCATGTCATCAATACCCATACGCCTGATAGCCTCAATATATTGCTTTTTGCGATTTCCATCTTTTTTGTAATATATTTTCGAGTTGCGCTCTTTTATTGAAACGGTGAGGATTGGTTTGCCAGATATCTCGGAAGTATCTACATAGTCAAACAAAAATTTGAACTTCCTAAAAATAGGCTTCTCCTTTTTAGCTTCGTTGAAGTCGTTAAAGGCAAGAGTCAAACGGTCATATTGGTTATAAGAGTAATAATCTTTCTCCTCCAAACTGTTTCGTTCGCCGGCACTAATAACCTTCTTGACAAAATCCACAGCCGGATTACCTTTCTTTTTATATTTTTCGCGTTTAGGTTTAATAACAACCTCGTCCATTGCATACTCTTCTCTTTGCAATTTTGCGTCAATCTGATACTTCTCGCCGCGAACAACGGGAAATACATAATCCTTGTATCCGACAGAAGAGATAATCAACTCTTTGGAATCAGTGTTTGTTTTAATTGAGAAGTTTCCGTCATCGTCGGTTGTTTGAACAGCTTGAGTGCCTCTGAAATAGACCGTAACAAAAGGCATTGGCTCGTTTGTGACAGAATCTCTAACAATTCCCGAAACATATGTAATTTGCGCTTGCACTGAAGTCGGCATAGCAAAAATTGCTATCGAGATAGTCGCAAAAAATAAAATAAAATATTTACGCATTACAGATATATTTCTTGGAAATTATTAGGCTCTTGAATAGAGTATTTTCATATAAAAAAATCGAGTGCAAAGGTACAAAAAATATCCCTAACATTTTGTTCGTAAATTCTATTATTTTATTCATTTTGTAATTGTTAGCAAAAAAGATTAAACGCAAAAAAATATAGTCTAATAATACCAACATAAATAAAGAACAAAAAATAGGAGAAAAAGTATGAACCCAATTTAAGAAACTGTTTGAATTTTATTGAAAAATATTTTTATCATTGCGAAGCTGGTTTCGATTTCTTTGAGTCTATTTTAGGCATCTTTTCTTCCTTATCTTTTGGAAATAGCCCGCTATTACCTGCAAGATGCGAAAGAAAACCTACTAAAAAATAGCTCTCAAATAATTCCGAAATAAAATTCAAACAGTTTCTAAAAATCTCCAAAAAACTATATTATCTTTGTACAATAATTAATGTCTATAACAGGCGTAGCTAAGCTTTTGAATTCTACTATTTGTGTTAAAACAGGTATGGCAAAAGAGATTGAAAAAAAATATTTACTCTTAAACGATAACTACAAGGCTCACTCAACCGTAACATATATTCAACAAGGTTATATTACAACAAAAAAGGAGGGAGTTGTAAGGGTCAGAGTAAGAGATAACGAAGCCTACATTACAATTAAGGGGCAAAATCAAGGCGCGGTGCGACTTGAGTACGAATATCAAATACCTGTGTCAGAGGCTAAGGAGATAATCGAAAATTTGTGTCAAAAGCCTGTAATTGAGAAAAAACGATATAGCTTTCAAGCTGCCGACGGACACATTTGGGAGATAGATGAGTTCTTTGGTGAAAACGATGGATTGGTTGTCGCTGAAATAGAACTCTCGCGAGAGGACGAAGAGTTTGAGAAACCCGAATGGGTAGGCGAGGAGGTAACCTCCGATATGCGATACTACAACTCAAATTTAATGCAAAATCCGTATATAAATTGGAAAAAATAAAATAAAAAAACAATGAAGAGAGCAAGTTATTTAATGCTGCTATTTGCTGTTATTTTATCAGCATGCAGTACAGTACCATTAACTGACAGAAAACAGTTTATATTGGTAAGTGATCAAGAGGTGTTGGCGTTAGGTTTAGAAAGCTACAACGAATATATCTCAACCGCACAATTATCTACCGATACATTAAGTTCAAAGATGGTAAAAGAGTGTGGAACCAAAATACAAAAAGCCGTAGAGGAGTATTTGGCAGGAGCTGGATTAAGCTCTCAAATATCGGGATACAGTTGGGAGTATGTTTTGACTCACGACAGTACAGCCAATGCATTTTGTCTTCCTGGAGGAAAAGTGGTGGTATATGACGGTTTGTTGCCATATACAAAAAATGTAGATGAATTGGCAGTAGTGATAGGGCATGAGATTGCGCATGCCGTGGCAAAACACTCTAACGAGCGAATAAGTCAAGAAATGTTATTATCATCAGGTTCTCAAACCCTATCAACCATACTTTCCGGAAAATCAGAAACAGCTCAACTATGGGGCGAAACAATATTCGGACTTGGTGCCAATTATGGAATAATGTTGCCATTCTCTCGTAAACAAGAGTACGAAGCAGATAAATTAGGACTAATCTTTATGACAATGGCAGGATACGACCCTTCAGTAGCAGTAACATTCTGGGAAGCAATGAGTACAGGAGCGGTATCAATGCCCGAGTTTATGAGTACACACCCAAGCGATGCAAACCGCATAGCCGCAATAAAAGAGTTATTGCCCGAAATGGAGCAGTATAAAAAGTAACAATATAGTGCTAAAAAAATATGGAGTGTCGCTTTTGTGTGAAGTGACACTCCATATTTTTATATCTTAAGTTTATCTATAGTCTAATACCGGTAGAGAATTCAAGATATTCAGCCTTTATGCTATGTGATTTAATACCAAATCCAAAGAACAAGTTGTGTGCTTTAGGAATATAATATCTCAATCCTGCTTTCTCGTAGTGCCAACCTCTTTCGCGGTCGCCGGCTTCCTTGGCTAATTCACCGTTAACACCTTTGTGGCGGTATGGATAAGCACCAATAGCAATATGTATTGCAAAATTACGCCAATAAACCTCTTGAACAACAGCAATACCTATAGAGAGAGGATTATATCCGGGACAATTATCAACAGCGTCATCACCATAAAGAATTCTATCAGCCGCTTCCAACTCTTTCATATTAGAAGAGTAGAAAAGGTCTATACCAAGACCTGTGGCATAGCGAGGAGCATATCTATACATAAACTCTCCACTTAACGAGAATTTTGGATGAGCCTTAAGAGTTTTTGAAATCTCTTGTTTCTTTTCAGGATTTGGCTCTTTCTCAACGTAAGCATTCCATTCTGCCATACAAGTGTGAGCTCCTGCTCCAAAAGAGATTACATATTGCATACCTCGTTTAAAGTCAGGTGTTATACGTCCTGCATTTTTATATGTACGGTAGTCGTAATCCGATAATCTATAGCGAGCAAATAATCCCACACCAATAGCATTAAGAGCCTCGTTTGGTAAAGCTAATCTACCGTTTGAATAGTGGCGGAACATTACAAGAGTACCCAACTCCCAACGTTTACCCAAGTGAGCCTTAGCAAAAGCACCACCACCAAAATAAGCCATGATAGGAGAACTTAGCCAGTTGTTGTTAGGGTTGTTAACGGGGTCGTAACGTTCAGGGTTATATGTAATACCAAACTCAAGTTGATATCCTAACGAAACATATTTAGAACGGTACAACGAGCGTTCAAATGCTCCATACAAAGAGTACAAACAAGGGAATTTAGTATTGTCTGTAAATTTAAAATCTCCCATATTAGCTACCTGAAATCCTACGCTAAGTAAAGGGAATCCATATGCGCGTGAATAATAGTTGCTATCATTTGGATGTGATTGAAAACCTACACTTGCCTCATATGTCATATATCCGGCACATTTTAGGTTGGGACGAGTTCTCTCAATGTCATATCCATACCAACCATTAGCCGAAATTGTAAGGTTTGAACCCTTTTTGTTTTGAGCCACAGCCGTTAACGATAACGACATTACAGATAGTAATACAATAATAATTTTTCTCATTTTATTTCCTATTCTTAACGGGGTGCAAAGATACAAATAAATGAGCAAAAAATGTTAAGATACATTGAATATTTTACCTGTATCCATTGTCTTTTTGTTGTATGTCTTAAATTTATTAACAAATCGTTATAAAAATCACTTACTCAAATATTTTAGTTGCTTTATAGCATTTTTATTGTATATAGCACCAGATAGTGCAACACCTCCAAAATTTAAGCTTTTCAAATACGGAATTTTGTCAAATGTCACTCCACCCAAAGCAATAACCTTTTCATCAATTAACCCATTTCTCGATGCCTCTAAAAGTTCTTCATGTTTAAAACTCGACATATATTCAACTTTTGAAATGCTATCAAAAATAGGGCTTAAAAACAGATAGTCATATTCGCTCTTAAATCTTATTATCTCCTCAAAAGAGTGGCACGAGCGAGTTCTATGCCCATTATAATCTATAGGCAACGAAGTAATATTCCTATTTATATGAATTCCTTTCAGTGAAAATTCGTAGTATAGCTCAGGATAATCATGTATTACAATTTTTGCTTTTTCTTCTGTTGTCAGTTCTTTCAGAATGTCTCTACATTCATTAATACTCGAATCAGGTTTACGAAGATGTATAATATCAATGCCACGTTCAAGTAGGCTTTTGATTAAATATACATCTTCGTTAGTAACCATAGGAGATGTTATGGCAATAATTTTCATCTCTTAAGTGATTCAATTATTAGTTCAGCAACTTTTTTACCCGAAAGAAGCATACCTCCGAATATAGGGCCCATTCTTGGAGTTCCACTAACTGCCGAGGCTGCCATACCGCATACATAAAGTCCGGGATATATCTCTTTTGTGCCATTAACAACCTCCTCTTCGCCTGCTATAACATCTAACGAACGTTCGCCAATAACATCGCCTGTCTCTGTTGCAAGTCGTATTCCGTTTTTGCGAGCAACGGTTCTGCAAATTTCGCTGTCGTGACCTGTACCATCAACAACACATTTTGCCATAATGTTAAGAGGGTCAACGTGCATTCCTTCCCTTAAAACAGGAGTCCAATTTACAACAACACCGCTGACTATGTCGTTTTTAAAAATAACATCTTCAACAGAATAGCAGTTAAATATAGTTGCTCCTGCGTGAACAGCCTTGTATAATAGAGCAGCGGTGCTTTCGACAGAGTCCATGACGTAAAGATTTTCGTTGTATAACTCATGATTGATTTCAAACTCTTTAATAATATCTAAAGCCTCCTCTTGTACCACAATTTGGTTGAACATCATTGCGCCTCCCCACATGCCGCCTCCGGGCGAAAGCTTTCTGTCAAACTGAGCAACTTTCAATCCTGCTTTTGCAAGATAGTATGCGGCAACAATACCCGATGGTCCGCCACCAACAATAGCAACATCCAAATCTAAATTTCTCTCCAACTTGTTAAAATAGGTAGAGATAATACCTTGTGAAACTTTTCTTTCAATCATAATTCAAAAATTAGGGTTTATAATAATTATAAATAAGCTTTTTAATCTCCTCCATCACTTTAATAGGATTTTTTGCATTAAGAATACTGCTGCTCAAAGCAATACCATTAACACCTATCTCTAATAATTTAAGTATGTCATCTTTTACTATACCGCCTATTGCCACAATAGGAATATTAATATTTTGCATTCTCATTTGGTTGATGATATATTTGTAACCATCGTAGCCGAGAACAGGCGCAAGATTCTTTTTAGTTGAGGTAAAACGGAATGGACCACAACCAAAATAATTGGGTGGTGTAGTTTGCATGTTAAACAAAATATCTTCAAAAGAATTTACAGTACCTCCAATAATAAAATTCTTCCCAACAATTTTGCGAGCATCAGCAATCGACATGTCATTTTTGCCAAGGTGAACACCGTCGGCATCAATACTCTTTGCAACTGCAACATTGTCATCAACAATAAAAGTAGCACCATACTCTTTGCACATTTCCTTAACTTTAATAGCAGTTTCAGTTAGCTCATATGCATCAGCTTCTTTCATCCTAAGTTGTATCCAACGACAACCACCCTCTAAAGCAATGCGAGCCGAATCAATATAGGAGTACTCATTGGTGTGATGAGTGATAAACTGCAACCTGTAACTATCAGAAATCATATATCATCATTTTTAAAGGATTAAAACCATGATTCACCGGGCCATGCCCGTTACCAATTTCAATATCAGCACCATGATGAATAGCATCAGAAATAAAATCTTTTGCCATAGAAACAGCATCTTCCATACATTTACCTCTTGCCATAAATGCGGCAATGGCAGAAGAAAGTGTGCAACCTGTCCCATGAATGTTTTTTGTGGGTATAGTAGGAGATGAGAAATAAGAAATCTTTACACCCTTTTCCGATTTTAGATAAAGAATATCTATTTTCTCGTCGCCATTTTCGTGACCTCCTTTAAGAAGAATAGCATTAATGCCAAAACTCATCAGATTTTGAGCAGCCTTGCTCTTTTCGTCATCAGAGCCCAAGGGCATATTTGTGAGAGATTCCATTTCAGGAATATTGGGCGTTATAAGAGTTGCCATTGGTAACAATCTCTCTTTTATTACATCTATAGCCTCAACAGACAAAAGACGATGTCCGCTACTTGAGACAATAACAGGATCAAGAATTAAGGGAATTGAGTATTTGCTCATAGCATCGACAACAGCCATTGCAATGTTGCTATTTGCCAACATTCCTATTTTTACAGCAGAGGGATGAATATCCTCAATAACAGACACTATTTGATCGTAAACAATCTGAGGAGTTAAAGCAAGTTGAGAGTGTACACCTTGCGTGTTTTGTGCAGTAATGGCAGTAATGGCAGTAGCACCATAAACACCAAGAGCAGAAAACGTTTTAAGATCGGCTTGTATTCCGGCTCCACCTGAAGAATCGGAGCCTGCAATCGATAATACAACGGGATAGGTTTTTCTTGAATTCATACCACTATTTTTTTTACCAAAAGCTCAAAATAGTGGTACGGCAATATATTGTGTACCTGTAGGTCTAACTCCAAACTTCCAGCGTCAGCATTATCTGTACTGGTGCAATGTGTATAATCTCAGCCACGGTAGCCAAAAGGCATTACCGGACACCACCATTCGAGTTCGATGCAAAAGTAAGAATAAAAAGTAAAAAACAATCAAGTTTGCTCAAAAAAATTTTTTTTGAGTGCGCGAGAGTATTTTTATTCTTATCTTCAAACAAGTTTGGTCTAAAATGATAAGGTAGAATCGTGAGGGATTCACTCACCTTCGTTCGTGCATCCCAGTGCTCCGCAGGTCTCCTTCCCAACAAATTAAAGATTTATACTATCGTATAACTTTTTTTGTTTTACCATTTTATCCACAAACAAGTTTGGTCTAAAATGATACAACAAAAAAAGAGGGTGACTAAAAAGTGATTTTTTAGCCACTCTCTTTTTATTCAATAATCCCGCCCATTGTTTCCGTAAAAAGTTTTGTCAAAGATAAGTCGTATTGATTTTCTTATAATTTTTAATTTTTAGGGCTAAAATC
>JAFYRT010000023.1 GCA_017546805.1 Muribaculaceae bacterium | reverse complement strand
GACAAATCCCAGCGACCCACCCTCAAAGACAAATCCTTTTTGTGTTGTCTCTATCTTTATCAGTGCTGCATTTTTACGGGTGTTTTGGTCGAAACGACTCGTTCCCTGTACATTGGCAGTTAAATCTTGTGGCAACAGACTAAAACTCTCCACCACCATGTTTTGTGATTGTAGGCAAAATATTGTTGTGAGGAATAGTAGGATTGTATGTATTCTCTTCATCGGGTTTATATATTTTTATAGTGTTCGTAAAGTTCAGACAACAAAGATAATAGTTTCGCGTCTTTCAGACGCATAATAAGGTTATATTTTTTTCCGTAGGTTTAAAAACCTACGGCTATTAAGTAGTTTCGCTTCGCTCAACCAAGTCTTTCAGACAATTTTATTCTCCTTTATTTTCGGACGTAACAGGTTACGTCCCTACTTTTAGGTTTGACAAGAGCTGTGGGAAACTGCGTTTGCCAAAAGTCCGCCGGACAAAGAAGTATTTATTTGACCAATTAGTCTAATTTGTCCAATTAGCCTAATAATACTTACAAAGCTGCGATTAAGTAAGAGCAGAGTCAAGTTCACTTGAACTATGCTAAGCGTGAGCAGGCTCGAGGAACGAATGTTCCTCAACTCACCACTAACAACTAACAACTAACAACTACCAACTGCTTTACTCATAACGGATTGCTTCGATTGGGTCGAGGTTGGCTGCTTTTTTAGCAGGATACCACCCAAAGAATACTCCTGTTACTGTACATACGGCAAAGGATAGTAGTACTGTCCATGGTTGTATATAGATTGGCCAGTTTGCTACATACTTGACGAGCATTGATATTCCACATCCGAATAACACTCCTATCAATCCGCCTGTTATGCTTATCATGATTGCTTCGATAAGGAATTGCGAAAGTATGTCTACTCCTCTTGCTCCCACCGACATTCTAAGTCCTATCTCGCGTGTACGCTCGGTTACCGATACATACATGATGTTCATGATTCCGATTCCTCCTACTACCAACGATATTCCTGCTATACATGCAAGAAGGGTTGTCATTAGGGTTGAGGTTGTGTTAAGCATTGAACTTATCTCCTCTTGCGTACGAATTGTGAAGTCGTCGGCTTGTCCGTTTTTTAGGTTGTGTTCGCGACGAAGGATTTGTGAGATTTCGTCTACTGCCATTGGTGAGTACTCCTCCGATACTGCCGATGCAAATATCATACTTAAATAGGTTTGTGCCAACAGTCGTTTCATTACTGTTGTATAGGGGGCAATAACTATGGCATCTTGGTCCATACCCATTGCGTTGAATCCTTTGGGTTGCAACACTCCTACTACCTTGAATGGTACTTGGTTGAATCGTATTATCTTTCCTATCGGAGATGTTCCGTCGGGGAAGAGATTGTCTACTATGGTCTTTCCGATTACACACACCTTTGCAGATGTTTTTATGTCGTTATCGGTGAACATGCTTCCCTCTTTTACCTTTAACTGACGTATGTGAAGATAGTCCTGGTTTGCTCCTGTTACTTGTGAGGGGTAGTTGTTTGAGCCTGCAATGAGTTGTCCCGATGCTGAAACAGAGGGACTTACCGCGGTTACCAATTTCGCTTGGGCGCGTATTGCCTCAAAGTTCTCTAATTTGAGGGTTTGCATTGAGGCAGGGTCTTGTCGTACTCCTCCCATACGATCGGCTCCGGGCTGTATCATTATCATGTTTGAACCCATCGTAGATATCTGGTTCTGGATACTTGTTTTTGAACCTTGTCCTATGGCTAACATGGCTATTACCGATGCTACTCCGATTATTATTCCCAACATTGTCAGAAAGGCGCGCATCTTGTTGTTTGCCAAGGCTCTTAATGCTATTTTAAAGAGATTGGTTATATTCATTGTTACTCTTCGTCGTTTTTAGGCAACTGAGCCAACTGCTCTGCTGCCGATTGTATGTTTGTATTGTAGGTGTCTTCTATAACTTTTCCGTCACGCAAACGGATGTTGCGACTGCTGTATCGTGCTATGTCGGGGTTATGGGTTACGAATATTATTGTTCGTCCCTCGGCATGCAGTTTTTGGAACAGCACCAATATTTCGAACGAGGTGCGTGTATCGAGGTTTCCTGTTGCCTCGTCTGCCAATATCACGGCGGGATCGTTCACCAATGCTCGGGCTATTGCCACACGTTGCATCTGTCCTCCTGACATTTGGTTTGATTTATGCTCCAATCGGTCGCCCAAGCCAACTGCCATAAGGGCATCTATGGCTCTTTTGCGACGCTCTTTTGCCGATACTGCGGTGTTATACATCAATGGTAGTTCTACGTTTTCAACGGCTGTTGTTTTGGGCAACAGGTTGTAGTTTTGAAAGACAAATCCGATTTTTCTGTTACGCAATACCGCTCGTTCGCTTTTTGTCATTGTTCGCACCGAAATGCCGTCGAGATAATACTCTCCCTTGGTTGGAGTATCCAAGCATCCCAAGGTGTTTAGAAGGGTACTCTTTCCCGAACCCGATGTTCCCATGATGGTTACGAACTCGCCCTCGGTTATTGAAAAGGATACTCCACGCAAAGCGTGTACTACCTCCTCTCCTACTTGAAAATCGCGACGGATGTTGTCGAGTTCTATTACTTTTTTCATGCTTGTTTTACTCTTTGGTTATTTCTTTTTGCTTCCGGGATGTTGTGGCATAAATGGGCTGCGTTCTTGTGATGCTCCCATTTGAGGCATGGTTTTCTCGATAAAATTCATATCGGTTACTATCTCATCGCCCTCGGCTAATCCGCTGATAATCTCTGTTCTGATTCCGTCAGAAAGACCTATTTCAACGGGTATTGCTGTGAATGTTTTATCTTTTAGTGTCCAAACTTTTTGTGGTGCTTGACAATCGACAATTGTGTAGCCTTTTGCTACCTCGGGGTTTGGCGTGAAGTACAATGCCATTGCAGGCACTGTTATTACGTTGCCTTTAAATAGTGTGTATATTGAGGCATTGGCTGTTAGACGTGGTTTTAGTTTTAACTCGGGATTCTCTGCCGATATTACTACTTCGTATGTTACTACGGTGTTGGATGTTGTTGTGGTGGTTTCGCCAATTGTACTGCCCAAACGCACTTGTTTTACGATTCCTATAAACTCGTCGTTTGGATATGCGTCAACTGTAAATACTACATAGTTGCCCTCTGCAACGTTTGCTATGTCAGCCTCGTCGACATCGGCTACCACTTGCATTTTTGTGAGGTCGGCTGCTATGGTGAATAGTGTTGGTGTTGAGAATCCTGATGCTACGGTTTGTCCCTCCTCTACACTGCGACTTGTTACCACTCCGTCGATTGGTGATGTGATGGTTGCATATGATAGGTTACGCTCTGCTTTTGCCAAGGCTGCCGAGCTTTGTTCGTATGCACTTTTTGAGCGTTGATAGTTGTATACGCTTTGCTCATAATCGGTTTCGCTGATTAGCTCTTTTTCGTGCAATACGGTATTGCGATCGTAGAGTTTTTGTTGGTACTCATACTCTGCTTTGTTTCCGCTATATTGAGCACGTGCCGAAAGTAACTCGCTCTCAAGGGTTATCTTGTCCATTTCGGCTATGAGTTGTCCTTTTTTTACTACCGAATTGTAATCGACATAGATATGGTCGATGATTCCCGATACTTGTGTTCCAACCTCTACTTCGGTTACAGGTTCTATGGTTCCTGTAGCTGTTACTGAGTTGCCAATCTCTCCGAGAACGACTTTTGCTGTAACAAACTCTACTTTACTCTCCTCCTCTTTTGATGAGAATGACCACCACAATAGTGCCACCACTGCTACGAGTGATATTGCCAAAATGATTTTTTTACTTTTGCTCATAGTATATATTTTTTCTTATTATTCTTAGAAGCTGTTTAAATTTTATGTTATTATAGTTCTATTGGATTGCCTGCATAGAAGTTTAGCAATGTTCGCTCTAATACCGCCATGTATTTTGCTTGTATTACCTCTTGTTGTGCCGAGAGGTAGTTGTTCTTCTCGGTTAGTAGTTCTAATATGTTTTTCATTCCGAGTGTGAACTGCTCGTTTATCATATCGTAACTTGTTTTGCTGCTTTTTAGTTTTGAAGATGCAACAACGTATTGTTGTTGTGCATTATCAGCCTCGAGCCACATGGTTTCGATGGTTTGATACAAATCCTTTTGGATGTTTGCCAGCTCCATTTGTGTTGAAGTGTATTGCAACTCGGCTTTTTGCTTTGCACTTTTTGTTTGACGGTTATCGTAAATGGGTAACGACAGGTTTACGCCTATCATATTGTTCCATCCAAGTTTCATCTGCTCTCCCCAACATTCGGCACTTGAACTGTTTGTGTTGCTTGCTGTTGAGGCACTTATTGATATTTGTGGGTAGTATCCCGATTTTGCAATTGCTACATCCAATTTAGAACTTTCAATATTGAGTTGTCCGCTCTTTATCTCGGGACGTAGTTGTAGTGCTGCCGCATAAATATCATTTGGTTTTGGTAATGGCGACAATACATCTGAATCGTCTAATTCGGGTACTTGCAACTCCATTGGTGTTAAACCGGGTATCTCGAGCAGTTGTTTTAAATCGAGGACATAGTTACGAAGCGAATTTCGACTCATAACCAATTGATACTCATCGTTTGCCACCTCTGTCTCTAATTGTGCCAAATCGACTTTTGACAATGAACCCACTTTGTATAGCTCTTGTCCGCGTGCAAAGGTTGCTTTGCTCACCTCCAAAGTGTTTTCGTTTATTTTTACTGACTCTTTTGCATAGAGTATTTGAACATATAGCTGAGTTATTTGCTCTTTTAGTGCATTTTCTGCCTCGGCTACGTTCAAACCTGCAATCTCATTTTCGCTCTTGCTCTGTTTTATAAGATTGCGTCGTTTGTTGCCATTCCAAACTGTCCAATTTGCGTTTATTCCATAGCTTCCATTGTAGGTTGTCTTTTGATTGGTTGAGATTACTTCACTTCCGCTTACAGTACTGCTGTTTGCCGAAAAGGGACGGTTTACAAGATTGTGCCCTGTTGAGAACGACAGAGATGGAAACATGTCGGCCTTGGCAGATTTTACATCTACTTCGCTCTGTTCCAAGATTATTCTGCTTTGTTTTAACTTTATGTTATTCTTTATGGCATATTCGATACAATTGTTCAAAGTCCACACTTCGTTCTCCTCGGCAAATAATGAAAATCCTCCTAATAATAGTAGAATGGATACTAAAGATACTTTATTCATAACTTTTATTTCATAATTTTTAGTACTATATCTTTGTCTTAAAAGAGTTTTTGTAGTATTTTTGCACTATTATATACATTAAGACACTTTATAAGACAACTTAATGTTGTAATGGTTTATTAAAAATCAAACAAATTTAGTAAAAATAATGAGTACAAAAAAATTTATATTAACAGAACGTGATATACCTACTGCTTGGTATAACATTGTTGCTGATATGACAAACAAACCTCTTCCGATGATGGACCCTAAAACAAAGCAACCCGTCACAGAAGAGAGTTTACAACAAATATTTGCAAAAGAACTTGTAAAACAAGAACTTAATACTACTGACGCATGGATTGAAATTCCGGAGCCCGTTAGAGATTTATATAAAATTTGGCGTCCTACTCCTCTTGTTCGCGCAACTGGATTGGAGAAGGCTTTGGATACACCAGCTCACATCTATTTTAAAAACGAGAGTGTAAGCCCCGTGGGTTCACACAAACTTAACTCTGCACTTGCACAAGCATACTACTGCAAGCAAGATGGTTGTACAAACATTACAACCGAAACAGGCGCAGGTCAATGGGGTGCGGCTCTTTCAATGGCTTCTAAAATTTTTGGTTTGGAACTTGCCGTTTATATGGTTAAAGTTAGCTACCACCAAAAGCCTTATCGCCGCTCGATTATGCAAACTTTTGGCGCGCAAGTTATTGCATCGCCAAGTATGTCAACTAAAGCGGGTCGTAAGATTTTGACTGATACTCCGAACAACCAAGGTAGTTTGGGTTGCGCCATATCTGAGGCTGTTGAGCTTGCAATGCAAACTCCAAACTGTAAATACACATTGGGTAGCGTTTTCAACTGGGTAAACTTGCACCAAACTGTTATTGGTTTGGAGGCTGAAAAACAAATGGAGATGGCAGGTGAATATCCCGACAGCATTATTGCTTGTTTCGGTGGTGGTTCGAACTTCTCGGGTATAGCTTTCCCATTCCTTCGACATAAACTTACAGATGGTAAAGATGTTGAGGTTATTGCGGCAGAGCCTGCATCATGTCCTAAACTTTCTAAAGGTCGCTTCCAATACGACTTTGGTGATGAAGCAGGATATACTCCTCTTATTCCCATGTACACTCTTGGACACAAATTCATGCCTTCGAATATTCACGCAGGAGGTTTGCGTTTCCACGGTGCAGGTTCGATTGTGAGCCAACTTCAAAAAAATGGTTTGATGAGAGCCGAAGATGTAAATCAACTTGAAGCATTCGATGCCGCAACACTATTTGCAAAGAGCGAGGGTATTATTCCTGCTCCCGAATCTTCTCACGCTATTGCTGTTGCCATACGCAAAGCTCTTAAAGCTAAAGAGGAAGGCAGGAAAGAGGTTATTTTGTTCAACCTTTCAGGTCATGGTTTGATTGATATGGCTGCTTATGACAGCTACATTGCCGGAGACCTTACAGTTGGTGGCGTTTCGGACGAAGATATTGCCCGCAACCTTAAAAGTGTTGAAGAGTTTAGAATTTAAGAGTTGTTAGTTTTTAGTTGTTAGAAATTAATATACATAAAATAGGAGTTATTCGCTGATGAATAACTCCTATTTTGTTTTATGGCTAATTTTATACACTCCCCTCTCTAACAAGGAAGGTTGAGTAAAAAAAGAGGAGCAGATTACTGTGAACTGCTCCTCTTAAAATATGTATGTTAATTTGTTGATAACAAAGCTACGATTAAGCGAATACAATACCAAACTTGTTTAAGTATTGTTGAGCGTAAGCAGGTTCGAGAAACAAATGTTTCTCAACTAACAACTAACAACTAACAACTACTTAACCACCTTAACTGTTTGCTCTGCAACTTTGATGATGATTACTCCTGTTGCCGATGTTGCGATGGTTGTTACTCCATCCTCGGCAGTGGCGTTGGTTATAATCATACCGTTTGCATTGTAAAGAGTAACTTCGTCGCCCTCTTCTGTTCCGAACAATTTGATTCCGTTAGCTGTTACAACTGCTTTGATTGCTCCCTCTGCTCTTGCTGCATCGATTATGCCTGTCGGCTCAACCATTGACACTGTGAAGCGGTTGGCAATTGTTGTTTTTGCTGCAGCTGTGAAGTTGTAATCTTCGTCGTTCAAGCAAACTACATCATTTGTTACTGCATCTTTTAGGTAAACGTCATAGTTACCGTCTGTTGCTGTCAATGTTATGCGGTGTTGTGTTCCTGCTCCTGTGTAAACTGTCATTGGCAACTCGCTTGCCAAGGGCTGAACTGATACTTTTGCATCTGCTCCTCCGATGTTGAAGTATGCCGACGCGGTTGTATTATTCAATGGTTCAATATACCAAGCATCCTCGTTTACCACGAAGTTCTCAGAACTTTCGTCGCTCAATATTATCTTGGCTGGGGTTGTGTCGTCTATTGAGATATATGCTCGTGCAAATATGTCTTCTGATGCGTTTGTATTTCGTGCCACTGATGCAGGTGCGATGTATATCTCTTTAGATTGAAGTTCTCCCATTTCTGCCTGATACATTATTGATGTGTATGGCAATAGTGTTGGCAATCCTAATATTGGTGGATATTCTGTCCACTCACGATCTATGTTATTGTACGCATAGAGTGTGTAACTTTCGGTAAACTCTCCTTCTGTTAGGTATGGTACTCCTGTAAAGTTCCAATCTTGGTCGTAGATTGATGTGTTTCCGGAATCGTTTCTGTAACGATATACGGTTACCATCTCATCTGTTCCATCATATCCATTCTCGGCAGAGATGAATTGTAGCTTAAGCGATGTTCCCAAATCGTTGTTTCCTATAACTACGAATCCTTGGTTTGCAGGGATATTGATATTGTCTGTTGATTTCAATATTCTCCATGTGTTTTTGTAGTTGCGGTTTGCTCTGCGTTGTGAGTCATATAAGAGTAATCTTATTTGTGTCTCAGGTGTTGCATATTCCCAACTGTTTCCATCCCAATATTTAATGTTGGCTATATTGAATTCGAACGGCACAGAGATAAGGTTGTAGATTGTGGGTGTTCCCATTCCTTCTACCGGTTGTGGTGTATTTATCTCTTTTTCAACAACCAATTTTATTCCTTCACTTATTTTTGATTTTGGACTTACCCTGACTGCTTTGTTATCGACTGATGATACTAAGATTAATTTCTTGATATGCGATCGGATTTCAATCTCTTCTGCATCAACATTACGCAATGCCATCTCTTTTATTGTTTCAGGGATTTCAATCGGTACTATATTTGCTCCACAATCCACGCCAAATATATTTGCGCCTATTGTTTCAATTACAATATCATCGGCGGATGTTTCAGGTATTATTACTTCAACAGCCATGTTGGCTTGAACGCTTGAATATACCTCTCCGCCCACTGTTATTGTTGCTGAGGCATCGGTTTTTATTCCTACTCTTGCCTCTCCTGCGGTTGTTCTTACGAGTTTAACAGCAGAGAAAGGTTGTATATTTGCTATATAGTGTTTATTACCTTCGGTCATGTCGACATAGGTTGGCGTGGTTGAAACAATCGAATCGTTGAGTGTCCAACTTACAAACTTGTAGCCTTCGTTTTCTATCGCCTGAAGAACTATATGATCGTCGGCTGTTAGGATTGAAACATTCTTCTTTCCGTTTATAGTTACACTTCCTCTCTCGGCAACGTTTACCGATGCAGAGATTGTTCGCTCGGGAGTAGTTTCAACAGGCTCTAATACCCATATTGCAGTGTGTGTATCACCTATTTGAGCATCACCAAAAGGATAATATCCGTCTCCTGCAGGTGGTGGAAATTCGTCCCACGTGTGACTTGCAAGATACTCAACACGGAAGTATGTTGAATCAATCATATCGCGAATATAATATCCTCCTAATGTCTCCTTAAGAGTTAGTGGTGTGTATTGATATGATAAGGCATCGACATTTGACCTTTGACAATAGATGTAATAACCCGATTCACTTTTTAGTTTGTAGTAGTTTTTGTCATCTACCTCGAAGATAAAAATTTGATTATCACTATCGGCATACTCCACACATTTTACTCCTCCTCCCTCGCCTGCAGGGTGAGCCTCATAATTCTCGGTACTTAAATACAAACCTGTGTTAAGGTCCATAATTCTGTACTTCTTACCCGTCTCTATAGGTACAATTTCAGGGAGTTTCTCAAAGTTTGCAACATAGCTTTTATTGCCTGCAGTATGGTCGATATAGATTGGTTTTGTTGATACTATTGAATCGTTTAGTGTCCAATTTACAAAACGATAATCTTTGCTTGGAGTAGCCTCCATAGTAATATCGCCTTTACCATCAATGATTATATCCCCCTCTCCTTCAATGGTAGTACCATCTGCTTTAGTACCAGTAACCTTACCCCATTCATCGTTGTTTGCAGATATGGTAATTTCACGCCAAGTTGCGGGTTCAGCTCCCTCAAGAACAAATTTTGAAAGTTGCATTCCCATGTCAGGATTTGAATCGCCAAAAGGATAGTATCCCTCTCCTGCAGGAAGTGGTATTGGTTCCCAATAGTAGTTGATTATATACTCTACCTTAAAGTATGTTCCCTTTGTTGTGTTTTTTATAAAACAAGCATCATTAGTGGTTGCAATAAACTGTAGGGGGGTATATTGATCTTTTTGAGCATCTATATTCCATTTTTGACAATAGATAGAGTAACCCGACCTACTTATCGCCCTCCAGTAATCTCCGTCTTTTTCAAATCTGAAAATTTGATCATCATCGGCGGCATAGTCAACGCATTTAACACCTCCTCCAGGACCATCTTTGTGAGCATCATAATTCTCAGCACTCATATAGGTTCCTGTTTCTACGTCACGTATTCTATACCATTTTCCCTCCACAATATGTTCCATTTCGGGAATCTTTCTGAAAGTTGCAACCAATTCAACAGGCTCGGTTATGGTTAGAGAGTATGGATTTTTTGTGCTGACAACCTCTCCGTTTGCTTTCCAGTTTACAAATCGGTAACCATATCTGGGATTTGCTGTAAATGTTACCTCTTCTTGTTCCATTACGCCACCCGTCTGAGTTGCCTCAGCCAATCCATATTCGTGGTTTTCAGATTCTACTTGTACATCATATATAAGTCTGACATCAAAATTTGCTACATAATGTTTATCGCCCGATGTGTAGTCAACATAAGTTAAAGTATTTCCTACCGACTCTCCATCTACACTCCAATTTACCAACTTATAACCATATGTTGGCGTAGCCTCAATTATGATTGCTCGGTCAGCAATTGTTCCTCCTGTTACTGTTCCCCACTCTGTGTTGTTTGACTCTACGGTAATTGTACGCAAAGTGGCTACATCTACACTCTCAAAATTAAATATCGAGTTATGTGGGTCTCCATATCCGCCATCGCCAAAAGCATAGTAACCGTCTCCTGCCGGAAGAGGAGTAGTCATCCACTCTTCATTGTATTGAATATAACCTACCTTAAAGTAGGTGTTATCTCTCATGTTTTTTATATAATAACCGCCGGCAGTTGCCTCAAAAGATATTGGGGTATAATGCTCATTCAAAGCATCAACATTCCATGCTTGACAATAGACGTAGTAACCAGATATACATTTAAGCTTGTAGTTATCACCTTCTGCCTCCAATGTAAATATTTGGTTTGCTACATCGGCATATTCTACACTCTTAACTCCTCCTGCCGAGCCTTCGGGGTGAGCATCATAGTTCTCGGCACTCAAATATGTTTGTGAGGCAATATCCTTAATTCTATACCATTTACCAACCTCTAATTGTAGTAGGGGTTCAAAAATTGCAACATAGTGTTTATCACCTGCTGTCATATCAACATAGGTTGGGGTTGTTGAGACAACCTCTCCGTCTAATGTCCAACTTATAAACTTATAACCGGCATTAGCACTTGCAGTAATGGTAATATCATCCTTGTCTGTTCCTCCGCCTGATACTGTACCCCAATTAGGATTACTTGACTCAACAGTAATTGTTCTTAATGGAACAATCTCCACACTTTCAAAAATAAATGTTGCGGCATTATCAATAGACTGATTTCCAAATGGATAATATCCATCACCTGCAGGAAGTTCCCCAGCACTATAATCTAGTTCAGCTACTCCAAAATATGTAATATAATTTGGAGAATATTTCATATTTTTAATGTAATAACCACCTTCAGTCGCATCAAATGCCAATGGTGTGGATTTATCTATCAAAGCATCAACATTGTAACTTTGACAATATATGTAATAACCTGACTTACTCTTTGCTATATAGTTTGCTCCTTCAGGTATAAACGTGAAGATTTGATTATCACTCTCAGCATATTCTACACATTT
>JAFYRT010000022.1 GCA_017546805.1 Muribaculaceae bacterium | reverse complement strand
TGTGGATTTATCTATCAAAGCATCAACATTGTAACTTTGACAATATATGTAATAACCTGACTTACTCTTTGCTATATAGTTTGCTCCTTCAGGTATAAACGTGAAGATTTGATTATCACTCTCAGCATATTCTACACATTTTACACCTCCTGCGGCCCCCCATTGGTGAGCATCATAATTTTCGGTACTCATATAGGTTTGTGAGGCAACATCCTTAATTCTATACCATTTACCCTCCTCTATTTGTTGTAGGGGCTCAAAGATTGCAACATAGTGTTTATCACCTGCTGTCATATCAACATAGGTTGGCGTAGTTGAGACAATTGAATCATTTAATGTCCAACTAACAAAAACATAACCAACATTGGCTTTTGCAGTAATGGTAATTTCATCCTTATCGGTTCCTCCGCCCGATACTGTTCCCCAATCAGGGTTATTTGATGATACTGTAATTGTTCTTTTGGGAACAATCTCCACACTTTCAAAAATAAATGTTGCGGCATTACCAATAGGCTGATTTCCAAATGGATAATATCCATCACCTGCAGGAAGTGGCATATCCATACCTTCATTATACTGCATATCACTAACGGCAAAGTATGTACTGGTGGTCATGTTTTTAATATAATAGCCTCCATCTGTTGCTTCAAATGCCAATGGTGTGGATTTATTAGCTAAAGCATCAACATTCCATGCTTGGCAATAGATGTAATAACCTGACTTACTCTTTGCCTTGTAATTTTCCCCATCGGGAATAAATGTGAATATTTGATCATCATCGGCAGCATAGTCAACGCATTTTACACCTCCAGCATAACCATCGGGGTGTGCATCATAATTTTCGGCACTTATGTAAGAGCCATACTTAACATGCTTAATTCTATACCATACACCCTCCTCCACTTGTGCCATGGTAGTTGCTGTGTATGCTACAATCAAGAGTATTAAATATATAAATTTTTTCATCTCCTATTTAGTTATCTTTTTTATATGAATTTTATTTATCCTATTAGGGGATGCAAAATTACTAAATTAAAAACTAATAAACAATATTCACACATAATTTAATAGGGGGGGGTAAATATACTGTTTTTCAGTTACTTACGTTTTTCACCTTTAAGTTTTACACTCTATTAACAATTAATCTGACACATAAAGCCATAAAAGCAAAAGAGGGGTTGCTTCAAAAAAATTGAAACAACTCCTCTTTTTTAGTCTTTAATAAGTTATTTTATTGTAATCTTTTCTACTTATTAAACATCTCTTTTATTGATGCTATTGAGCTTAACACTCCTGTTGCCTCAAATGGCATATATACGGTTTTGGTGTCGTTGCCTTGTGTCATTTGGCTCAACGTTTCGATGTATTTGATTGCAAGCATATAGGTTGCAGGATCGGTTTTTGACTCGCTTATTGCTTGTGATATGCGTCGTATTGATTCTGCTTCGGCTTGTGCTTGCAGGATTTTTGCTTGCGACTCTCCTTCGGCTTTTAATATTTCGGAGCGTTTTAGTGCCTCCGCTTCGTTGATGCGCGATTGCATCTCTCCCTCAGAACGGAGTATCAACGATTTTTTCTCTCCTTCGGCGTTCAATATCTCAGCACGACGGTTACGCTCTGCCTGCATCTGTTTTTCCATTGCCTCGCGTACGCTTTCGGGAGGTGTTATGTCTTGCAACTCTACACGATTTACTTTTACTCCCCATTTGTTTGTTGCCTCATCAAGGATGTTTTGAAGGCGTGAGTTGATGGTATCGCGCGATGTGAGTGTTTCGTCCAACTCCAACTCTCCAATTACGTTACGCAATGATGTTTGTGTTAATTTTTCAATTGCTACAGGCAGGTTGTCTATCTCGTATACTGCCTTTTTGGGGTCGACGATTTGAAAATATAATAGTGCGTTAATCTCGGTTGTTACGTTGTCTTTGGTGATTACTTGTTGTGAGGGAAAGTCATAGACTTGCTCACGAAGGTCGATTCGTGTTGTTGATGCCACGCGTGTTATATATCTGCCATCGTAGCCTCGGAATGAGCCTCTTATGTATATGGCTCTTGGTTTATCGATAAAGGGCCATATTATGTTTATTCCCGGCGATAGTACACTTTGGAAGCGTCCTAATCGTTCTATTACTCGTGTCTCTGATTGGGGTACTATTTTTACTCCCGAAATTACTGTTATTATTACTATTAATACTAATAGTGCTACAAAAATTGCCATATCTGTCTGTTTTTATGGTTATTATTTTTTTTCTTTTCTCGCTTGTTTTTTTGTTTATATTGCAGTGGTTATACCTCCTCTACCTCTATTATTATACTATCGTATGATACAACCTTTACTCGTTTGCCTGTTTCAATCTCTTGTCCGTCTATGCTACGCGCCTGCCAACTGTCGCCATCGATACGAATTCGGCCTAAACCTCCTTTTTCGGGTATTAGTTGTGTTACGTACACTACCCTTCCTATTAAGGCATCCATATTGCTGTTTTGTGCTTTGGGATTTTTCTCGCCTTTGTTATTCTGCCATTTGCGTATTACCGGTGCCAAGAATATGAACGATAGTATTGCTCCTATCGATAACGCCAATAGCTGCATCTCTATCTCGGAGGTGAACCACGATACTATCATTGATGCCAAACATCCTATTGCCAAGCAGAACGATGCCACCATTCCGGTTATCAACTCCACTACTACAAGCACGGCTGTTGCTATCAGCCACATTATCCATATTTCCATTTACTCTTTCTTTTAATTTAGTCCGTTTTACTCTTCAAATATATTGCGAATTTACAAAACTATTTGGATATTGAATACTTTTATATGTTTTTTGTTTATTATTTTAGATTACCTTTGTATAAAAATTGATAAAGTTATGGGATACGGTAAATGGATTGGCGGAATTGTGGGCTTTATGGCAGGTGGCGCTTTGGGTGCTTTGGCAGGGTACGCTATTGGTTCGCTTTTTGATAAGAGTATAGAGAATAGTGATTCGGGCAGTTATAATAGCGGCGGCTATGGAAATCAGGCTTACGGACAGAGAAATAGTTTTATGTTCTCGTTGCTTGTTATGGCTTCGTATATTATTAAGGCTGACGGCAAAATTATGCACAGCGAAATGGAGTTTGTTAAAAAATTCTTACGCGTTAATTTTGGTAACGATGCTGCTGTGCAAGGTAATGACATTCTGCTTAAACTTTTTGAGCAACGTAAACAGATGGATGCTCAAAATCCTTCTGCTTTTAAAAACACAATATATGATTGCGGTGTGCAGATTAAGCAAAACTTGAGCTACGAGGAACGTCTGCAACTGCTTAATTTTCTTGCCAATATTGCCAAAAGCGACGGCAACGTTTGCCAAGCCGAGATTGAGGCTCTGAAAGAGGTTGCTGTTGCTATGGGATTATCAACCAAAGAGGTTGATTCAATGCTAAACCTTGGCGGAAATACTCTTGAAGAGGCTTATAAAGTTCTTGAAATTGAACCAACTGCTACTGACGATGAGGTAAAGAAAGCATACAAAAAATTGGCTTTGAAACACCACCCCGACCGTGTTGCCACACTTGGCGAGGATGTTAGAAAAGCAGCTGAAACAAAACTTCAACAGATAAACAATGCCAAAGATATGATCTACAAGTCAAGAGGAATTAAGTAGTTTTTAGTTGTCGGCTTCGCCGCCCCTTCGGGGTAGTTGTTAGTCTTCAGTTAAAGAATAAGTCCATCGGACCTGCTCACGCTCGGTAGTGTTCAAATAAATTTGACATTACCCTTGCTTACTCGCAGTTTTGTTAGTTTATAGTTTATAGTTTATAGTTGTTATATATTAATTTATAGATAGTTATGACGTTACAAGCAGGAGAGAAATTAACCTATAATGGCAACGACTATTATATTCATAATCAACCATTATATCCATACATAAAAAAACACAATATTAACTTTGTAGCAAGAATTACTTGTTGCTGGAGAGGTTATCATGGTTCTTGGAGTATTGAAGAGGACAAACTTTATTTAGTCGATTTATATGGTTGGACTTCTGATGATCCTAAAAAGCGCACCAACATTAAAAGCGTTAAGTTAAACGATTTATTCCCTAATCAGGAGAAGGTATTTGCCGATTGGTTCACTGGGGAAATAAATATCCCATATGGAGAGATTATTGGACATAACATTATTGGAGTATATATATATATATAAACGAATTAGTATTAGAATTTGAATCTGGAGTTTTAGTTAATTCTCAAGAGATTGAAAATAGAGAAAAAGATATTTATTATTAATCATAATGAATGAAAATTCAATAGTTTTACCTTATATGGCAAGATGAATTAGATATAATTTTTAATATAAAAAAGAAAAGTGCTTTCCTGAAGTGAACCCCAAAGTTTGGACAAAAAACTTTAGGGTTTATTTTATGCGTAAGAAACATGATCATTCAGCATTGCTAAAATATATGCACATGCTACTGTACATCCTACCATTGGGTTGTTTCCAATTCCTAAGAATCCCATCATCTCTACGTGTGCAGGTACTGATGATGATCCTGCGAATTGTGCATCTGAGTGCATAATATCACTAAAAACTCAATATACCGTAAACTTTTTTGGCATTTTCTTTGTACAATGTAACATATATATTACATTTGTAATATGAGAACTATGATAAGAAGTACAGAATTTGATGAGTTTTACAACTCATTACCTACAAATGTTCAGAACAAGGTTAAATATGCTATGAACATTATTGCAGACGTAAAGGTCGTAAACACCAAGTTGGTAAAGAAACTTGTAGATACAGATTTCTATGAATTGCGCATTTCAGTAGGTAATGAGTATCGTGTAATTCTCTTTACCATTGATCATGAAAATTTCATTGAAGCAGAACAGATACTTCTCTTAAATGGTTTTATTAAAAAGTCCACAAAGGACTACAAGAAAGAAATACAAAAAGCAGAACAAATTTTAAACAGTTTACAGCAATGAGACCAAAAATTGACATTAACAAGCTCAAACATCTCCCTACCACAGAGGAGATGCTTATAGATGAGTACGGTGCAAAGGGTACTGTTTCACGTGATGAGTTCGATGCAAAGTCTCGTGCCTGGTACTATGCCGAGGTATTGAAAAATGCCCGTAAATCAGCAGGAATTACTCAACAGCAACTTGCTGAAAAGATTGGCAAAAAACGTGAGTATGTGGCTATGCTTGAAAAAGGAGAAACCGATATGCAACTATCAACATTCATAATGATTTCTGAGGCTGTCGGTTTGAAATTTACATTAACCTATTGATTTAATTCCAATTTCACAATTATCACAGCACCCTTTGAGTATAAAAACCAAAGGGTGCTATTGTCTTTTGAAATATTTAATCATAGGCCGATACACCTAATTGAATCCGCTCATAATTACCATTTCACATAATCTACAATAAAAAGCGATGAAATTTCACATAATCCGACTTATTTTTGCGTGATTTTTCACATTTTCCTAGATTGGATTGGAATAATAGATATAAAACAGTCATTCATTTTATTTACAACCCATCAAAAACTGGTCGCTATTTGGGTGCGGAAATGGGTGTTTATGGGTTAATATGGGCTCTTCTGTGGCTTCTAAATGTCTTTGGTAGATGATTTACCTTACATCTATTAAAGTAGTCTTAAACGGCTCTAAAATCATCCCTAAACAGCATCTAACTCACCAAACAGTAGCCACAAAAAAAGAGAGTCGTTCTTTTGAACGACTCTCTATAAACTTATTGAGTTTCAATAAATTATTTATTCAATACTGTTTGTACGTCAACTGCACATGCTACTGTACATCCTACCATTGGGTTGTTTCCAATTCCTAAGAATCCCATCATCTCAACGTGTGCTGGAACTGATGAAGAACCTGCGAACTGTGCGTCTGAGTGCATACGACCCATAGTGTCAGTCATACCGTATGAAGCAGGTCCTGCAGCCATGTTATCTGGGTGCAATGTACGTCCTGTTCCTCCTCCTGATGCTACTGAGAAATATGGTTTACCAGCAAGTACGCGCTCTTTTTTGTATGTTCCTGCTACTGGGTGTTGGAAACGTGTTGGGTTTGTTGAG
>JAFYRT010000021.1 GCA_017546805.1 Muribaculaceae bacterium | reverse complement strand
CATCGGCTGTCCGATAAAATGTGTACTTTTACTCATGGTTATACATGTTGGAGCAAAAACAAAAATAACCTAAAAGGACTGATTCCTGCAATATGGAACCAGTCCTAATTTTTTATTCTCTCAAAAAAGTTTTATCGGACAGCAATAATTTTAAATTATTGGTGTCATATAATTTTATATAGCAAATGTCTTATTTCGAAAGCATATTTTATTGTATTTAAGTTATACTTGTTATTTTATAGCTTTTAAAATCTACGAACAAAAAAAAGAGAACGAAAATTTTCGTTCTCTTTTTCTGTATATAGGTTTTTATTACTCTATATTACTCTGCTGCAGGTGCTTCAGCAACTGGTGCCTCTACTGCGGGAGCAGCCTCTGCGCTCTTTTTAGAACGGCGAGTGCGTGTTGCTTTTTTAGCAGCTTTCTCTTTTAGCATGTTTTCGTTGTAGTCAACTAGCTCAATGAAACAAGTTTTAGCTCCGTCTCCAAGACGTGTTCCTGTTTTAATGATTCTAGTGTAACCTCCGTTACGCTCTGCTATTTTAGTAGCTATGTCTCCGAAAAGTTCTTTAACAGCGTTTTTATCTTGTAGGTAGCTAAATACTACACGGCGAGATGCTGTAGTGTCTTCTTTTGCCTTGTTGATGATAGGCTCAGCATAAATTCTCAATGCTTTAGCTTTTGCCAAAGTTGTGAAGATACGCTTGTGCATTATCAATGAACAAGTCATGTTTGACAACATGGCTGCTCTGTGAGAAGCTGTTCTGCTCAAGTGGTTGAATTTTTTATTATGTCTCATCGTTGTTATTCTTTATCTAATTTATACTTAGAGATGTCCATTCCGAAAGATAGGTTCAATCCTGCCAAAAGGTCATCTAACTCGTTTAGTGATTTTTTACCGAAGTTTCGGAATTTTAATAGGTCGTTTTTGTTGAATACCACCAATTCTGCTAATGTCTCAACATCTGCTGATTTTAAGCAGTTCAATGCACGAACTGATAGGTCCATGTCTGTCAAACGGCTCTTCAACAACTGACGCATGTGCAATACCTCTTCATCAAATTCTTCATTTCCATCGCCATCTGACGACTCCAATGTGATTTTCTCATCAGAGAACATCATAAAGTGATGTATTAGAATTTTTGCAGCCTCTTTTAATGCATCTTTTGGATGTATTGATCCATCTGTTGAGATTTCAAGTGTCAACTTCTCATAGTCTGTTTTTTGCTCTACACGATATGGATCGTAGTAGTATTTAACATTTCTGATTGGTGTGTAAATTGAGTCGATGGGAATTACATCTATCGCATCTGTAGGTTGTGCATTCTCCTCTGCAGGTACATATCCACGTCCTTTATTGATGTTTAACTCAATGTTAAATTTAGCACTTGAATCAAGATGGCATATTACCAACTCGGGATTCAATACTTCAAAGCTTGACAAGGCTTTGCTAATATCTCCGGCTTTGAACTCTGAACCTGAACATGACAATGATACTTTTTCTGTCTCTACGTCATCTACGATTCTTTTCAAACGTACCTTTTTAAGGTTTAGGATGATGTTTGATACATCTTCCATTACTCCGGGAATGGTAGCAAACTCATGATCAACTCCCTCAATGCGAATTGAGGTGATTGCAAATCCCTCTAATGAAGAGAGGAGAATACGGCGTAACGCATTGCCTACTGTAACACCGTAGCCAGGCTCCAAAGGACGGAATTCGAATTTTCCAAAGAACTGTGTAGCCTCTACCATGACTACCTCTTCGGGTTTTTGAAATGCTAATATCGCCATAATTCTTATTATTGTTTAGAGTACAACTCAACGATTAATTGCTCTTTGATATTCTCAGGAATATCTGCTCTTTCGGGAATGTTAAGATATTTTCCGCTTTTTGAAGCCTCATCCCACTCTATCCAAGGATATTTGCTGTGGTTGAATCCTGCAAGTGAATCGGTAATGTTCTCTAATGATTTTGATTTCTCACGAACACCTACTACTTGTCCTGGTTTTAGTTGGTAAGAAGGAATGTTTACTACTTTACCATCTACCACGATGTGACGGTGTGATACTAATTGACGAGCAGCTGCACGTGTTGGAGCGATACCCAAACGGTAAACTACGTTATCAAGACGTGACTCCAAAAGTTGTAGCAATACCTCACCGGTAATACCTTTTGTGCGAGATGCTTTCTCAAATAGGATGCGGAACTGACGCTCTAATACACCGTAAGTGTATTTTGCTTTTTGCTTCTCAGCAAGTTGAGTTCCATACTCAGAAGTTTTTCTTCTTTTGTTTTGTCCGTGTTGTCCTGGAGGATAGTTCTTCTTTGACAACACTTTGTCTGCTCCAAAAATTGCCTCACCAAATTTACGTGCAATTCTTGATTTAGGGCCTGTATATCTTGCCATTTTAACTTTTTAATTTTTGTGTTTTTTGATCTTGACCATTAAGATGCAGCCGCGATTGCGAGAGGATTATAAAAGGCAATCTTTATTTCATCTTGTGATGGTGGCTCAAAAATACTGTTAATAAATACTCTTATACTCTCCTTCTTTTTGGAGGACGACATCCATTGTGTGGCAATGGAGTAACGTCAATTATCTCAATTACGTCAATTCCTAATTGTGCAATTGTACGTATTGCTGATTCACGACCATTACCGGGACCTTTTACATATGCTTTTACTTTGCGAAGTCCCAAATCAAATGCAACTTTTCCGCAGTCTTGTGCTGCCATTTGTGCTGCATAAGGAGTATTTTTCTTTGATCCTCTAAATCCCATTTTACCTGCAGAAGACCAAGAGATTACTTGTCCGTCTTCGTTGGCTATTGAGACGATGATGTTGTTAAATGAAGAGTGGATGTGAGCTTGTCCCACAACGCCTACATGTACTTTTCTCTTCTTTACTGCGACTGTTTTTTTTGCCATACTTACTTATTATTTAGTAGCTTTTTTCTTGTTTGCAACGGTTTTCTTTTTACCCTTACGTGTGCGGGCATTGTTTTTTGTACTTTGTCCACGAACGGGAAGTCCGTTACGATGACGTACACCACGATAACAACCAATATCCATCAATCGTTTGATATTTAGTTGTACTTCTGTACGAAGATCTCCTTCTACTTTGTACTCTGCACCAATTATCTCACGAACTTTTGCTGCTTGGTCGTCTGTCCAATCTTTTACTTTAATGTTTTTGTCAATTCCAGCTTTCTCCAAGATGGTTTTTGACGCGCTACGACCTATACCGAATATGTAGGTCAAAGCGATTTCACCTCTTTTATTTTGCGGTAGGTCAACACCGACGATTCTTACTGCCATAAATTATAACTGATAAATATTTTGCAAAGATAATAAAATTATCCTTGACGTTGTTTATACTTTGGATTTTTCTTGTTAATTACATACAACTTTCCGTTGCGTCTAACTATTTTACACTCCGGTGTGCGCTTTTTTAATGATGCTCTTACTTTCATTTTCTTATTTCGTTTTTTTATTTATATCTAAACGCTATACGTCCCTTTGACAAATCGTAGGGTGACATCTCTACTCGTACTTTGTCTCCGGGGAGTATTCTTATATAATGCATGCGCATCTTGCCTGAGATATGGGCGGTAATTTCGTGTCCATTCTCCAACTCAACCCTGAACATAGCATTAGACAATGCTTCAACTATTGTTCCGTCTTGTTCTATTGCTGCTTGTTTTGCCATAAGTTTTTCTTTAATTAAATGAATCTATCTCCTAAAACTTCTTCTACATATTTGAATGTTGATAATATGTCGGGGGCTCCTTCTCGTACTGCTACGCACAACTCGTAGTGTGCTGCAGGTTTGCGATCTTTTGTGCGAGCTGTCCACCCATCACGCTCTATTACTATATTGCGTGAGCCCATATTTACCATAGGTTCTATGGCTATTACCATTCCTGAACGTAATACGGGACCGCATCCTCTTCGTCCGAAGTTTGGCACCTCGGGTGCTTCGTGCATCTGACGACCTATGCCGTGTCCGCACATCTCACGAACTAATGAGTAGCCTCGTTTTTCGCAATAGGTTTGTATTGCATTGCTTATATCGCCTATACGCTTACCTTCTACTGCTTGTTCTATTCCTACATACAACGACTCTTTTGTGGTCTTTAGTAAGCGTTTTACTTCGTAGCTTACTTCTCCTACAGGGAAGGTGTATGTTGAGTCGGAATGGAATCCGTTCTTCAATACGCAAAAGTCTATCGATACTATGTCTCCATCTTTCAACTCTTTGGATGATGGTATTCCGTGTACGACTTGCTCGTTTACGGATGCACATATCGAATTTGGATATCCGCTATATCCTAAACAACTTGGTACTCCTCCGTTGTCTCTGATATATTGTTCGGCTATCGAGTCGAGTTTCAGGGTAGTAACTCCTGGTGCAACCCACTTGGCTATTTCGCCCATTGTTTGCGCCAACAATAGGTTACTATCCCTCATTAACTCTATCTCTTCGTCTGTTTTAAGATAAATCATTTTATCTGCCTTCGACTAGTATGCTGAAACAGAACCTTGACGTCCTTTAATTCTACCTGATTTCATCAATCCATCGTAGTGGTGCATCATCAAGTGACTCTCGATTTGTTGTAGTGTATCCAAGATTACTCCTACTAGAATCAACAACGATGTTCCTCCGAAGAATTGTGCGAATTGTCCGCTGATTCCTGCTATTTGCGCAAATGCTGGCATGATTGCTACCAACGCCAAGAATAGTGAACCGGGTAGTGTTATACGTGACATTACTGAATCAATGTACTCTGCTGTTTTCTTTCCTGGTTTGATTCCCGGAATGAATCCATTGTTGCGTTTCATATCCTCTGCCATTTGATTGGGTTGGATAGTGATTGCTGTATAGAAATATGTGAATACAATGATCAATATTGCATATACGAAATTATACCAGAATCCTGTGTTGTCAGTGAATGCTTGTACAAATGAGCTTGAAGCATTGCTTGCTGAGAATCCTACGATTGTGATAGGAATGAACATCAATGCTTGTGCAAAGATGATTGGCATTACTCCCGCACTGTTAACTTTTAGAGGGATGTATTGTCTTGCTCCTCCGTATTGTTTGTTACCTACAATGCGTTTTGCGTATTGTACAGGTATTTTTCTGGTTCCTTGTACCAATAGGATAGATGCTGCTACAACAAACAATAGGAATACTATCTCTGCAAGGAACATTACTAATCCTCCTGCTGCTGTTTCTGTTCTATTAAGGAACTCAAATCCTAATGCTTGTGGTAATCGTGCTATAATACCGATCAAGATTATGAACGATATTCCGTTTCCTATACCCTTATCTGTGATACGCTCTCCTAACCACAATACAAACATACTGCCTGCTGCCAATATGATTGTTGATGTTATCATAAACATCACTCCTTCTGGGAAGGCTGCACTTCCTATTTGTGTTTTTAGGTTAACCAAATATGAAGGTGCTTGAATTAGAAGTATCGCTACTGTCAAGTAACGGGTATATTGATTCAACTTGCGACGTCCGCTCTCGCCTTCACGTTGCAATTTTTGAAAATAGGGTATTGCCATTCCCAAAAGTTGAATCACGATAGATGCAGAGATATAGGGCATGATTCCCAATGCAAATATTGATGCATTTGAGAACGCACCTCCTGAGAACATATCCAACAATGCCATCAAACCTTCACGTGTTTGATTTTCTAGTTGTGATAGTGTTTCTACGTCTATGCCAGGTAGTACCACGTAAGATCCTACGCGGTACACCATTATTAGCAATAGGGTAGTTAGAATTCTATATCTTAAGTCTTCTATCTTCCAAATGTTTTTTATAGTCTCTATCGCTCTCATATTGATTAGAGTTTAACGATTGTTCCTCCTACAGCAGTGATTGCTGCTTCAGCTGATTTTGAGAAAGCGTTTGCTGCTACTTCTAATTTTGCAGTCAATGTTCCGTTTCCTAATATTTTAACCATTTGATTTTTGGTTACAAATCCAGCCTCGATTAGAGTGTTTACATCTATTTTCTCTAAACCTTTTGCCTCTGCAAGAGCTTGAATGGTTGTCAAGTTGATTGCTTTGTACTCAACATGATTAGGATTTTTGAATCCAAATTTAGGCAAACGACGTTGAAGGGGCATTTGTCCTCCCTCGAATCCAAGTTTACGGCTGTAACCTGAACGTTGTTTTGCTCCTTTGTGTCCTCTTGTTGAAGTTCCACCCATTCCTGAACCGGGTCCGCGACCTATTCTTTTACGGCTTTTTGTAGAACCTGCAGCAGGTTTTAAATTACTTAAATTCATATCTTTTAATTTTTCTTGTTCAAAAAACAAATTATTCAGAAACTACTACCAAGTGTTTTACTTTCTCAACCATTCCCAATATTTGAGGAGTAGCTGTTTGCTCTACAGTTTGGTTTAGTTTACGCAATCCCAAAGCTTCAAGGGTTTTCTTTTGGACAGCTGGACATTTGATCCTGCTTTTTACTTGTGTGATCTTAATTGTCTTCATTTTTCTGCTCCTTTAAATTAACCTTTAAATACTTTTTCTACTGACACTCCACGGTTACGTGCTACCATTGCTGCATCACGCAACTCTGCTAATGCTACGAATGTAGCTTTTACCAAGTTGTGAGGGTTTGATGAACCTTTTGATTTTGCCAATACGTCTGTTACACCTACGCTCTCCAATACTGAACGCATCGCACCTCCTGCTTTTACTCCGGTACCGTGTGATGCTGGTTTGATTAGAACTTGTGCACCTCCGAATTTTGCAAATTGCTCGTGAGGAATTGTTCCTTTGTATACTGGTACTTTGATAAGGTTCTTTTTAGCTGCCTCAACACCTTTTGCAATAGCAGCTGTTACCTCGCTGGCTTTTCCTAATCCGTAACCAACGATTCCTTTGCCGTCACCTACTACTACGATGGCTGAAAAGCTGAATGTACGACCTCCTTTTGTAACTTTTGTTACACGATTGATGTGTACCAATCTGTCTTTTAATTCCAAGTCGTTAGTTGACTTTACTCTGTTATATTTTACTGCCATTGTCGTTTAAAATTTAAGTCCACCCTTACGAGCTGCTTCTGCTAGCTCTTTTACTCGGCCATGATATAGGTAACCGTTACGGTCGAATACTACCGATGTGATTCCTGCCTCTTGAGCCTTTTTCGCGATTAATTCTCCTACTTGTGCTGCAGCTGCTTTGTTATCGCCGTCTGCTAATCCTTTTGATGATGCAGAAGCTAAAGTTTTTCCAGCCAAATCATCGATGATTTGTACGTAAATTTGCTTGTTGCTTCTGAAGACTGTCATACGAGGAGTTTCAGCTGTTCCTGATATTTTACCACGTATGCGGGTTTTAATCTTTATTCTTCTTTCTATTTTAGTCATCATGATATTTACCTTTTAACGTGAATTATTTAGCACCAGCCGATTTACCTGATTTTCTGCGAATATACTCGCCAACAAATTTAATACCTTTTCCTTTGTATGGTTCGGGTTTACGGAATGTGCGGATTTTTGCACAGATAAGGCCAAGTAACTCTTTGTTGCATGACTCTAACAAGATAAGTGGGTTTTTATTTCTCTCACTTTTTGTCTCAAGTTTAACCTCATTTGGCAATTTTACATATATATCGTGTGAGAAACCGAGAGATAGTTTTAGTACTTGACCATTATTCTCTGCACGGTATCCTACACCTACCAATTCCAACTCTTTTTTGTAACCTACCGATACTCCTGTTACCATGTTGTTGATTAGAGCGCGGTATAGTCCATGCAATGAACGTGATGCTTTCTCATCGTTAGGACGTGTCACTACGATTTGTGCATCCTCAACGTTTACTGCGATTCCACCGGTAATTGTTTGCTCCATTTCCCCTTTTGGTCCTTTTACCGATACTACGTTATCTTTTACTGTTACTGTTACGCCTGCGGGGATAGCGATAGGCAATTTTCCAATTCTTGACATAAATTTACCTCCTCTTTATTAATATACGTAACACAACACTTCACCTCCTACATTCAAGTTGCGAGCCTCTTTGTCGGTCATAACTCCTTTTGAAGTAGAAATAATTGCTATTCCTAAACCGTTAAGTACACGTGGCAACTCTTTGTGTCCGGCGTATTTACGCAAACCGGGAGAAGAAACTCTCTCCAACTTTTTGATTGCATTCACTTTGTTCACTGGATCGTATTTCAAGGCAATTTTGATTGTTCCTTGAGGACCCTCTTCTAC
This sequence comes from Muribaculaceae bacterium, assembly GCA_017546805.1. Classification (GTDB taxonomy): domain Bacteria; phylum Bacteroidota; class Bacteroidia; order Bacteroidales; family G3-4614; genus Caccoplasma_A. The sequence continues at coordinate 24,734 of JAFYRT010000021.1, read as the reverse complement.
AAACTTATAGTTAAGTATGTAACCTTTGTCAAAAAGGATTTTTGTGATCTCTTTTTTAAGGTTTGATGCTGGTACTTCAACTACGTTGTGTTGAGCTTTAATTGCATTTCTTAACCTTGTAAGATAATCTGCTATTGGATCTGTCATATTAAATAAATTTTAAATTGATTCGGACTACCCGAACAATATTTAACTCACTCTTTTTTTTGCTTTAGCAAGTTTCTACCAACTTGCTTTTTTAACTCCGGGGATTAATCCTTGTGATGCCATTTCGCGGAATTGTATACGCGAAATACCGAATTGACGCATATATCCTTTTGGACGGCCTGTCAATTTGCAACGGTTGTGTAGTCTTACACTTGAGGCATTACGAGGGATCAATTGAAGAGCTTCGTAGTCGCCCTCTGCTTTAAGTTGTGCTTTTTTCGCAGCGTATTTTGCAACTAATTTAGCTCTTTTTACCTCGCGAGCTTTCATTGATTCTTTTGCCATAGTTTAGCTCTTTTTGATGTTTTTAAAAGGTAATCCAAACTCTTTTAACAATGCATATCCTTCTTCGTCAGTGTTAGCACTTGTTACGAATGTGATATTCATACCATTGATTTTGTTGATAGAGTCGATGTTAATCTCGGGGAAGATGATTTGCTCTTGGATTCCGAGTGTGTAGTTTCCTCTACCATCTAATTTGCTTTCGATTCCTTTGAAGTCACGGATACGAGGCAATGCCACACGTACCAAACGCTCAAGGAACTCATACATTCTTTCACGACGCAAGGTTACTGATACACCGATAGGCATTTTTTTACGAACCTTGAAGTTTGAGATATCTTTGCGTGAAAGTGTTGCTACAGCTTGTTGTCCTGCAATTGCTGTTAGCTCTGCCAACGCTGTGTCGATGATTTTTTTGTCTTGAGTTGCATCACCTAAACCTTGATTAAGTACGATTTTTTTCAAAACTGGTACTTGCATCACTGTTGAGTAACCAAACTCTTTCATCAAAGCGGGGACGATTCTCTCTTGGTATTCTTTTTTGAGATTTGCTGCCATTATTTAATCTCCTCTCCTGATTTTTTAGAATAACGTACTAATTTGCCCTCTTCATTCATTCTACGACCGATACGTGTAGCTGTTTTAGTTTTAGGATCTAACACGTTAAGGTTTGATAGATGTATTGGAGCCTCTTTTTTCACAATGCCACCTTGAGGTGCTTTTGCATTGGGTTTGGTGTGTTTTGACACCATATTTACACCCTCTACGATTGCTTTGTTGTCTTTTACAAGAACTTTAAGCACACGTCCGGTTTTTCCTTTGTCCTCTCCGGCGTTTACGTAAACGGTATCTCCTTTTTTAATGTGTAACTTACTCATTAATCTACCTTTTTATCTATTAAAGTACTTCAGGTGCTAGTGAAACTATTTTCATGTTTGTTGCACGCAATTCACGAGCAACAGGTCCGAATATACGGCTACCTCTAATTTCACCTGCTCCGTTTAATAATACACATGCGTTGTCGTCGAAACGAATGTAAGAACCGTCAGCACGACGAATCTCTTTTTTTGTGCGTACGACAACAGCTTTTGACACTGCACCTTTTTTCATATCACTTGAAGGAACCACGCCTTTCACAGCTACAACGATTATATCGCCTACGCTTGCATAGCGTCTTCCGGTTCCACCAAGTACACGGATACAAAGTGCCTCTTTTGCGCCACTGTTATCAGCGACTGTAAGTCTTGACTCTTGTTGTATCATAATTATTTAGCTTTTTCAACGATTTCAACTACTCTCCATCTCTTCATTTTGCTCAAAGGACGAGTTTCCATCAATCTAACGGTATCACCAATACCGCACTCGTTTTTCTCATCGTGAGCATGGTATTTTTTCGTTTTGTTCACGAATTTACCATAAATGGGGTGTTTCTCTTTCCATTTTACTGCAACTGTGATAGTTTTCTCCATTTTGTTGCTAGTAACAACCCCTACTCTCTCTTTTCTAAAGTTTCTAGTTTCCATTAGGCGTTATTGATTAAGCGTTTAGATCTCTTTGATTTAACTCACTCTTCATACGCGCTATCTCTCTACGCAATTGTTTAATTTGCGAGGGATTATCTAGCGGAGAGATGCTGTGATTGATAACCATGCGGTTAAGAGCTACTTCTTGTGCTTCGATTCTCTCAACCAACTCCTTTGTTTGGAGTTCTTTAATTTCTGCTATCTTCATATCTTATCCTCCTTATGCGTTTTGAGTTTCGTCGTAGTCACGACGGATAATTAGTTTAGTGGTAACGGGAAGTTTTTGTGCTCCAAGGCGCAAAGCTTCTTTTGCCACCTCTAAAGATACGCCATCTATCTCTATTAGAATTCTTCCTGGTGTTACAGGTGCTACGAATCCTTCGGGTGATCCTTTACCTTTACCCATACGTACTTCGGCAGGCTTTTTAGTAATTGGTTTGTCAGGGAAAATTCTGATCCAAACTTGTCCTTGACGTTGCATATAGCGGGTAACGGCAATACGGGCAGCCTCAATTTGACGGCCTGTAATCCACTTTGATTGCAAACACTTGATACCAAAAGAGCCAAATGCCAACTCGTTGCCGCGTTGTGCCACACCTTTCATGCGGCCTTTTTGCTGCCTTCTAAATTTAGTTTTTTTCGGTTGTAACATTTTTCAGTCAGTTCTTTTCGTTAATTACTTTTTGTTTCTCTTGAAGCTTTTTTTAGCTCCTTGACCTGCGGCTGCTCCGCGAGTCTCTTTTTGTGCTGTAAATTGAGGAGCAAGATCTCTCTTACCATATACCTCTCCGCGACAAATCCAAACTTTGATTCCTAACAAACCAACTTTTGTTAGTGCCTCTGCCAATGCGTAGTCGATGTCTGCACGCAATGTGTGAAGAGGAGTACGTCCCTCTTTGTACATCTCTGAACGTGCCATCTCTGCTCCGTTAAGACGTCCTGAGATTTGGATTTTGATACCCTCTGCTCCGGCACGCATTGTGTTTGAGATTGCAGTTTTGATTGCACGACGGTAAGCCATCTTTCCTTCAAGCTGACGAGCAATGCTATTAGCAACAATAACGGCGTCAAGTTCCGGTTTCTTTATCTCGTAGATATTGATTTGGATATCTTTGTCAGACTTGTCGGTGATTTTCTTTAACTCTTCTTTAAGTTTATCAACCTCTTGTCCACCTTTACCGATAACCATACCGGGACGTGATGTGCAAATAGTTATAATTATTAGTTTTAGAGTACGCTCAATGATGATGCGTGATACTCCACTTGCTTTTGAAAGACGGGCATTAAGATATTTACGGATTTTGCTATCTTCGAATAACTTGTCACCGTACTTATCGCCGCCGTACCAGTTAGAATCCCAGCCTCTGATGATTCCTAAACGGTTGCTTATCGGATTTACTTTTTGTCCCATCTTATTATTAATCTTGATTTTCGTTTTTACTAATTGTATCAACAAACAAGGTTACGTGGTTTGAACGTTTGCGAATTCTGTATCCGCGACCTTGTGGCGCTGGACGAAGGCGTTTCAACATAGCAGCTCCATCTACGAAGATTTCTGATATGTAAAGCTCACCAGTCTCAGCTTTGCGTTCGTTTTTCTGTTCCCAGTTGGCAATTGCAGAACGCAACAATTTTTCTAATCTTGCCGATGCCTCTTTTGTAGAGAATTTTAATACGCCAAGTGCTCTGAACACCTCCATGCCTCTTACCATATCTGCAACTAAACGCATTTTACGGGGTGAGGTAGGTACATTGTTCAGCTTAGCGAAGCTCTTCTCTTTCAAGGCCTCTTTTCTTTTTTCGGCTGATTGTCTTTTTCTTGCACCCATTTTATTTTTCTTTTTTTACTTTATTAGTTTTAAAAATTCCCAGGAGGTCGATTATTTTTTGTTACCTCCGTGTCCACGGAAGATACGTGTAGGAGCGAATTCTCCTAGTTTGTGTCCTACCATGTTCTCTGTTACATATACGGGAATAAACTTATTACCATTGTGAACGGCGAAAGTGTGTCCTACGAAGTCAGGAGAAATCATAGATGCACGTGACCAAGTTTTGATTACCGATTTTTTTCCGGTAGCCTCCATTGCGTCAACTTTCTTTTGAAGTTTCACACTGATAAATGGTCCTTTTTTTAATGAACGACTCATAGTTATTAATTATTCAAATTATTTTTTTCTTCTTTCTATTATATATTGTGAAGAAGCCTTTTTAGGAGCTCTTGTTTTAAGACCTTTTGCGTAAAGACCTTTACGTGAACGAGGATGTCCTCCTGATGCACGTCCTTCACCTCCACCCATTGGGTGATCAACTGGGTTCATAACAACACCACGGTTGCGAGGACGACGTCCTAACCAACGAGAACGACCTGCTTTTCCTGATCTCTCAAGTGCGTGGTCTGAGTTACCTACTGTTCCGATGGTTGCTTTACATGCAGAAAGAATCTTGCGTGTCTCTCCTGAAGGTAATTTGATAATTGCATATTTTCCTTCTCTCGAAGTTAATTGTGCAAATACACCTGCCGAACGAACCAACGCTGCTCCTTGTCCAGGACGCAACTCAATGTTGTGAATAACTGTTCCGACGGGTATATCAGAAAGGAACAAAGCGTTTCCTACTTCGGGAGCTGCTTTCTCTCCTGACATTACTGTCATTCCTACTTCAAGACCATTGGGCGCAACTATATAACGCTTCTCTCCATCAACATAATAAAGTAGTGCAATGCGAGATGAACGGTTAGGGTCATACTCTATTGTCTTTACTGTTGCGGGTACACCGTCTTTATTTCTCTTGAAATCGATAAGTCTGTACTTACGTTTGTGTCCGCCTCCGATATAGCGCATCGTTAGATGTCCTTCGTTGTTGCGTCCACCGGTACTTTTTTTACCGACTACAAGTGATTTCTCTGGTGCGGTAGCAGTGATTTTATCAAACGCACCAATAATCTTGTGTCTTTGCCCCGGTGTTGTGGGCTTTAATTTACGTACTGCCATTGTTTAATTAAATATTGCTGAAAAAATCTATTGTATCTCCTTCTTTCAATGTAACCAAAGCTTTTTTGTAAGAAGCTGTTTTGCCTTGGATAAGACCTGATTTTGTATAACGGCTTTTGTTTTTGCCTTTATAGTTCATAGTGTTAACCGAAACAACTGTTACATTGTACATCTCTTCCACAGCTTTTTTAATCTGTGATTTGTTAGCATCTGGATTTACACGAAAACCAAAACGGTTGTATTTCTCCGAAATGCTGGTCATCTTTTCCGTTACGATCGGTTTAATTATTATTGCCATTTTCGTGCCTCCTTCTATTAAAATTCATTAATTGATGCTACAGAACTCTCACAAATTACTAAATTCTCACAATCAAGAATTTTGTAAGTGTTTAATTCTGAAACAGTTATAACTTTCGCTTTTGGAAGATTTCTAGCTGACAAATATACATTTTTATTTTGATCTGATAAAACTAAAAGTAACTTTTTATCAGCAGCTTGCAAATTTTTTGTAAACTCTATAAATTCTTTAGTTTTTGGTGCCTCAAAAGTGAAGTCCTCTACTACTGTTATAGCGTTTGAAGCGAATTTGCTGCTCAATGCAGATTTGCGAGCCAAAGCTTTAACTTTTTTGTTTAGTTTGAAGCTGTAATCGCGAGGTACTGGTCCGAATACGCGACCTCCACCAACCATAACTGGTGAGTTGATATCTCCACTACGAGCTCCACCTGTTCCTTTTTGTCTTTTAAGTTTGCGAGTACTTCCTGATATTTCGCTTCTCTCTTTTGATTTGTGAGTTCCTTGACGATTGTTCGCCATGAATTGTTTCACGTCTAGATAGATTGCGTGTTCGTTTGGCTCTATACCGAAAACAGCATCGTTCAACGTAACTTTTTTACCGGTATCCTCACCTTTGATGTTTAATACACTAAGTTCCATGATTACTTCTCTATTATTACGATTGAACCTTTACTTCCGGGGATAGATCCTTTTACTAATAAAAGGTTATGCTCGGGGATAACTTTAATCACTTGCAAGTTTTGAACAGTAACTTTTGCGTTTCCTGTTTGTCCGGCCATGCGAGTTCCTTTGAATACACGTGCAGGGTATGAACATGCACCAATTGAACCGGGAGCACGAAGACGGTTGTGTTGACCGTGAGTTGTTTGACCAACTCCGCCAAATCCGTGGCGTTTAACTACACCTTGGAAACCTTTACCTTTTGATGTTCCGATTACGTCAACATAATCCTCCTCTGTGAACAAATCTACAGAGATTACATCTCCTAGGTTGTACTCTGTTTCAAAACCTTTGAACTCGGCCAAGTGTCTCTTGGGTGTCACACCGCTTTTGTTGAAGTGTCCCATTTCGGGTTTTGAAGTATGTTTCTCTTTTTTATCCTCGAAACCTACTTGCACTGCAGCGTAACCGTCTGTTTCAACGGTTTTGATTTGAGTGACAACGCAAGGACCTACTTCGATAACAGTGCATGGCATGTTTACGCCCTCAGCACTGAACACGGATGTCATTCCGATTTTTTTTCCTAATAATCCTGGCATTTCTTTTTGTTATTAAATGGTTTATTACAATTTTATTTCTACATCAACACCGCTAGGCAACTCAAGTTTCATAAGTGCCTCAACTGCTTTAGACGATCCGTTCAAAATTTCAATTTCTATCAAACGACGGTAGAATGAAAGTTCGAATTGCTCGCGAGATTTTTTGTTAACGAATGTTGAACGGTTTACAGTAAAGATACGTTTGCGAGTTGGTAGAGGTATAGGACCTTTTACAACAGCACCTGTTGCTTTTACTGTTTTTACGATCTTCTCAGCTGATTTGTCAACCAAAGTGTGATCGTAAGATTTTAATTTGATTCTTATTTTTGAATTCATATCGCGTTTATGATTTTTTGAATACTACAATAAATCCACTCTACCTTTAACCTCTGTTAGTACGTTTTTAGCAATTGCTGTGCTAACCTCGGCATAGTGCGAGAATGTCATAGTTGATGTTGCACGTCCTGAAGTGATTGTACGCAATGATGTTACATATCCGAACATCTCTGCCAAAGGAGCTTTTGCTTTTACGATACGAGCACCGCTACGGCTTGACTCCATACCCTCAACTTGTCCACGACGTTTGTTAAGGTCAGAAATTACATCACCCATGCTCTCCTCTGGAGTTACTACCTCAATCTTCATGATAGGCTCAAGAAGAGTTGGTCCTGCTTTCTCACAAGCTTTTTTGAATGCTTGGATTGCACAAACCTCGAATGATAATTGGTCTGAATCGACTGGGTGATAAGATCCGTCGATAACTGTTACTTTTAGTTGATCAACTTGGTAACCTGCAAGTACACCATTTTTCATAGCAGTTGTGAAACCTTTTTGAATTGAAGGTATGTACTCTTTAGGAATGTTACCACCTTTAACCTCATCAACAAATTGCAAGCTTCCTTCAAAATCAGCGTCAACTGGCTCTACGCGAACAATCATATCAGCGTATTTACCGCGACCTCCGGTTTGTTTTTTGTAAGTCTCACGCAACTCGATAGATTGTGTGATAGCCTCTTTGTATGATACTTGAGGACGTCCTTGGTTACACTCTACGTTGAACTCACGACGCAAACGGTCGATAATGATTTCAAGGTGAAGCTCACCCATACCGCTAATGATTGTTTGACCTGTATCCTCATCAGATTTAACTGTAAATGTTGGATCCTCTTCAGCCAATTTTTGCAATCCGATACCAAGTTTATCCAAGTCTTTTTGAGTTTTAGGCTCAACTGCGATTCCGATAACTGGTGCGGGGAAGTCCATAGACTCCAATACGATTGGTGCATCCTCAGCACAGATTGTATCTCCTGTACGAACGTCTTTAAGACCTACTGCTGCACCTATATCACCACAACCGATAACCTCTTTTGGGTTTTGTTTGCTTGAGTGCATTTGGAACAAACGTGAGATACGCTCTTTTTTACCAGAACGAGTATTCAATACGTATGAACCTGCTGCAAGATCTCCTGAATAAACGCGGAAGAAACATAGACGACCTACATAGGGGTCTACCGCAATTTTAAAGATTAGTGCAGATAGAGGCTCGCCTGAAGAAGGTTTACGAGATAGTTCTACCTCTTTGTTATCTACTTCGTGTCCGATTACTGCTGGAGTATCTGTTGGACTTGGCAAGTATGCACATACTGCATCTAGCAATGTTTGAACACCTTTGTTTTTGAATGATGAACCACATGTCATTGGCACCATTTCCATTGCAAGTGTTCCTTTGCGGATAGCAGCTTTAATTTCATCTTCTGTAATAGTTGAAGGATCGTCGAAGAATTTCTCCATCAAAGTGTCATCGAAATCAGCAACGCACTCCAACATTTTCTCTCTCCACTCTTCTGCTTCTGCTACCATATCAGCAGGGATTTCCTCGATAGTGTAGTCAGCACCCATAGCCTCGTTAGGCCAGTAAAGAGCTTTCATACGAACCAAGTCGATGATTCCTTTGAAGTTCTCCTCTGCTCCGATAGGAATTTGAATAGGACATGGATTTGCACCCAAAACCTCTTTCAATTGGCGAACAACCTCAAAGAAGTTAGCACCTGAACGGTCCATTTTGTTTACATAACCTACACGTGGTACGTTATATTTGTCAGCTTGACGCCAAACTGTTTCAGATTGTGGCTCAACACCACCTACTGCACAGAAAGTAGCAACTGCTCCATCCAAAATACGAAGTGAACGCTCTACCTCTGCTGTAAAGTCAACGTGTCCCGGAGTGTCAATAAGGTTGATTTTATACTTCTCACTGTTGTAGTTCCACCATGTAGTAGTAGCTGCACTAGTGATAGTAATACCACGCTCTTGCTCTTGCTCCATCCAGTCCATTGTGGCAGCACCATCGTGTACCTCACCAATTTTGTGTGTCAAACCGGTGTAAAATAGAATACGCTCTGATGTGGTAGTTTTACCAGCATCGATGTGCGCCATAATACCTAAGTTTCTGGTATATTTTAGTAATTCGTCTCCTTTTGCCATCTTTCAATTAAAATCTAAAGTGAGCAAACGCACGGTTAGCTTCTGCCATTTTGTGCATATCCTCTTTACGTTTAAACGCACCACCTTGGTTATTATAAGCATCCATAATCTCTGCAGCCAATTTGTCTGCCATGGTTTTGCCTCCACGTTTACGTGCGTACAAAATTAAATTTTTCATCGAGATTGACTCTTTGCGATCAGGGCGGATTTCCGTAGGAACTTGGAATGTTGCTCCACCCACGCGACGTGATTTAACCTCTACTTGAGGTGTAATGTTTTCCAAAGCCTTTTTCCATATATCAAGGGCTGTCTCTTCTGTGGTCATTTTAGATTTAACCATATCAAGAGCGGAATAGAAAATAGTGTATGCGGTATTTTTCTTTCCGTCATACATCAAGTGGTTTACAAATTTTGAAACCTTTACATCACTGAAGATAGGATCTGGTAATACGACCCTTTTCTTTGGTTTTGCTTTTCTCATCTTAATTTTTTTTGTTCTTGTTCTTGGTTGCTTTCTTTTCTCATCTTCAACAGTATTCTCTAATACCGTTTACTCAACCGAATCAGCCTATCCAAGAAACTAGAAAATAGTTTTACAACTAAGTTTTAATTTCTCTGGGCGTTGCATCAATGTTTATGCAGGGTGCAACTTAATTACTTTTTACCTGCTTTAGGACGTTTTGCTCCGTATTTCGAGCGGCGTTGGGTGCGGTTAGCAACACCTGCAGTATCTAATGTACCGCGAACGATGTGATAACGAACACCGGGAAGATCTTTAACACGACCACCACGTACCATTACGATAGAGTGCTCTTGCAAGTTGTGTCCTTCTCCGGGAATGTAAGAGTTAACCTCTTTTCCGTTTGTCAAACGAACCCTTGCCACTTTACGCATAGCAGAGTTAGGTTTTTTAGGAGTTGTTGTATAAACTCTCACACATACACCACGTCTTTGAGGACATGAATCCAATGCAGGAGATTTACTTTTATCCTCCAAAACTACCCTTCCTTTTCTTACTAATTGCTGAATTGTAGGCATTTTTTAGAACTTTTTAATCGTTTTGTTTATACTTATATTAATTAATTCTTCTCGTTTTATCTACAGTAAAATACACACTTAATCAACTGTAACTCAATACCGTATAATACAAAGTGCATACCTTATGCCGCTAAAAACTTCGCAAAAGTACTAATTTTTTAGCAATTGACCAAACTTTTTTCAAAGAAAATCAATTTAATACATTAATATAGAGCGGTTCTTTGATTTTAATAAACCCCATACGATTCGTTTATACACGAAACGTTTTCTACCGAAACCGTATTTATAATTTTCTCCTCTTTGTCAAGGTTCCATACCCCCAACGGGTTGTCATAAACCTCGGTATTCACCCAATCATTATCTTCGGGTAACAGAGCCATCAGTTCGTAATCTATGGCATCGCCACGAACAACCGTTCCGGGCCAACCTATAGATGCCCCCACGGGGAAATATATTTTTATCGAGTCAGTCAAACGCCACAACGGATTACCCTTTTCATCTTTATTGAACATCTCCGACAACACTATGTAAGCCGAATCCGTGAGGGGCAACATTAAAACATCTATATTATAATCCTTTCCATAAGCCATACTACCTATTGGAGAACACATATTAAAAGGAGACATCTCCACTATTGACGAGTACCCTTTTTCAAACTCCTCCTCCATTAGTTCGCCATCTATTTCAAAGACCATAATCGTGTCCTTCTCTTCCTGACTCAAAGAGGCTACTTTTACCTTGTTGCACGAGAAAAACAAAAATAAAAGCACAAAGGGGAATAATATAGCTATTATCTTTTTCATCAATCTATTAGTTTATCGCGACAAAGTTACTTTAAAAAGTTCTTATGGTGTAATTTTTAACAAATTATTTTTATAATTTTGCATTATGGATTTCAGAACAAAAGTTTCACTCGATTGGTTAGGCGAAAGAATAAATCACCATCATTCGCTCATCTTCTTCGGTTCATGCTTTGCCGATGAGGTAGGAGCTATGTTTGGCGCAAATAAATTTAATGTAATGCAAAACCCATTCGGAGTTCTGTACAATCCGCTATCAATAGCAAATGCCATAGAGCGTTCGTTAGACGGGCTTCCCTTCTCTGGCAACGAACTTATAAAAGTTGGCAACCTCTATCACAGTTTTTCACACCACTCGCTATATTCTCACACCGACAAAGAGCATATGCTTCAAAACATCAATACCGAACTAAGTAAATGCTCTTGCAAACTTAAAAAAGCAGATTACCTGTTTATTACATTCGGAACAGCATGGGTGTACGAGCTAAAAGAGAGTGGCGAAGTTGTTGCCAACTGTCACAAGTTGCCGGCAAACAAATTCAACAGAAGAAGAGCATCGGTTACAGAACTTACTCAAAGGAGCGCAGAGGTTATTGAAAAATTGCTATCGGTTAACCCCAATATAAATATTGTACTAACGGTAAGCCCCATACGACATCTTAAAGACGGCATTCACGAAAACTCATTAAGCAAAAGCACACTATTACTCATGTGTGAGGAGTTGCAAGGGATGTTCGGCAAAAACATCACATATTTACCCACATACGAGATACTGCTCGACGAACTTCGCGACTACCGTTTTTATGCCGACGACATGGCACACCCATCAAAAAAAGCGGTGGAGTATGTATGGGAACGCATAAGAGAAGAGGTTCTCTCAGCCGAATCGGAGACAATAATCAAGGAGTGGGGAAAAATAAGACAAGGTATAAACCACCGATTAATGAGCGCCGACACAGAGGGTTATAAACTCTTTTTAAATAACCTTCTGAACTCAGCCAATGCTTTTGCCAACAAATATAAATATATAAATGTAGAGCAAGAGATTGCCGAAATTAAAGAAAAAATTAACAACATTGCATAACAATGGAATACTCCATAAAAGATATAACCACTATTTTAAATGGCATTGAAGTTCCTTTTGAAGATTTGAACATCTCATTGCTTTTAACAGACAGCCGATCGCTTAAATCGCCTGCCGAAACCCTCTTTTTTGCCATAAAGAGCAAAAGCAACGACGGACACCGTTTTATTGAAGATTTATACAAAAAGGGGGTGCGTAATTTTGTAACAGAGCAAAACCTTCCCATCTTCGCAACCTTCAAAGGAGCCAACATCATAAAAACAGACAACAGCGTAAAGGCAATGCAAAAGATTGCAGCCACACATCGCAAAAAGTTCAAAATACCTGTAATCGGAATCACAGGCAGCAATGGCAAAACCATTGTTAAAGAGTGGCTCAACCAACTGTTGCAACCCGATTTTTTCATAACACGTTCGCCACGCAGTTACAATTCACAAATCGGAGTTCCCCTATCGGTGTGGGGATTGGAGCAACGCACCACATTGGCCATATTCGAAGCAGGTATCTCTCAACCCGACGAGATGGAAGCTTTAAGCGAGATAATAGCTCCCACCATTGGAATATTCACTTGCATAGGTGACGCACATCAAGAAGGATTCAAATCAACCACCGAAAAGCTAAACGAAAAGCTAAAACTCTTCAAGAGTTCAAAAACAATAATATTCAACGCATCTCATAAAGAGATAAAAGAGAACATCCAAAACAGATATCCCGAAAAGGAGTTGATAGGATGGTCAGATAGCGACACCTCTGCTCCCCTGTACATCAAAGAGATATCAAAAGACAACAACGTTGCAACAGTAACATATATATATAAAGAGAACGAGGAGCGATTCAAAATACCATTTATCGAAGACGGTTCAATAGAGAATGCCATACACTCTCTATGTACAATGCTATTCTGCTTTGGCATAACACCCAAAGAGGCAGCCACACGTCTTTTGAACATAGAACCTGTTGCTATGCGATTGGAGGTAAAAGAGGGACGTAACGGATGCACCATAATAAACGACACATATAACTCAGATATTAACTCACTTGAGATTGCACTCGATTTCCTTTCGCGCCGTTCAATATCCGATGGTGTTAAAAGAAGACTCATTCTATCCGACATATTGCAATCATCATCGAACGAAGTAGAACTATACTCAAAAGTTGCACAACTATTAAAGGATAAAGGCATAGACAAGTTTGTTGGCATTGGAGAACATCTGATGGCAAATAGCAATCTCTTCCCCGAAGGAAGCAGCTTCTACTCATCAACCGCAGAGTTTCTATCATCGGGAGCGGCAGAGCGTTTCACTAATGAGTTGATACTTATTAAAGGTGCACGAAAATTCAATTTCGATGATATTACAGACATACTTTCGCTCAAACAACACGAAACAGTGTTGGAGGTAAACCTCGATGCCATACGACACAACTACAACCACTATAGGCAAAAACTTTTGCCAAACACAAAACTAATATGCATGGTAAAAGCCTTTGGTTACGGAGTTGGCTCGTACGAGCTTACAAAGACACTGCAAGATGCAGGCAGCAACTATGTTGCAGTGGCAGTAGCAGATGAAGGAGCAGAGTTGCGCAAGGCAGGAATAACCATGCCAATAATGGTGATGAATCCCGAAATGGGAACATTCGACACCCTTTTCAAGTATAACCTCGAACCCGAAGTATACAGTTTCAGACTATTGGAGGCACTTACAAAGGCTGCAAGTTCGCAAGGCATCACAGACTTTCCAATACATATAAAAATTGATAGCGGCATGCACCGTTTGGGCTTTACCATTCAGGATATGCCCAAATTGATAAAAGAGCTGTCGCAAAACAAAGAGCTTACCCCATGCTCGGTATTCTCACACCTTGCAGGCAGCGACGACGAGAATCTCGACTACTACACCGAAACTCAAATCGACATCTTCAGCCGTTGTGCCGAGTCGTTACAAATGGGTATAGGCAAACCAATATTCCGCCATATACTCAACAGCGCAGGCATATCGCGCTACACACAATATCAGTTTGAAGGCGTCAGATTGGGCATTGGTTTGTACGGAGTTGCACCACATCAATCGGTAAAAGGGTTAAAGGTTGTATCGTCACTAAAAACCACAATCTTACAAATAAAAGAGCTATCATCAGCAGAGACCGTAGGGTATGGCAGGAAAGGGGTTTTAAACAAAAAATCACGAATTGCCGCAGTGCCCATAGGCTATGCCGACGGACTGAATCGTCACCTCGGCAATGGAGTTGGAGAGATGTGGATTAACGGAGCAAAAGCACCAATCGTAGGCAATGTTTGCATGGATGTGACATTGATTGATGTTACCGACATTGATTGCCAAGAAGGCGACACCGTTGAAGTGTTTGGAGAAAATATAAGAGTTGAGGAGATTGCCGAAAAGCTTGGAACAATCCCATACGAAATATTAACCACTGTTTCGGCTCGCGTCAAGAGAATATATTTTAGGGAGTAAGCATTTCGTTAACAAAACAACCCATTAATTGATAGATATAAGGTCCATGAAAAGAATATATACAATATTACTTTATCTGATGATAGTGTTTTGCCTAAATGCACAAAACATGGTGGTGGAGAGTTTCGGTCTTTTACCACATGATTTAACAGCCAATATAGAAGGCTCAAGCCGTTTCGACCAAAACACTCGAAAAATGGCAGCACTGATAAAGATAGAGACAACAGCCAAGGGTCTTCACTTCGACGGAGGAATGATAGGTTTGGTAGGCGACCCCGTCTATAAAATAGGTGAGGTTTGGGTATATGTACCCGAAGGTGCAAAAAAAATAACCATTCAACATGCCGATTTGGGAGTATTACGCGACTATTACTATACAGAAAGTATCTTTTCGGGCAAAACATACCTGATGAAATTAAAAACAGGCAAGGTAATAACCCATGTTGAGCAAGATATGGGAGGCGGCTACTTAACTTTGACTGTAAACCCCAAAAATTCGGAAGTATCCATTGACGGCAAAACCGTAAGTTTGGATGCCGAGGGCGCACTATCTAAATGGCTATCGTACGGAACATATCAATACGAGGTCTCTGCCAATATGTACAAAAACGAAATTGGACTCATAACCATATCAGACGAATCGGGGGCAGAAAAGGAGATAAACCTTGAACCCGACTTCTCTATATTACAAATCAACTCCAACCCACAAGGAGCAACAGTATATATCGACAATGTAAAGAGCGGAACAACTCCTCTTACAACAAATCCTGTATCATCGGGCAACCACACTTTCAAATTTGCCATGCCAATGTACAACACAAAGAGTGTAACATATACCGTACTAAGCAGTGGTAACACACAAACAATAACAGAGACATTGCAACCCGA
Organism: Muribaculaceae bacterium; assembly: GCA_017546805.1. Taxonomy (GTDB): domain Bacteria; phylum Bacteroidota; class Bacteroidia; order Bacteroidales; family G3-4614; genus Caccoplasma_A. The sequence continues at coordinate 9,408 of JAFYRT010000021.1, read as the reverse complement.
TTTTGCAACAATCACAATCACTGCCCCCGACCAAGCGGAGATATACGTCAACAACCAAAAGATGGGCAATGGCAAATGGACGGGCAATTTAAGTTCGGGAGCGCACATATTGGAGGCACGCAAAGCTTCGCACCTACCATACAGAACAACAATAAACGTGGAGTGCGGAAAGGCTCAAACCGTAACCTTGCAAGCCCCTACTCCACAATATGGTTCGCTAAACATACAAAGCAACCCCACTAAAGCAACCATTTTAATTGATGGCAAAGAGATTGGCTCTACCCCCGGAATATTCAGAAACATACTTATCGGAGATAGAGAGGTAACAGTAAAAAAAGAGGGATACTCTCCTGAAACCGATAGAGTAACCATAGAGGAAGGAAAAACAACTCCCAAAGAGTTTACATTGACCAAAAAGACAGAGCAACAACCTATCGCGGTTACTCAACAAAAAGAGTATGATGCAACAAGCGTCAATGGTTACGCCGAAACAATAAAAGGTCTAAACCTACAAATGGTATATGTAGAGGGAGGCACCTTTACCATGGGCGCAACACCTGAGCAAGGAAGTGATGCAGAAAGTAACGAAAAACCTGCTCATAAAGTAACATTGAGTTCATACTATATAGGCAAGTTCGAAGTCACCCAAGCACAATGGAGAACCATAATGGGTAAAAATCCAAGCAACTTTACAGGAGATAATAACCCTGTGGAAAAAGTTAGCTGGCACGAAGCCCAAGAGTTTTGCCAAAAGTTAAGCTCATTAACAGGTAAAAATTACCGTTTACCCACCGAAGCCGAGTGGGAGTATGCAGCAAGGGAAGGCAACAAGAGCAAAGGCTATAAATATAGCGGAAGCAACACAATAGGAGATGTAGCGTGGTATACATCAAATTCAGGAAGCAAAACTCACCCTGTAGGTCAAAAACAGCCCAATGAATTGGGCATATACGATATGAGTGGAAATGTATATGAGTGGTGTAGCGATTGGTATAGTTCTTCCTATTATTCTTCATCACCACAAACCAATCCCACAGGACCAACAAGAGGCTCCCGTCGCGTGTATCGCGGGGGTAGCTGGTACAACGGTGCGTACTACTGCCGAGTTTCGTATCGTGGCAACGACTATCCAGGCGATCGCTACAACGGCATGGGCTTCCGCATTGTGTGTGAACCATAGTTGTTAGCTTTTAGTTGTTAGTCGAGGAATAATTCCTCGAACCTACTTGTGATAGGCAGAATTTATGCAAGTATAACTGCTCCAATATTTGCTATCTGACCTCAAGAAATTGGAAGGATTAATAATAATTGTAAGTTTTATAACAAGAAGCTGACTAAAAAGGCTCTTTTGTCGTTATGCTTGTATCCAAAATCCTCATTTACGATTAGCAAACTGCGGTTTTGGAGTCTTCGCAAGCCTAAAAATAGCTCTTTTTATTCAACCCTTAGACAAGAGAGGGTGACCCGTTTTCCTTTTGGGTCACCCTCGTCATTTAATATCTTTTTTCAATTACTCTTTTATCTTGATATAGATATATGGCGATTCAAAACTTGCCGGTTGAACCGACTTTATATTGTCGTTTCCATCGTACATGGGCTTTAGATTAACCTTTACCATGTTTGATATTGTCTTAACAGGGTTTAGCGAAATTTGCGGATACCCTTCTTGTTTTCCACTCGATACTGACAAAACCTTGCCACTTCTCAATTTGAAGTCGACAGGCAAAGATATTTCGCTTAAAGAGTCGACAGGCGTTTCATTAACCTTAGCCTCCTCAACAAAGGTTATACATGTGTTGTCGTCTTGCAAAAAGACCTTTTCTGCATCATCCACCACATAGCCCTGTTTTATTGCTATTGCATTGTCGTATGCACGAGCATATATCTTTAGGGTTCCCTTATAGGGTTGAGTTATGGTTACAACCATTTCGTTATAGCTGTTTTTAAGGGTATCGGTTTGCATCCAGTGATAATTTACTTTGTCTATGCGATGCCCTGTCGACTCCGAACCGCTATATCTCAATCCCAATTGAGAATCAGAAATCAGGGTGTCGCCCTCGGCTATCACATAATATCCCGGTATTCCCCATGGGTTGGTAAAGACTGTGAACTTTACTTTTTCGTTTGGCGATGCTATTGTTTTAGAAGTTTGCGCCAACGCCAACTGCGAAAGCAGTATTGTGGCAATAAATAGGATTGTCTTTTTCATATCTCTTTATGTTTCTTTCTCTTTAATTTTATTTTCTCAATCCAAAGCTACGTATCATTATTTTTTAGAGACTTTGGTCAGTGATGTTGGTGCATCTGTCACTTCGACTCCTCTTTTAAGATTTGGTTTATTCGACATCTCAAATTTTATCTCTCCTCCGTTTACTATATCGGAGTGAAGTATGTAGTTTTTGGTATATCTCTTTTGATTCAACTTCGCAGAGTTGATATATACGTTTTCTGCTTTGTTTTCGGCTGCAAAGATAGTAAAACTTTTGCCTGTTGGCATATTCAAGGTAACTTTGTCAAACAACGGAGAGCCTATGGCATATTCGGCACGTCCGGGACATACAGGATAGAAGCCCATTGCACTAAATACATACCAAGCCGATGTTTGTCCGTTATCCTCATCACCGCAATATCCGTCGGGTGTGGGTTTGTATAATCTGTCCATTATCTCGCGCACATGGTATTGTGTTTTCCACGGCGAAAGGGTATAGTCATAGAGGTATGCCGCATGTTGCACAGGTTGGTTGCCATGTGCATATTGCCCCATATCAAGTGCCACCATTTCGGCAATCTCGTGAATTACAAATCCGTATGTTCCATAGTTAAAGAGAGGTGGTGCGTTAAACATTGAATCGAGTAAGAAGGTCATATTTTCGTGGCCTCCCATAAGTTGCGACAAACCCTCAACATCGTGCATAACACTCCATGTGTAGTGCCATGACGAACCTTCGGTGAAAGGTCCTCCCCACTCTTCGGGTGAGAACGGGAATACCCATTCGCCACTTCGAGTTTTTCCGCGCATAAAACCATACGATTTATCGAACAGGTTGCGATAATTATATGAAGTGGATTCGTAGTCAGAAGCTATATCCGCTCTACCCAACTCCGAAGCAAAGGCAGACAAACACCAATCGGCATAGGCATACTCAAGGGTCTTGGCTGTTGCCTCGTAATAGTCGGGGTATGGCACATATCCCAAAGAAAAATACTCTTGATATCCATTACGACCAACAGACAGCGGTTCGCCCTGTGTCTCGGTTTGATGCACCATTGCTTGAAGTGCCTTTTCTGTATCAAAGCCCCTTATCCCTTTTACATAGGCATCGGCTATTAACGACAGCGAGTTGTTGCCAATCATACATCCGCGATGTCCGGGCGAAGCCCATTCAGGCAAGAAACCACTCTCGGAATAGACATTTACAAGCGATTGCATCACTCTCTCCGACACCTCGGGATAGAGCAATGTAAACAGCGGATGAACGGCTCGGAAAGTATCCCAAAAGCCATTATCGGTGTACATATAACCATCGTGAATCTCCCCATCATAAGGGCTGTAGTAGAATGGAGCTTCATCGGCATCATACTCATAGAACTCACGTGGAAATAGCAACACCCTGTATAGACAAGAATAGAAGGTTTGCTTTGCCTCCTCATCGTCGTCCTCAACCACTATTCTACCCAATAGCGAATTCCATTGCGATACGGAACTCTCCTTTACCTCGTCAAAGCTCTTATTCTTTACCTCGCGAGAGAAGTTTAGTTGAGCCTGTTCGGGAGAGATAAACGAAGATGATATTTTAACTGTAAGTTTCTCCCCTTCGGGTATAATAAAACGCAAATATCCGCACACTCTGTCGTGTTCTCCAACACTCCTGCCGGCAAACAAAAAGTCGTTAATCATCACACCCTTTTCTGCAATAGGGTGGCTGAACTCCATTACATAATAGTTTGTAAAGTTTGCAGGCACTCCGCCATTGTGATTCTTTACATAACCCGTAACCCTGCGTCGCATTTGGTCAATATCCACCTTGCAACCGCCATGTTGAGCATCTATCACAAAATATTGCCCATCGAGCGAAGGGTATTCAACCTCCATAACCGATGATGTTCGCGAAGCCGTAAGCGCAACCTTTACCCCATTATCCATAGTAACCGAGTATAGGTAGGGATGCACCTCCTCGTTATTATGAGAGAAACCCACTCCCCTATCTTTATGGTTCAACTTCAATTCCCCGCTTAGAGGCATAACCGACAGCACTGCATAGTCATTAATCCACGGACTTGGCTGGTGAGTCTGCTTAAAGCCCCTGATAACGGTATCGGTTGATGCATACATCCATCCATTGCGGTTTTCGCCTGTTTGAGGCGACCAAAAGTTCAACCCCCAAGGCACTGCCACCGCAGGATATGTATTGCCATGCGAAAAACTGTATGTCGACTCTGTTCCCATTAGCGGATTGACATAGTCTACCAAACCGCTTGCCGAAACTGTCTTTACAAACAGACTCAATAATATTAAAACAAATACTCTCTTCATTATTATGTTATATATAGTATAAAGAAAAAGCAAATATATAAAAATAACGGGGTATTCGCAAAACAGTAAATTTAGCAACACAAAATAAGCATATACAGCTATAAATCAAAACCATAAGCACACAGCAAAGATACTATTTTAAAATATTTAGTTATTTTTTAGGTATATTTTTTTGCAAATACAAAAAACAAGAGTATCTTTGCACCCGCAAATGCAAATGCGAAAATAGCTCAGTTGGTAGAGCATAACCTTGCCAAGGTTAGGGTCGCGGGTTCGAGTCCCGTTTTTCGCTCCAATGGTTTCGCCCGGATGGTGGAATCGGTAGACACGAAGGACTTAAAATCCTTTGGCTATAATACGGCTGTGCGGGTTCAAGTCCCGCTCCGGGTACCGAAAGAGACAAATCATCATTTTTGATGGTTTGTCTTTCTTTTTTATCCCCACATTCCCCTGATTTTAAATCAAATAAGAACATAAAAACATTCTTAGAAACAGGTTAAATATACTTTTGTCTCGTTCTTGCAATTGACGTAAAATTTCATCTCTTTCAGTCTTTGCCATATCCAATTATTCAACACATACCGATTGAATATTAGAGTCGTCTGTTTTTACATATTTCTCAAAATAAGGAGCTAATACGACATGGATGTCTGAAATGGAATTGGTGGAATTGTTCGGAACAACAGCCCCGACACTCAAAGGCACCATTAAAGCTACATACAAGAATGGGGTGCTTTGCTCTGCAACCACACAACAATATGATTTGGCTACATCTGAAAGTTGAGTTACATCTTGAAGTGGTCATAGCTCTATTTTGATAAGAGAAAAGGCGTTGAAGAGCCTATAGCTACAAAAAGGGAACAGAATCTACCTACTGTTTTCATTGGGAAGTGAAGTTACAATAAACAGAATATTATCATAATTCAATATATAAAAGGCATTTAAGCCTGTTTAGTTACATTGCAACCGAAAATCTTTTATACCTTTGCATAAGGTTTAAGCAATAGAGAGATAAGACTATGAAGGATTTAACCGTTTCAAGACCATTCAGCGAAGAAGATTACAATGAATTACTGCAACAGGCTGTAGCAGTAATTGAAACTTCTCGATTACGTATAGCAAAACAATTGAATACTATTGCGATGTCTTCCTATTGGGAGATAGGTAAGTTGCTAGACGAGAGAAAGGTTGACAGCAAGCATGGCGATAGTATCGTAAAGAGACTATCCATAGATTTGAAAACAAAGTATCCCGACATGGGATTATCTCCAAGAAACCTATGGAATATGAAACGCTTTTATCTTCGTTATTGTCAATACGATATAAAAGTGCAACAGGCTGTAGCAGTTTTGCCATGGAGCCATAATCTACTCCTTATGAGTTATGATTTGCCTCCTGAATATATCGTATTCTACGCTAACGAAGTATATGCAAAAGGATGGTCTCGAGATATGTTAAATCACGCATTGAAGTCCGAATACCACCTTTCAATACAAGCAGTAGAGAAGTCCAACAACTTTGACTCTACATTGCCTGCTCAGCAAGCTGATTACGCCAATGAAGTGTTCCGCAGTAGTTATAATCTTGGATTCATTGATGCAGTTGAACCATTGAAAGAGTTGGAGTTGGAACGTCGTCTTGTTCAGAAAATCACAACCTTTATAATGGAACTGGGTAGCGGTTTTAGTTTTATCGGTAATCAGCATACACTGACCTTTAACGATAAGGAGTATCGTGTTGACTTACTTTTTTTCCATCGCCGACTCCGTTCTATGGTTGCCATTGAATTGAAGATTGGCGAATTCAAACCCGAATATGTAGGTAAGATGAACTTCTACCTATCCCTGCTGGATAAGATAGAAAAGGCTCCCGATGAAAATCCATCTATCGGAATCATCTTATGTGCCGAAAAAGACCATCTGGATGTAGAATTGGCTCTACAAGATATTAACAAACCAATTGGCGTTGCCGAATATCAATATTTGCTACCCAAAAACAAGTTACAGGAACTTGTCGCAGATGAAATAAAGAAGTCAATGAAAACAAAGTAATAGTATCCTCAATAATGGCAAAGCGAATCAATAAGATCATAAATGCTGGAGTCAATACCATTACTGGCTTTACTTTACAACGGAATGCAGTGTATTTAATATTAGAAATATTCAAAATTAAATACAAATATACAAAACCCTTTTGGATATTTTCGTGAAGCCTCTGAGTAGCCCAACGGCGAAAACGCGTACCCTCTATTTGAACTGTTCGGAATTTTCGAACAACTGATTCCTTTACTAATTATTCTCCATCCTCAAATATATCCATACAAAACAATAGGAGGCTTACGCCAAAAGTGATTGAATTTCTAAAATATAGGGAGGAGGGTGCAAATACTATTTTTAGCAAAATACCCTTTTCTGAGGTAAGAAAAAACATATCAAAATTGAAAACCTAAAAAAATCGCTATTACAACACTTCCGAATACAACAAATTTATATTTTTTACGTTGTTTTTGTAGATAATTTACGATATTTGCTTTAATAATTGCATTTATAATATTTTTTACATACTTTTGTCATACATATACTATATAATAAAAATTTGATATTATGATACATTCGTTTTCTGTTGAGAATTTTTTATCTATTAGGGATAAGCAAACTATAAGTTTTGAGGCAACAAAAGACAAAACCAATAGAGACTTACTTACGGTTGAGGTTAAACCAAATGTATTTATTAATAAACTTAGTGTCTTCTATGGAGCAAATGCCTCTGGTAAATCAAATATACTATATGCAATGGATGCATTATTCAATCTTTTATGCATACCTACATACGATAAACAAAATAGTATAATTCATTATACACCCTTTGCTTTACAGGATGATAAACCAACATGTATGGAAGTTACTTTCTATAAAGATGGTATTAAATTCAATTATGAAGTATCATATTGCAAAACACATATCATAAGAGAAAAATTAACATACAACCCTACAAGAAACGAGGCAGATTTTTATTATCGTGAGTATGTAGGAATAGATAAGCGTCCAAATATTAGGTTTGGTAAAACATTGGAAATGTCTGCAAAAACACAAACTTCAATAAAAGATGCTACTTTCAACAATCACACTGTACTCAGTACAATTGCGAAGGTTTCATTAAATGATGACGCCTCAAAAATTATGCACTTATTTAATTGGGTTAGAAGAAGAATTCATAATATTAATGGCGATGGTGCTGGGAAATCAATGGTTGCAGAAATTAATAATGTATGTAAAGACAATCTCAAAAAAGAGTTTTATCTAAATCTTCTTAATAAAGCAGACTTTAATATTACAAATATGTCTATTGTCGATAATTCAAGCAATATGTCATCTGAATATGTTGAATTAATCAAACAGTCATCATTGCCTGATGAGGAAAAATTCATCCGTTTGAACGATGTTTCTTTTACTAACCACTCAGACAATGGCGATTTTGAAATTCGTTCTGCTTTTCAATCTGATGGAACAAAAAGATTTACAGAACTAATGGATTACTTGTATGATATGGTTAGAGAGAATCATATCTACTTCTTTGACGAGTTGGGAAATCGTATGCACTACGATTTAATGACATATTATATTGCACTAATGCTACACAATTCTGAGCAATCACAGCTTTTCTTCTCTACTCATAATATATTATTATTAGAGGAGGAGTTTATTCGCAGAGATATGGTGTATCTAGTAGATAAGGAGAAGTCAAGTGCAACATCATTATATACTCGAGTAAGCGATATGGGATTACACAAAAATCTATCACTTTATCATGCATATAAAATTGGCAGATTGGGAGCAAAACCAGATTTAGGTTCAGCATATTTAGATTTCATAAAAGAGTGTTAACTATGAAAAAGTTAAGAGATATAGAGATTTTTATTGGGGAAGGTATTACTGAAAAGTATTACATGGAATCTATGCGAGATGTCTTAAAGACAAAACCTTCACACATGAAACTAAAACCTTATAATTTAGACGAATTAGATAGGGCTATAAGAAAATATGCAAATGAAGGGTATACAAAAATTCACTGTCTTATAGATATGGATAACAAGGTTAACAACCCCAAATATAGAGAACTCAAAAACAAATTTCATAATAAAACAATCTCTAACAAGCTATATGGGACAAATTGTAAAGTATACTTCTACGAATCATTTCCCTCTATTGAAGTATTCTTTTACTATTATTTTGAATATTCAACCGCATTAAAGAGTAACGATGGTTTAAAAACTTGGTTAAAACATAAATGTGGATATGATGTATCTGACAAATTTCTAGGAAAACATTCCTTACATGGATTATTCAAGAAAAATGGAGGCTGTCTTAAAAGAGCCATAGAAAATTCAAAGAAATCTATTGCATCAAGGGATGATTCAAATTATAACTTCATATATACTGAAATGGGAAAATTAATAGAAGAACTTGGAATAAAAGAATAGAATATTCCGGACTTCTACTCATATTAGAATCTTTATATAGACAAAGAGTGTACCGATTGGCACACTCTTTATTTGTAGGTAGATTATAATAATGTATGTATTTCTATATCATTAAGTTGAATTAAATTAATCCTTCCTTTTAATCTTATATGATTATTGATGAATTCATTTATTTTCTGTTATTGCTGTCCGATAAAAATCAAAAAGAGAAATAAAGACGTATTTGAATCAGAGTAATATTAAAAAATTATTAGTGTCCGATAAAACTTTTTTGAGAGAATAAAAAATTAGGACTGGTTCCATATTGCAGGAATCAGTCCTTTTAGGTTATTTTTGTTTTTGCTCCAACATGTATAACCATGAGTAAAAGTACACATTTTATCGGACAGCCGAT
>JAFYRT010000020.1 GCA_017546805.1 Muribaculaceae bacterium | reverse complement strand
TGAGAATAATCCTGAATTGTTGGGCGATATTTTTAACATAGAAATCTGCAAGTTTTATACCATAAAGATATAAAATCTTGCAGATATTTCCAAATATTTATATTCTTATTTATTTGATTAATAAATATTTAATGGCTTTTTAAGGGCCGACTAATTAAGAAACATTCGTTTCTTGATTATGCTCACGCTCGGCAACATCATCAATCAATTTAATTTTAGAGTTTTTATAGGTGTAGAAGATTTTTTCAAACAATAATGCAAACAAATTTGTTTGCATTATATATATTTGCAAAAGAAAAAGGTAAATAGCTATGAGATACAATATAGATTTATTAAAAGGTATTCATCCCGGCAAAATAATTGATAGAGACTTAAAAAGAAGATCTATTAGTCAAAGAGAATTCGCAAAGCAAATAAACGAACATAGTCAAACTCTCAATGCCATAATAACAGGAAGGCGAAACATAACAACCGAAATGGCAATTAAAATAGAAAACATGTTTGGTTATGACGAGGGATTTCTTCTAATTCTACAAGTGCTTTATAATATAGCTAAATATAAAGAGGATAGTAGAAAGAAAAGAAAAGCTCCAAACGTTAGAAGTATTCTCTTTTGGGATACAGACTTCAAAACTATTGATTGGGAAAAGAATAAGTACGCAGTTATAAAAAGAGTTCTTGAAAGAGGAAACGACAAGGAGATTGAAGAGATTGCCAAATACTACAATATAGAGATAGACGAGCTATACAAAACTAAAAATATATATTAACAATGTTATACTATAATACAGTTACCGAAACCCTTATTAAGGCACTTAACATAATAATGAGAGAAGAAATTTTCAATCAATTTTGCTTAAGTAGGTGGTACAAATTTAAGCTTAAGATACGGACATAGAAAATCTATTGATATTGATTTATTTACCGATGCAGAACATGGAAGTCTTGACTTCAAAATATACGAAGACTTCCTCAAGGAAAATTTTGCATACTATGAATGTACTGACAATAGCTCTATTGTTGGTTTTGGGAGAAGTTACTATATTGGCGAAGATGAAAATAATATCTTAAAATTAGATTTAATGTACACCGACAAATTTATTGATAGTATAGAAATTATCGATAATATAAAAATGGCGAGCGTAAAGGATATTATTGCTATGAAAGCCGATGTTATATTGCGAGGTGGAAGGAAGAAAGATTTTTGGGATATACATCTATTATTAGATACATATTCTATTGAGGATGTAATATCTCTACATAGGGATAGATACGAATGGAATCATGATAAAAGCAAACTAATATCACAATTCCTTAATTTTAAATATGCAGAAAATGACTTTAATCCTATTTGTTTATTAAACAAGAATTGGGAAGATATAAAACTCGATTTAATAGATACAATCTCAACCCTAAATAAAGATTAATTTGAGATAAAAAACTTTTATATGCTTTGATAATATTTTATTAATGCATACTTTCGTGAAACTTAACATCTAAATTTTATGATTATGAGAAATTTTATTTATTCGATAGTGGCAGTTGCGGGAGTTGTATTAATGGTTTCGTGTCAAAAACAAAAGAGTGCAGAGGTTGAAACTCTACAACGCGAGGTTGATTCGCTTATGTTGGTTAATGCACATACAAAGGCGGACTATGAGCAAATGATACTTCTTATAACAGAGGTTCAATCGGCACTTGCTGATATAAAAAGTGTTGAGAAAATTTTAGTTATAAACACAAATAAAGGAGATGATATTGATGCAAATGCAAAAAATCAGATAATTGAAGACATCAATAAAATAACCAATACTTTAAAAGATAATAAAGAAAAGATTGAAAAACTTAGAAGACAACTTAAGGATAGTAAAAACGAATCAGCCTCTTTAAAGCAAGCTATAACCTCTCTTAATGAGATGATTGAGGAGAAAAGTAGAGTTATAACAGACCTCCAAAACGAACTCTCTAAACGCGACATCAGGATTGCCGAGCTTGACCATGCTGTTACCACTCTCACTCAAATGAATACATCTCAATCGCAGGTTATATCATCGCAAGATAGCGAACTAAACCGAGTTTATTACGCATTAGGATCGTCAAAAGAGTTACGTGAGCAAAAAATTATTGAGAAACGAGGTAAGAATCTTCTTAAAGGAGATTTCAACCACAACTACTTTACATGTACCGACTTGCGAGAGGTTGAATCGATAGAAATTGGTAGCAAAAAGGCTGAGATTCTGACATCTCATCCCAATGGAAGTTACTCTTTAGACAAAGACGGAAATGGATATTTGGTACTTAACATTTCCAAACCACAACTATTTTGGAGTACTTCACGATATTTGGTAGTTGAAGTGGAGTAAACTCCAGTTGTTGGTTATCGACTAAAGCCGCCCTAACGGGTAGTCGTTAGTTGTTAGTTTGTTCATCTAATTAGACCAATATGACTAATTAGTCTAATTGGGCCAATAAAAAGCCACGAGGTTGTCTCGATGATAACCTTGTGGCTTTTCTAACGACTAAAAACTGAAAATAAAATGGTATTTTTTCATATATTGTTCTTACATTTGTAGATTGAGATAATTTATTTGTATTTTACTATTTTGTTTAGGATATGAGAAAGGTATTTTCTTTTGTTGTGTGGGCATTGTTGCTTTGTTTGGCGACTCCTACCATGGCTCAGTTGAGCGAATTGTCGGGCAAGGTTATTAAAGGTATTGGTGGGGAGGCTACTTCGCTTACTACCAATCAGTGGTACTTGATATATAACCGCGGACGTCAGACTTATGCTTATGAAAATACGGGGCATAATATGATTTTTGTTAAGGATACTGATGTGCCGGCTGTGGGAGATAATGCAAACGAGAAATGTGCCTTTCTTATCAGACTTGTCGAGGGGAATAGTGCAGGGCAATACTACCTGCAAACAGGACGCGGTAATTACTTTGGTAGTTTAACTCAGGGTGGTAGCAACAGTGTTACTTCTGCCAAGAGCGTTTACTATACATATGGCACTATTAACAACACCAATGGACACTTCTACTTTAACGATGCTAATGGCAAGATTATGGATGCCAATGGCCCCGGAGATGCTTCGTTGGCTGGTTGGAACAATGGTGTTGTTACATCTTTAAATGGTAATAACGACTGGGCTTTTTATGCTGTTACTGTTGGGGATGGGAGTGAACTTAGTGGCGAAAAACTTTTGCAATATCAGTTGGCTAACTACTCGCTTTTCAGATTGAAGAACCGCAATGCCTACTATACCGGTTGGGCTAATCCTCTGCTTACGGAGAATGAGAATAATAATTTGAGTATTAAGGAGAAGGTTTCTAATACCGACCTTTCGCAAATTTGGATTGTTGAGGAGCGCGGTGGTGGTTACGTGTTGCGTAATGCTAAAACAGGTAGATATATTAACGGATTGAGTACCGGTGCTACAAGCACGTCAAGCAGTGAGCCTAAAACTTATTACATCAAATATAGCGATAACAACTCTGACAACAGCACAAATTATATTACAGTTAGTGCTACTGCCGATTTTTCGGGCAGAAACAGTTTGCACCACCAAAATTATGGTTGCGATGGCGGTGGTCAAAATCTTGTGGTTTGGGATGCCGGTAGCGGAGGAAACTCTACTGCTTCGGACTGGACTTTGGAGGTGGTTACCGAAGTTAGCGAAGAGCAATTAAAAAATCACTTCAATGAGATGGATGACCTTGAGTCGGAAGTTGTGGCAGGAAAGATTTATAGATTCATTAGTCAGCTATATGGTTTGGCCATGACTGAGGTTTTTGCCGACAATTCTGTTAAGTGTATGCCTATAGACAACAACAATTTTGCTCAATATTGGAAGGTTATTTCAAATGGAGATAATTTTGTTTTACAGAATATTTTAACAGGGCGTTACGTTCAGGCTCAAAGGGGTACTTTATCGGTTCCATACCACACAGGTACTTCTCAAAATACTTTTGCCATAAACAAAGGTTCTGACAAATGGACTTCTACTTTTACTATAACCGATTATAGTACTACGGGATTACACTGCGCTTCGAGTCAAGGTAATTATGTTGTTGGTTGGGATATTGGCTCTGAGGCTTCGATATGGTGCTTGAAGGCTGCCAATATCACGCAAGAGGAGATTGCTAATGCTCAAAACGAATATAATGAGTTTAGAGATTTACAAGATAACAAATCTGTTATTCAGGCAAGATTGATGAAGTTTTTTGAGGACTATGCTTGTACTTCTCTGAAAACTGAGTATGCTAATATGTCTGATGATGCTTTGCGTCTTACTCTCACGAACAACGACATTACAAACTCCATGTTGCAAGATATGGTTATTAAGTGCAAGAATAACAGCTGGACTGTTTATGAGAGTAGCTGGGCTAAGAGCGAAAAGAGTTTCCGTGTTGCCGACTACAAGGTTTACAGCGATTGGGATTGGGATGCGTGGACAGGTATTACTAAAAATGGATACTGTTTCAGCCGATTGAGCAACCCAACAGGTATTTGTGGTAAGAGTGGCGATGTGATTATGATTTTTGTTGATAGCGACGTTCCTCAAGGTTGTACTCTACAAATTGAGGCTGTAAGCGGAACAAGTAGCACAGGTGTTACCTCTACTCTTACAAAGGGATTGAACTCTATTATTTTAAGCGAGGATGCCAACTTGTTTATTTACTATACTGCCGAGGTTACTAATGATGGCAATGGCAACTACTCATACCCCAAATTGGCGGATATTGAGGATATTAAAATTCATATTGAGGGTGGTAAAGTTAATGGTTATTTTGACCTAACAAAAGGCGACACCAATATGGATTGGAGCAAACTGCAAAGTTACCTGCTAAAGGAGAGCAGTGTGGTTAACTTAAAAACCGACTACTTGATGTTTGCCATGAACAGCAGTTTGGTTAAACAATATTGCCCGTTATATATGGTTGAACTGTTAGGCATGTGGGATAATGTTATTAAATGGCAACAAGAGTTGATGGGTTATGAGGATTGGGACGGTTACTGCAATAACTTATTGATTGTTTCGTCGGTTGACCATAACTATATGTATGCGAGTTCGTATGGTACTTACTATAACGAAAATACTTTATCGAGCGTTATGAGTTATGAACAGATGAAAAGTACCGGTGCTATTTGGGGTCCTGCTCATGAGAATGGTCATATTCACCAAAACTTGATTAATATGGTGGGATGTAGCGAGGCTTCGAATAACCTTTTCTCTAATGTTGCTGTTTACAGACAGGGTTACTTGACTATGCGTGCCGATGAGCTATCGACAACCATTAACAACTTTGCTAACGGTGTGCATTGGAGCGGAAGGGATATTTGGGAGCAATGTTATATGTTTACCAAACTTTACTACTATTATCATGTTTTGGGTAATAATCCTAACTTCTACCCCAACCTATTCAGAGCGTTGCGTAACGACCCAATGGTTAGAAGACAAGGGGTTACTATTCGTTTAAAGGATGAGAGTTTGAAATTTGTTCGCCACGCTTGCGATGCTGCAGGTGAGGATTTAACGGAATTCTTTAAGGTGTTTGGTTTCTTTGAACATCCTCAAGACAACGGTTATAGTTTGGGTTACTACAAGGATGATTACGGCAGTTTCTATATCGACAACAATCCTACTACCGTTGCTCAGGATATTGAGGAGACTTTGAACTATATTAAGGGTAAGAACTATCCTAAAAACAATAATATTGTGTTTATTGATGACCGCATTAAGCCTTCGCCTGCCAACTATGCGGGAATGGCTGCCGGTGCTGTTAGGGGCGATTTTAACAACGAACATCCCATTGGCTCGGTTGGTGATGTTGGTCAATATGGCGACTACTCAGATGAGCATAAATGCAATGGCTACAAATTCACTATAAATAATGGTAATGTAATTATTGAGGGCGATGGCGCGGTTGGTTTTAAAGTATATGATAACAATGGTGATTTGGTTTATATTTCAAACACAAAATCGTTTACTATTCCAACTCAAATTTTAAGTGCATTGGGAAATAGCTTTGATATTGTTGCTGCCGATGCCAACGGTGATGATTTGAAGGTTGCTGATGCTTCGAAAACTTTATACTCGTTGGATGTTTACTATGGTAACAATGATAAAAAGGTTGTTTACTCTAACGGTGAAGCTCCATGCCTATCGGCTAATGCTATTGCTTTTGTTTCGGGTAACAACAAATATGATGCTCCTACATCATTAACCAATGGAGAGAATGTTGTCAACGGTTACAATATGGCTGCGTCTGTTACTCTTTCGGAGTGTGATAATTTCTACTCTCCCATTGCCTTTAGCGCTGCAGAGTTTAACTTCGACCGCGAAATTGGTGCCTACGAAATGAAATTTATTGTTTTGCCTTTTGAGTGTTCTACTTCAAATATAAGAGGCGATGTTTATGTGTTTGATTCGATAAAGGACAATATGGTAAACTTCACTTCGTTCAGTGGAGTAATGAGTGCCAACACTCCTTATTTGGTTTATTCTGAAACTGACGTTAAAATTGTTGAAGGTGTGGAGAATGTAAATATTACGGCTACTCCCGATAATATGAGCGTATCGGTAAACGGGGCTGTGTTGTCGGCTACATATAAAACCGCAACTGCAAGCGACAACTCGTTTGAGTATATTGAGGGTGGCTTTGAGAGATTGCAAAGCGAATGGTTGCCATTTGAATCTGTATTGAAATTTAACAACGAGACAGCTTACGACAGATATATTATATCGTTTAACGGTGAGCCTACCGCTATTGAGGTTGCAGTTAGCAGCGATTCTCTTTTCCCTGCCGATGTTTACGACATAAACGGTAGATTAATTATTAAAAATGCTGATAGTTTAGAGGGATTAGCAAAAGGGGTTTATATTTTAAAAGGAGTTCGTGGCTGCGCCACAATTAGTACGGCACTTCGTGCCAATTAGAAATTAGGAATTAGTTCGTGGCTACGCCACAATTAGGAATATTCTCGTTCCTAATTTATTAAAAGCCATTCCTAATTCCTAATTCCTAATTTATCAAAAACCATTCCTAATTTAACAAAAAGTTGTAACTTCGCTGTTACTATTACATGTGTTGTAATTTAATATCTTTACGCTATGGAAGAGCTTAATAAGAAAGAGATTATTCTTGTACAAATTACAGGCGATGACCGCCCCGGTGTTACAAGTGCTTTAACTAATATTTTGGCGAAATACAATGCTATTATATTGGATATTGGTCAGGCTGATATTCACCACTCGCTATCGTTGGGTATTCTGTTTGCAACCAACAGCCAAAATTCGGGATATATTATTAAAGAGCTTCTTTTTAAAGCTACCGAGATTGGTATTAATATCCGTTTCTCTCCTGTGAGCGAGGAGGAGTATAACAGTTGGGTTGGACGTCAAGGTAAGAGCAGATATATTATTACTATTCTCGGACGTCGTGTTACTGCCGAGCAAATTGGCGAGGTTACAAAGATTGTTGCCGAAAATGAGCTTAACATCGATGCCATTAGACGTTTAACAGGTAGAATGCCTTTGGAGGAGGTGGAGACAGAAGAGGGCGTTTCGTGCATTGAACTTTCGGTGAGAGGTACTCCAAAAGATAAAAACAATATGCAGGCTATGTTTATTGAGCTATCGTCGAAGTTGAGCATTGATATTTCGTTCCAAGAGGACAATATCTTCCGCCGTACTCGAAGATTGATTTGCTTTGATATGGACTCTACCCTTATAGAAACCGAGGTTATTGATGAGCTTGCAGACCGCGCAGGTGTGGGTAAAGAGGTGAGAGAGATTACCGAATCGGCTATGAGAGGTGAGATTGATTTCCATGAGAGTTTTACTCGCAGAGTGGCTCTATTGAAAGGCTTGGATGTTAGCGTCATGAAAGATATTGCCGAGAACTTACCTATGACCGAAGGTATTGAGCGATTGATGAAGACTCTTAAAACTGTCGGTTTTAAAATTGCCATTCTTTCGGGAGGATTTACATACTTTGGCGAATACCTTAAACGTAAATTTGGTATCGACTACGTTTATGCAAATGAGTTGGAGGTTATTGATGGTAAACTGACAGGTAGACACATTGGGGATATTGTTGACGGTAAACGTAAAGCCGAGCTTTTACGCCTGTTAGCTCAAATTGAAAATGTAAATATTGCTCAGACTATTGCTGTTGGTGATGGCGCTAACGATATTCCTATGCTTAATACTGCAGGATTGGGTATTGCTTTCCATGCAAAACCTAAAGTTAAAGCCAACACAAAACAATCTATATCAACCATTGGTTTAGATGGAATACTATATTTCTTAGGATTCAAAGATTCTTATTACAATTCTCCTTTAAACGATTAATATTTTAAATATACCATGAAACTGCTATACCGTAACCTGATTGTTGTTGTTGCTGTTTTATTTATTGTATTAAACAGCTCGGCTCAGAGTGTTGGGTTGGTTATGAGCGGTGGTGGAGCAAAGGGTATTGCACATATTGGTGTTATTAAGGCTCTCGAAGAGAACGAAATTCCCATTGACTATGTTACAGGCACATCGATGGGTGCTATTGTTGGCGCTCTTTATGCCATGGGTTATACAACTGAAGAGATGTTGGAGGTTGTAAAATCGTCTCAGTTTGAGAGTTGGAGTACAGGAAAAATTAGCGGAGAACAACAGTTTTACTTTAGAAAAGGAGACCCAACTCCTCGTTTTGTATCGATTAATTTGGGTGCTGGTGAAGGGCAAAAAAAGGTTTCGACAAACTTCTTACCTTCGAGTTTGATTAACCCTACTCCCATGAACTACGGGTTTTTACAACTATTTAGCTCCTACACTGCTCAATCGGGCGGTAATTTTGACAATCTGTTTGTTCCCTTCAGATGCGTTGCTTCGGATGTTTTCAATAAAAAGGCAGTCATATTCAAAAATGGCGATTTGGGCGATGCAGTAAGGGCATCCATGACTTTCCCTTTTGTATTCAAACCTATTGAGAAGGACAGCATCCTACTCTACGACGGTGGTATATACAATAACTTCCCTATTGATGTTATGCGAGAGGATTTTGCTCCCGATTTTATTATTGGCAGCAAAGTGGCGGGCAACCCAACTAATCCAAAGGATGGAGATTTGATGTCGCAAATCGATGCTATGGTTATGCAAAAGACAGACTATAACGTTGATGAGAATGAAGGTATCTTGATTTCGTTCAGTTTGGATACCATTATCGGCTTGCTCGATTTTCATAAAGCCGATATGATTTATGCCATTGGATACAAAAAGGGACTCGCTATGGCAGACTCCATAAAAACGCGTATATCGAGACATGTTCCTGAATATGCCAAAGCCATGCAACGCGCCGAGTGGAAAAGCAAAACTCCCGATTTAATTTTTGATGAGATTGTTGTTAATGGAGGCAACAACAGTCAACAATCTTTTATCAGAAAACAGTTTGAGGTTGAAAAGGATAGTTCCAATATTCTTGATATTAAAGGTATGGAGAATGCTTACTATAAGCTAATGTCGGATAATAAGATATCTGAAATGATTCCTCATGCTGTTTATAACGATACAACAGGGATGTTTTCTCTTGTGTTAGATGCAAAACTAAAAGATAAGTTTGAATTTGGTTTGGGTGGGTATGTATCTTCGGGTAATACAAATATGATGTACCTCGATGCCAAATACAAGACTTTGAGCCTCTACTCTTTGGATATTGATTTGAATGGATATATAGGAAGGTCGTATAACTCGGGAATGGCTTCGGCTAAATTTGAGTTGCCAAGTAAACTACCTATCTATTTAAAGGTAATGGGCGTATTTTCTAAAAAGAAATATTACGACAGCGAACGATTATTCGTTCAAAAGGAGACTCCTACGTTTATTTCGAACCAAGAGGCTTATGCAAAACTGAAAATAGGTTTGCCTTTTTTGACAAGCAGTAAGGCTGAAATTTCAGTTGGTTATGGTTACCTTACTGATACTTTCTACCCCTCTAACGTTATTGATTATGCCAACACTCCAAACGATGTATGTAACTACAGTTTGATTATGGGCTCGGCTAAATTCGAACATAATACTCTAAATAATTTAATGTATCCATGGAACGGTAAGTTGGTTTCGATTGTTGGAGAGTTTGTATCGGGTAAAGAGATGTACAAACCCGGAGGTGAGAGCGAAGTAAAAAATGAGAAACTTCACTCGTGGTTGGTAATGCACGCTAAAGCGGCTAAATATTTTAACCCCAACAAACATTTTGGAATTGGAATTTTAGGAGATTTGTTCCTTTCTACCAAAAACTTTAACTCAACATATACTGCCACCATTGTTCAAGCTCCGGCATTCACCCCTACTCCTCATAGCAAAACGGTGTTTAACGAGGCTTTCAGAGCTAACCAATTTGTTGCTGTGGGTATTGTTCCCATTTGGCATATTATAAAGAACCTTCAATTGCGTGGTGATTTCTATTGCTTTACTCCTCTGTTTAAAATTGAGAAATCTCCAACCGATAACAATAAGGCTGTTTACGGCAAGTTTATGCGTAGCCCTGAGTTCTTGGGCGAAATTACTATTGCTTATAACCTACCTTTTGCTTCGATAAGCATGTTTACAAACTACTACTCTGCCCCCAAAAACAATTGGAACTTTGGTATTAGTTTCGGTATTCTAATGTATAATCCCAAGTTTAAGGAGTAATATTATTATTGGTGTCCGATAAAAATCAAGAAGCATTTTCAAAAACAGCATTTCTCCGGACAGCCGATATTTCTCTTTCAAGGGGGGGGGCTTGTAAAGCAAGAAAATCAGTGATTATAAGCCCTTGCACATGTTTATCGGACACCAATAATTATTTTTCCGTTCCAGTAATATTAATACATAAAGGTATATACATCAAATTTTCGTCTCCTACAACATACATAGTTAAATCTAAATCTGAGCCATTAATTGTTCCTTTTAGAGAAAACAAATAAGCTTTATATACAGATATATTTATTACAACATCTGTTGATAGTGTTTCTAGATCAATATTTGGGGCAAAATCAATACTATATACTCCTTCAGAATCTGTATATGGAACATTTCTCAATTCAATATCAAATGGAGTTTGAAGTGCTGGAATACCTAAGAAATCAAATTTTATACCTTTAATACTTAAGTCCAATGTTTTTCGTGTTGAATTTAGATCAATCTTTACATCCTTCGTAGTTGATCCCAAATCCTCAGCGAAACCATTAACTACGTCTTCGGGAGTTCCTACTTGTAATTTAATAGATGAAGTATAAAGTAATGCTGGATCTATTTCAAAATTTGCTACAAACTCTGTGTTTTCTGTAATTTTTGCTGTGTAGGGGTTCTCGGTTGAGACGACCTCTCCTTCTACTGTCCAATTTACAAAACGGTAGCCCTCTTGAGGGGTGGCTGTTAGAGTGACTTGTCCATTAGGTGCTACTTGCGTTTTACTTGCTTCGGCTGTGCCTCCTTCGCTTGTTGTTATGGTTATGTTATAGGGGATTTCGCTTATTAGCATGAATTTTTCGGAGGTTATCTCTATTTTATTATCTTGTGCATCTTTTGTGCTTATAACTAATGTGCAATACTCTCCATATAATCCTGATTCTCCTATATGTTTTATTGTAAGTTTGTATTGTCCTTTTAGTTTTTCTCCTTTTTCATTTACAGAGTTTTCCAAACTT